>DGVV01000129.1 GCA_002395085.1 Ruminococcus sp. UBA4275 | reverse complement strand
GCCGGGGGTTTTCTTTGCCAAAAAAATGTCCGGATACGAGATCCGGACATTTCCATCTGTTCTTTTACTCTTTCACAACTGCCACAACAAATCCGTCATCGTTGTTACCGGAAATGATCGGCGTTGCGCCTGCCGGATAAGGAATCTGCGTTTCAGCAGTTGTTTCCGAAGCCGGAACGAAGTAAATCTCATAGTTGATGCCGGCAGCAGTCGAGGTGAGATGCTCACCCTTCCATGTATGGCTGCGAACCGTTTCGAGATACTCCTCCAGACACAGACTGTTCGCCTTCATGTAAGCAGCGTGCGGCGCACCGACATAGCGGAAATGCCAGCTCAAACCGTTGACGCCGGTCTTATCAACCTTGTCATTCGGATAACGCTGAATGAAACCGTAATCAGCAGCGTGTTCCAGAACCCAGGAATAGTTGCCGTCTGCGGTGAACGGTGCGTGAGAATTACCGTCATTGCTGAGAATCGAGAGATCCAGCGTCAGACCGGTTGCACGCTCCGGAACCGAAACATTGTACGGCGGATATGCAGGATCCTGCGTCGTTGCATAGATCATGACATTGCCCATGCCGGTTGCGTTATAGAAATCACCGAACCAGCTCAGAAGCGGCTGCGTCATGGAGCTGTCAATGACATTCTCAGCACTGACCAGACGGAGATGTGATTTCTCGCGGAAGCCCTCAATCGCGTTGAACTTGACAACATTCGGGAAGCTCTGGAGCAAATGCGCATTATCCACGAGAATCAGGCTGCCCTTCTTGACGTCCTCATTGGAGACACTGACCGTATCGCCGGTTCGGTTGACCGTTGTTTCCGGTTTCGTGGAATCAGTCGAATCATCCGGCATCGTGGTCGTCAGAATCGTAACAGACGTGCTTGCCTGAACCTTATCAGTAATAACAGCAGGCGCAGTCGATTCAGTCGTGATAGCGGGCTGTTCCTCAGTTTCCTGCGGATTCATGGAATCCACCACTGAAGATTCACCGGTCTGGATATTAAGATCGCCGTTCAGACCCTTCACGTCACGATAAAGGCGTGCGATAAAATCAACCGCAAAGATGCCAAGAATCACAAATGTGAGAATCAGCGCGATTTTACCATAATCAAAGCCTTTCGCAGCGACGACTTCATCTTCTTCATTTTCAAAGTAACCCTCGTCTTCCTCAGCATACTCCTCATCAACCTCGGCAGCGGGCTTCTTTGCGAAGGGATTGCGCAGACGGAAACCGCCAACGGACGGAACATCAACCGGCTCATCGTCAGCAGGCTCAGTGTAAACTTCGTTTGCAGCATCGTCATACGGCTCTGCATCCGCATAACCTTCGTCAAACGAATCCTCAGGTGCTTCCTCAACGGGTTCTTCCACCGGTTCTTCGCCGTCATATTCAAGCACAGGCTCAAGCTCATCCGAGACAGGCTCAGCAGGCGGAAGCGGCGCCGTTGCAGATTCTTCCTCATCGGGCGGTTCAGGGAAATCATCGCCGTCCAGGAACTTGCGGAACGGATTCTTCATCTTAAAAGGAGACGCCTTCTTTGCAGGCGGACCGCTGTAGGGCTTTTTCTCAACAGAACCGTATTTTTTCTCAGCGGGCGGATCTGCTTCGCCGCCGAGGATAGTTTCAACTGTTTCGAGATCCTCCGCGCCGGCACGGAGTTCCTTTTCGGGCGTCGGATTCTCAGGCTTCATACCGCCGTTTTGGTTGCGCTTATTCTTGCTCATTGCTACTTCTCTATCCTCCGATTTCTTGATTTCGGGTGTTGTTGTCTCCATCGCCGCATCAGGCAGCGCGGCAGCCGGTTTCGCTGGAATGCGTGCTGCCGCAGTGGCTTCCGGCAGCAAGGCAGAGACCTGCTCCGTCATAGCTTTCCGGATATTTTTCAGTACAGAACCGGACGGATTTTCCGGATCCATACTCGGAATTTCAAATGGTTTGCCGTACCGGACTGAAATACAGCTCCGGAAGCGCAGACGATCCTCAAAGTAGATCGCAACAGGCACAATCGGCACGCCGGTCTGACACGCAATCAGTGCAGCACCGGACTTGAATCTGCCGAGTTTCCCATCGGCAGAGCGAGTTCCTTCCGGAAAAATCAGCGCATTTTCGCCGTTTTCCAGACGAGTCATGATCTCCTCAAGCGGTGAGATGTCACCAGATCCGCGATCCACAGCGACAGCGCCCAGCTTCCGCAGCACCCAGCCAACAATACCGTCGGCAAAAAGCTCCTGCTTTGCCAGAAAGCAAAACTGTGTATCGGGATTCTGAATTCCGATCAGGATCGGGTCAGCGTTGCTTCTGTGGTTGCTGATGAACAGATAACCGCCGTTCTGCGGCACGTTCTCCAGCCCCTCTGTTTCAATGTGATACCAAACCGGCATCAGAAAGCGCATGACACCGATCGCCAGCTTATAGAAGCCCGTCATAATCCGAGTTTCTCCCTGCAAACCGCGAAAAGCATCTCCTCAGACTGATCCAGATCGGCGTTCGTCGTATCTACAAGCACCGCATCCTCCGCCTGTCTGAGCGGGGCGATCTCGCGATTCATATCCTGTTCGTCACGTTTTATGACATCCCGCAGCACTTCTTCGTATGTCTGTGCATCCGGGTGTTTTTCCTGTAATTCAGCAAACCGTCTTTCCGCACGTTTTTCAGCGGAAGCAGTCAGGAAGATCTTGACGTCGGCATCCGGCAGTACGACCGTACCGATGTCGCGACCGTCCATCACGACGGAATGTGTATTGGCAAGCTCCCTTTGCAGGTCAAACAGAAACTGTCTGACCGCAGGGATCGCGGAGACCCGCGATGCTCCCATAGAGACCTCCGGTGTACGGATCAGTGCGCTGACGTCTTCGCCGTTCGCAAAGACGTGCTGCTGACCGTTTTCGTATGAGATCGTGATGTTCAGCTCAGGGAGTTTTGCGATGATTTCGGTATCGCTTTCCGCTTGTTCACGCATCATAAAGAGTGCGATTGTGCGATAAAGCGCCCCGGTGTCAACATAAACAAACCCCAGACGTGCCGCCAGTCTGCGTGCAAGTGTACTCTTGCCCGCACCGGACGGGCCGTCCAAGGCGACCTGTGTGGACTTTTTCACATCGTTCACCTCTCATCTTCTGGTATTCCTTTATAGTATATCACATTTCCTTCGTTTTTGCAAGTGATTTCGGACGAAATTCGAGATTTTTCTTTCAGATTCGTCACTCCGCACACGAACTGTGCATAAAATCCGCGTATCCATGTTCTTTTTGCGGATCCGGTTTTTATTTAGAACAATTGTTTTATGCAGACTGCTGCATCCTGAAACCACATAGCAGCGCGCTGTTATATCTATCATGATAAACAAAAATCCCCGTATGGCCAGCATACGGGGACTCCGTTTTAATCAGCGTACTGTGCGCTATGATACGCCAGAATATCCAGAACATCAGATAAATCAACGCTGCCATCGCCGTTGAAATCGGCGTTGTCGTAAGCAAGATCATCCAGCGAAGCGCCGGTTGCTTCTGTCAGCCAGTATTGCAGCGCAACCGCGTCGATTTCGGAAACAAAACCGTCGCCGTTGACATCGCCGGCAATCTTTTCCTGCACGGTACGGTACGCATACCATACCGCTGCGTGTTCCGTGCAGAATTCCGCAGCCGCAGAACCGCGTTCCAGATAAAACAGCATTTCTTTCAGCCGCGGATTCGGTGCAATCTGCGTAACAGGAATCTCTTTGTCCGAACCCGGCAGTACAATCGCAGACGGAATATCTATGGCATACAAATCCTTCGCCTGACAATCCACCAGACAAGCTTCCCCGTTCTTAATGAGATACTTCATCCCTTTCCCATCAGTCCAGAACTGATCCGGCACTTTCATCGAAACCATCAGTTGATAGGTTTCATTGGATTCAAAATCGGATTCGATGGTATCCGTCACGCACACAAGCAGCACCGATTCATTTGCTTCCAGATGAACCGTTGCGCAGCCGCGTGCAATCAGTTCCGTATCATTTTTGAACAGGAACGTCTCAGCACCGTTTCTATCGGATGTCGGTGCTGAAACATAATAGTCCCCGCTTTTGTCAGCCGTAAAACGGAAATACCGGATTGTCCCCGGACAGTTCAGTTCATATTCATAATAGTCTGCATCAAGTTCCAGTTCCGGAACATAAAAGGCTGTCAGCTCCACTTCCGGTACACTGTAGAATGTATGCACTTTCTCTCCGACATACTTTCCCAGACCTTTCAGACAGATTTCGCCTCTGCCTGCAACATTTACACCGAAGCAATACCTGACCTCATAATCCACGCCTTCCCGTAGATTCTCCTCACCGCAGCGAACTGTAAATGCCGGCAGCGCACTGATTTGCACAGGAACTTCTGCCGGCAAATCGCAATCGCAGTCCTGCAGCAAATAATAGTCCTCCAGCAATTCAACCTGAACCGTACCGGTGTACGCATTGTCCGGATACTCTGCGATGATATAGTAGTCCGCATCACTGCGAACATTCAGCTCACAGTACATTTCTCCGAATCCGCTGCATTCGCCGGCATACTCCCTGTTCACCGTGTACACACGAACCGTGCAGTAAGCCTCTGAATATACACGCAAACAGTATTCCGGCTTTTCCGGATACCAGTGCAGGATGGAAGACGTGCCGGGTTCTTTGATTTGTAATATTCTGTTTCCGGCGCCTTTCATCTCCGGATATTCCGATTCCAGACTGGGTACAATCTGATACGAAATACTCGCCGTTCCTATAAACGAACCCTTGCCGTAAACCGTAATCTGATACATACCGGGTTCGCGCATCTCCGGATACGAAATGATGTAATCCACACCTTCTTTCAGTTCTCTGCCTTCATAATTTGCGTGAATCTGCGGATGCTGAAGTTCCCCGTTGTAAACACCGGGTCTGACATCAATCTCCACAAAACTCATCATCTGAATCATATCCGCTACAGTGAGCTGATAAACAGCAGCCGCATCGGAATCCTGCGTGAGTATGAGATAATAACTGCCGGGGCTTAACCAGATTGCCTGATCTGAATGCAGTATTCCTTTCAGACTCTCCTGGTATGTATATATGCCGGAAACATAGTCACCTTCTCCTGTGATCCGTGTCAGCTTCACGGCGCTCCATGTCGGAACAGTTAATTCCAGTACATTACGCGCAGTCGTTACTGTAAAAGGTTCATCAAGCGCCACAGAATCAACATCGTCGGATTCCAGACTGAAAAAGAAGCTGTCCGTCAGACAACCGCAGTATTCCCCGATGCCGCGTACAAGGACATAGGATTCGCCGAGCAGTTTCCCGCACACAATAATCTTTTCATAGTCTTCGCCCTCTGTTAATTCCTCGTCCTGATAGCTGATTGCAATTTCCGGAATGCCTTCTTCGTAGTCAGCATTATACTGCATCTGGCAATCTGCGTAGAAGATGTTTTTTTTCCCTGATGATATGCACAATTTCATCGGAACAAAGGTATCTGAATTTCTGTTCAGGCAAATAACATAGGTTTCTCCTGCTACCAGATAATCCTCCAGCACACAAATTCCGTTGTCCGTATAACCATGCGTAACATTATAACCGTGATGCAGCAGCAGTATCGAGTAATTGTACGAAAGTTCTCTTGGAATCTTCGCACAATTGGCAAATTCTTCGTATGTCTCATCGGAAAAGTCCGTGTAGAAACAATAGAATCCGGATTCCGGAACTGTAAACCGGTAGCTGACGGATTGTTCCGGACTGACATCAATCTCCAGATTCCCGTCTCCGAATTCCAATTCTTCTGTCAGATTATAAAATGCATGCGATGACAGATAGGGGGCTTGCCGCATAAACACTTCAAGCAAATTGTTTTCCCGATTGACAAAAGCAGTATACGCATCCTGATCCAGTTCCGTCTGAATATCAGTATCCGGATCATAAAATGTAACGGTAAGCAAAGAATCCAGATGATCAAGTTCGGAAGGATGTACAAAAGACGGCATACTAATATTTATATAGCCTTCGTATGTCTTCGGTTTCTCCTGCTGAATGAATAGTCTGAGATGCCGCGACTCGCCAGTCATTGTGATTTTCACCTGATAGGATACACCTGCTTTCAGTGTAACCGGATGCAGCTCCCCATCTTCAGATTCCGTCTCGTTATCAGCCAGGCAAACGCCATTCTCATAAACGTTTAGTTCCGCAGAAGAAAATGGATCCTCTGCAAAGATATAGTAGTCTCCGCTGACCTTCGGCGTATAACCATATATAACTTCGCCTTCCAAAGGTACTGTCAGCAGATACGGACTTTGCTCCGGATCAAGTTTTCCGTTTTCTTTTTGCGCATCAATCTGCACTGTAATATACGGCGATACACAACAGACCGTTCCGTTTGCAGAAGCCTCTGCATAATAATAATACGTACCGGGCTGCACAGAATCCAGTGTCAGACTATAGCCTGTTCCGCACGGTGTCCCCTTTCCGCCTTCTTTTTCCGAAGCATACCACGTCATCTCCATCTGCACACCCATCGGATAGGCGCGCAATTGTACAGTATCATTCTGTGCCGCACGCAGAGAAGTTTCCGGTACAAAAAACTCCGGCTCTGAATGAATCCTGATGTCATTGAAATGATGAAATTTGCGGATATTGCTTTCCGCAGGTGCATAAATATCCGTATCGCCGTGAAAAGCGTAATCGGAAGCGCCGCACAAATGGCTGCCAAATACGATTCTCGCATTCGTACACAGAGAATTATCCTCAAGAATCTCTGCATTCTCAAGGTACACCGCATCACAATACAACTCGTTCAGAGCGTATGCAGGCAGCGTCTTCATCGCAGGCAATGACAATGAATGCACCTGAAAACCCTTAAATGCATTTCCCCGCAGTTCCGTCAAAGCCGGCAGACACAAATCAGCATTCACTTCACAGTTTGCAAGCGATAAACAAGAAATGCTTGTAATCCGGTCCCAGTCCAATTCCAGATTCAAAGAATGCAGTTCTTCCTGACAAAGGGCTATATTGCCCAGCTTTTCAATGCCCATTGCACGGAAATTCCGCAGATTTGTTTGATAAAATGCTTGATCCGGAAGCTCACGCAGCCTTTCGGAAATCGTAACAACGGACAGCCCTTTTGTTTCGCTGAAAGCACTGTCTCCCATTGAAACCAGCGAATCCAGATGGATTTCCGCAGGCATCATGCAATTTTCAAATGCGTAATCTCCAATCGAAATCAGCTGCTCCCACGGAAGATTCACTTCCAGTTCTTTGCAATAACAAAACAGCTCATCCGGAATGTCCTGAATCAGAGAAAACTCGGCGTACAGATACTTCAAATCCTCACAGTAGCTAAAAGCACCGCTTTCGAGAGAAGTAATCTGCCCGAAATACGCCCATTGCAATTCACTGCCTGCAAATGCATCTTTTCCGATTTCCGTGACACCGTGTGCTTCAATGCTGAGTAAACTGCATCCTTGAAATGCACATTCCCCGATCTTCCGTACAGTATCCGGCAAAACAACCGTATCCACAGCAACATACGCCATTGCACGCGCACCGATTTCTATAACCGGCTCCGGCAATGACATTGCTGTAAGATCCAGCTCAGGAGCTGTACAGTAGACTTTTTTCAGCACACCGTTTTCGATCTCAAGCATTTTTTCGGGAGATTTTCCGTCAATCAGATAGCCTTCACTATGGACATCACTGACAACATCGCCCGTCACGGCAACAGTCCGCAGCACAGATGTTTCACTGACGAGAACATATTCTCCGGTCAGCAGTGTACCGTTTTCCGGAGAAGGAATGGAACCATCCAGCGTATAATAAATCTCCGCATCATCCATTGCGTAAAGATATACCGCAATCGGACCGTCATAGCAGCCGGATTCGTAAGAAAAAGCCGGCATATCTGATACAATCTGATAATCCGCAATCAGCGGCGGGCTCTGTTCACCATCCAGCACACAATATGCTTTGAGCTGAAGGGAATGCGCAATCTCAATCTGATCGCCGGTATACAGCACCGGTTCACTGTCATCCAGAGAATAATACACCTGCGCGCCCATTGTGCTGCTGAACAGCGTAACCTTCTGCACTGTATTGTATCTGCCGGCAGGCACGGAGATAGTCGGAGGTTTCACTGCATTCTCAGAAAACTGTAATGAACGAAGCTGCACCATTCCCCATCCGAACTGATCGTCAAAACCGGGAGCGCCAAGATCCAGCGTGTTATTCTTCAGAATCGTATACATCGTCTCTGTGCTGTAATCCGGATCATGACACAGCAGGGATGCAAAACAGCCTGCTACAAACGGTGCAGCCATACTCGTGCCGTTTTTGATGATCATCGAATCGGGATTTTCAAGTCCCGCACTCCGAATACCGGATCCGGGAGCTGCAAAATCAACACCCGAACCGTAATTGCTGAAGCTTGAAAGCACATAGGAATCAGGCATTCTCAGATTCTGCATCGTCAGATCGCAGTTCATCGAAACACTGCTGACTGTAATACAGCTATCTATATTCGCCGGATGCTCAAATCTCACATCTCTGCTTTCATTTCCGGCTGCAACCACACACGGTATATCCAGCTGACGCAGCACTTCCGCCGCCTCACAAAGCAACGGGGACACGCCTGTTCCGCCAAGACTCATATTGACCACGTCGGCGTGTTCAGATGCGTACATCATGGCGCAGTATATCTCCGCACTCGAACCGTATCCGTACTGATCCATCGCCTTGACGGGCAGAATCCGGACATTCTCAGGTGTCACGCTGCAAAGAATGCCTGCACAGTGCGTTCCGTGCCCCTCATGATCTGCAATGCCGTTATTCTCACCGGTCAGGGAAATCGCACCTTCTGCTATTCTTCCGCGGAACAGATTGTGTTCTTCGTAGATGCCGGTATCAATAACTGCAACCACTATTTCCGCATCTGTCAGCGCAGCGCCGCTCTCCGGATCAAGAAATTCTGCCGCACCAACAACTTCATATCCCCAGTTATCAGAATCAATATCACACTCATCACTCAGCACAGAATAAATGCGGTTCGGTTCAGCATACTGAACCGCAGCATCTGCATTCAGAATCTGACACGCCTGATACGCATCTGCGGGCGTTTCATATTGCAGAACGTGCAGATCCTGATACCCGCCCGCAATCTCCACACCGCCCTGCGGATCAAAATTGCCGCCTGCCTTGACCACCAGTGCCGCAGTCTGATAAGGCGATGAAACCGTCACAGCGCCGGTCTGTTCATCCACAAAGGTCTCCAGACCAATGCGGCGCTGCGCTTCCTCCAGCGTAACGGTATCCTGCATCGGCATATTGGCATTTCGTTCCGCAGCAGTCAGCACAGCCTCTTTGTCAATCAGGATTTCGCCTCCGCGCACAACAAAGCCGTTTGCCTGCTGCCCCACATTCTTTCCGTCACAGATCATGCTTGCCTGTTCCGGATAAAACTGCATCTCTGCAAAGACATCACCCTGCCGCCGGTGTCCCGCAATCTGCTGCGCAAAATCAAGCAGAGAGTCGCCGTCTGCCAGTACCGGAACAGGCAGTTCCGGCAGTTTTGCGACGGTCGTAGTCATAATAGCTGCGGCAAATACAGCAGCCATTCGTTGAATTGTATGTTTCAAGCCGTAACCTCCCAAAAAACGTTTTTTTCAGTATAACACATTTGATCCGCTGAAATGTAAACAAACCGTGAATAACAAGCGCGCCCGGCACTTTATCACCGAACGCGCAAATTTGTTATGTCTGATCGGACGCAGCGCTTTCAGCCGTTTCGCCGGATGCCTGTGTCTCGGTCACATAAACCGCTGATGCGCCTGCATCTGCAAATGCTTTCACCACAAGATCAAGCTGATCATCTTCCAGATCTGTGCGGTCAATCAACGGGATCATCTGCATATTTCCAGCCAGTTTTTTTGCAACCTGTGCAATCATGCCAATCCGGTCCGATTCAGAAAGCGAAGTCGGATCATAGCGCTCATTATTCGCATAAAACGGCTGTGTAAATGCGTGCAGGTTAATCTGAAAACAGACAGATGCCGTTTGCAGCGCCTGCGGATCAAATCCCTCCGACTTTCCGTTGACAATCTCCGAAAGATCGTACTTGCAGCAGGCCGAAGGCGCAGCAGCAGCAATGTCATTCATCACCTGTACAATCGCACCGGACCGCCTTGCCGGATCGGCAACCTGCGCACCGAGAATCTCAAGATCCGAATTATAAAAATGCGGGAACACCACATCTGTGCAGATAATCCTTTCAAAGCCGGCAGACTGCATCTCACCGGCAAGCGCCGAAAGATAAATGCGTGCGCCCTCAGCAAACGGATTCAGCCATGCCTTGCCGCCTTCCGATTCCTTATCATCCAGCCAGCGCGTCGTACCGTCCGGAAAGGTATAGGAACCGTCAGTGAAATAGCCCGGATACACATGGTCATTCAGTGTACTGAAAACCGCAGAACAGCTCAGTTTAGAGCGGCTTGCAGCATTGCTGATCTCGCGCAGGGTCAGTGCATTTTCCGCCGATGCCCCGCAGGTCTGCGCCTTCTCATTTGCTGATGCGTAAAGCAGCTTGCCGCCCGTCTGCTTCAGCGGCAGCAGAATACCGGTAAAGCCTTCCTTTGCAGCCGCCTCTACTGCACGGTCCAGCGCACTGAGATCCGTCAGTGCAGACTCCGGCAGCGCGCAGGAGACATTCACACCCGCGGGAAACCGCAGCGGCAGCGGTTCAGTCGTTGTCGTCGTCATAACGGTTGTTTCCGTCATTGTTGTGAGAGAGGTGGTCACGGCAGTCAGCACCGGAACAGTCTGTTCCGCGATCAGTTCCGTCTGCTGCGGCGTCTCAAAATACGGATCTGGTGTCGTCGTCGGAGAGACCTTCTCTGCTTCCATCCGCGTAACAATCGGACCGATGATATTATATCCGACAAGCCCCAGAAACGCCGCCGCAAGAAGCGTCAGCACAGAACCGACAGCAGAACGCATCGGATGATATTGGCTGAATACTCTGTGATTTTTCGAGCGATAGGTGTAAACCCGTCTGCCCTTTTTCTTATGCGCCACAGTATTGCTCCTTTCTATCTGTCAGATCAGGATTCCATTCCTGCTGCCATGCAAGCCGCAGACATCGTCATCAGCGCAGTCAGCAGAAGCATTCCGCGCCAGCCGCGCACCGCAGCCGGCATTTTCTGACTGTTCCATGCAGGCTGTGCCGTCCGCAGCAGAATGCACACCAGAAGAAAACTGATTCCGCTGCGAAATCCGAAGCGGAATGCACTCGGTATATCGTATGTCTGCGTACCGCTGATCAATGCCGAACCAATAACTGCACCCGAAAGTGCCGCACTGTGCAAAATCGGTGCAATCCACCTGCCCAGCACACCGGATGCAGCCGTGCAGATCAACAGGATCAGCAAATCCAGCACCGCCGCCGTGACCGCCAGACAAACCGGCATCAGCAGCGCGGCATATTGATCCGGCAGCAGCATCCTGTAAACACCGCTCATCCCCGTCACAACAGTCGTCATAACAAGTGAGCAGATCCCCAGCATGATCAGACCGCCGCGGTCTGTCAGGGAGCGCCGCATCGCCGGCAAACCCAGCACAAAGCAGAAAACTGCATTCTGGAACAGCAGAAAGGAAAGATCACTCTGAAGCCGCATCGCGCCGTTCCTCCCTTCTGTCCGCCCCGCAGATTACCTGCGAAAGAATACAAAACAGTGCCAGCAGCAGCATACCGCCGGCAGGTGTTCCAAGCAGCGGCAGCGGCGCATGGCGCAGACAGATTCTGCCCGCAAGCGTACCGCAGCCCAGCAGTTCCCGCATCATCCCGAAAAAGAGAATCGTCACATTTACGCTGACCAGCAGCATGAAGATCTCCCGCAGCATTTTATGAAGCGATTGCTTTTCCATCATACTGTCAAACGCCGCCGAAAGCAGCAATCCCTCCGCGAGCAGCGCCAGATAAATACTGCTGCCTGCATCCGGCAGCAGATATTCCGCAGCCAGAACCGACGGTACATACACCAAAGCGGCAATCACGGAATACAATACAACACGCACGGCAAACAAAACCCTGCGCGGAATCAGCGCACAGAGCAAAACCGTCAGCAGCGCTGAAATACTGAACGCTGCACAGAGCATACCGGCCTGCTGCACCGTCTCTGTCAGCATGATGAGCGGGGCAGCACAGAGCAGCTCACGCAGCACCGGATTTCTTCGCAGCAGACTGCTTTCCACGGTTGCCTCCTTTCGGTTTTGCAGGAGCGGACTGCTGCTGCATCATGGCACGCAGCGCTGCCGCAGCCGGCGCGATTATGACCGAAAACAGCACCGGCAGATCATAAATACGATAGAATGCACCAAGCAGCACAAGAATCGCGCCTGACAGCACCCCGAAAAACATTCCTGCGATATTCGGCGGGGCAATGGCAGGATCGCCGTACAGGAAAATCACAGCAAAGAGCGTCTGATTGGTCAGACAGACTGCCGCAGCCGTCAGCACGGGATCACGGAAAAACCGCAGGGCAATATTGCCCGCAATCATCAGCAGCATCATCGGCAGGATGACCCATCCGGAGGCGGCACGCCGGAAAATCAGCACCAGCGCAATCACCCCCAGCAGCAGCAGCGAACCTGTGCCAATCGGCTGTGCCGGAAGACCGGTCAGCCACGTATCGGAATCAGCCGGAAAACTGCCGCTTTTGTTCCATAGATCGGTTGCGCCGGAGGTCAGCAGACTGCGGTCAATGTGCAGAAGACGCACTCTGCCGAAATCTGCCGGAAATGCAGTCATCTGCAAACGCTGATTCAGCATTGCAAAGCAATACCCCGCAGAAGCGGCAGGAATTACCGGATTGTCTTTGCCGCCAAAGAGGGCTCTGCCGATGATAATTGCAAAAATACAGGACATGATAAGCAGAGAAACCGGCACAGTCGGCGGCATCATCATGACCAGCACAACGCCTGTCACAGCAGCATCCAGATGCCGGAAGCCGAACGGGATGCGGCGCGCATACAGGCAGACCAGTTCTGTCAGCATGGAGACACCTGCCGCAAGCAGACACATCATCCAGATGCGGATGCCGTATGAAAATGCAGCAGCGCCGGCAAGGCAGGTCAAAGCGATTGCGCGGTCAAGTGTGATTTCGTTTTCAGGTTTGGTGCGCAAACCGGCACACCTCCTTCAGATTATAATACGAAGAAAGGATCTATTCCTATGACCATTCAGCGGCTTTCCGCAGAGTCCGTCAAAATACAGCTCTCCGCGGAGGAGTTGAAGCCCGTCATGACAGCGCAGGAGGGCGGCGCGGATTCTCCGCAGATGCTCCGCCTGATCTCCGCACTTCTGCGGAAAGCCGAGGAGATGTTTGCGATACCCTTCTCGGAAAATCCGGTCACGGTTGAACTGTTCGCTGCGCCGGAAGGCGGACTGGTCATATATCTGACCGCACAGCATCCCGATCTACAGGGAGATCATCCGCAGCCGCAAAGCGGTTCTCTCAGGATTTCCGCCTGTTTTCGGGAGCGCGACCATCTGCGGCGCTGCTGCACACATCTTCTGCGGCAAAGCAGCGGGATTACGCAGAGTATTCTGTACCGGTATGCAGGCAGCCATGTACTGTATCTGCGGGTACGGCGCGGGATTGCACCGCGGGTAAAGCATATTCTGACAGAATTCGGGCTGCTGTTCCCGCTGTCTGCGGTCAACCGCGCAAGACTCACGGAATTCGGCAAAATCATTCTTCCGCAGAATGCAGTTGCAGACTGTGCAGCCGGCAGATTCCGTGCCTAGTTCTCAGCGCAGTGATGCAACTGCCGCTGCGGGGTCATCCGCACGCAGCAGATACGAACCTGCCACAAGATAATCCGCGCCGGCTTTCCGGCACTGCGCACCGGTGACTGCATTGATCCCGCCGTCCACTTCGATGTGCAGCGGCTGATCTTCCGCACGCAGCTTTGCACGAAGTGCTTCGATTTTCGGCAGCACCTCCGGCATAAATGCCTGTCCGCCGAGTCCCGGTCTGACGGTCATCAGCAGGATAAAATCTTCCGGACGCAGAAGCGGCAAAAGCGGATAAACCGTTTCCACCGGCGTTTCCGGCGAAACGGCAATTCCTGCCGCGATGCCGAGACTCTGAATCTCACGAACGGTTTCGGCGGCATCAGAGCGGCTCTCAATGTGGAACGAGAGCAGATCTGCACCCGCTCTGACAAAGCGCTCTGCGTAGTGCAGCGGGCGTTCGATCATCAAATGCACATCAATCGGCATCAGTGTGCAGGGGCGCAGGCTCTCCAGCACAGGAATCCCGAAGGACAGGTTATCAACAAAGCAGCCGTCCATGACATCATAATGCAGCATATCAGCGCCTGCTTTGCGGACAGTCTCTGCGGTCTCAGCAAGGTGTGCGAGATCGCCGTTTAAAATTGAAGCGGAAATGGAAATCATCGTATTCCCCTCCCTATAGTTTCACTTCATACAGATTTTATTATATCGCAAAAATGGTTTTTCGTCAAGACTTCGGAGAACCGCAGCCGAAAAACCCGCGATTTCGGAGATCACGCCAAAACTTTTCCATGCCGCACTGGACATTCCTGTCAAAATCGTGTATAATATAAAGGCATCCATGCACCGTTTCGCAGTTTGCAGATGCAGATTCAGTCACACGATTCGCCGCAGCGGCTTGTTTCCTGCGGTATTACTCGGAGGAAATATGAAAACATTCTGGAAATCCTGCGGCTTATGCCTCTCTGCGGTTCTGATTTCAGAACTGCTTTGCCTGATTCTCGCCTTTTCCTTCGCCATCATCCGGAACAGCGGGTGGCTGCAAATCGTCAGCCTGATTTGCGGTGTTCTGGCGCATATTCTGCTGATGGGCAGCGCCGCACAGAAGGCTGCTCAGGCAGATGCCCTGCTGTACCGGCGGGAAGGCATCCACATCCACACTGTTCAGCCTGTTCTGACGGCACTGGTCGGAATTCTTCCGTTTTCAGTAATCTATCTGCTGCTGTGCATGAAGCCGCAGAGCATTGTGATGCTCAATCTCTTTCCGCTGCTGCAATCGCCGTTTATCCAGATTCACCGCCTGCTGATTGCCGGAACCGAACCGTTTGCCGCGATTCCGTCCGGAAGGAAAATCATAATGGCTCTGCCGCCGCTCATCACAGGGATTTCCTGGCTGATCGGCTATCAGATGCACTACATCCGTGCGGCAGCAGAGGCAGATGCCGGAAAAACAGCATCCCACGCATAAAGCAGGCCAAACTGCATATCCTTTTGTTGCGGGCGATCCCGCTGCGAAAGGAGTTTCCGATGAAACAACTGCTCTCAGTACTCTGCTGTGCCGCGCTGCTGTGTTCCATGCCGGTTCTGCCGGCATCAGCGATCGGCTACGGGCAGGGCAGGCAGACTGATGCAAAGAACCGTCCGACCGGTGCGCTGGAATTTAATGCGGAATATGGCGATTACGGTGCGTGCGCCCTTTCTGCCGATGCAAATCGCATCATCCTGACTTTCGATCAGGGCTATGAAAACGGCTATACCGCACAGATCCTCGATACACTCCGCGACAAGGGCGTCACCGCGATTTTCTTCCTGACGGGCGACTACGCACAAAAGGAAACCGAACTCGTCAGGCGCATGATCCGGGAAGGGCATACGCTCGGCAACCACGGCATGACCCATGCTGCCATTCCGGCACTCAGTACGGCGGAACTGGAACAGGAAATCATGGACCTGCACTGTTTTGTGCGGGACAAATACGGCTATGAGATGCAGTATTTCCGTCCGCCCTGCGGGGAATATGACATGGCATCACTGGTACAGGTGCAGTCTCTTGGATACCATACCGTATTCTGGAGCGCTGCGCACGTTGACTGGAAAACCGATGCTCAGCCAGACCCGCAGACAGCCCTTGTCAATCTCACGGATATGGCTCACGGCGGCGCTGTGTATCTGCTGCATTCCGTATCATCTGCCAATGCGCAGATCCTCGGTGATCTCATCGACGCGCTGCGCAGCAAGGGTTACACGCTGTAAATCTCATCCAAAAAAGCGCTCCTGCCTGCTCATAGGCGGGAGCGCGTTTCTGTTGAATTCAGCTCAGAACAAGACCTGCGGCAGCATAACCGCTCCAGCCGCAAGCGCAGCGGCAAACAGCACCGCAAAAACCGATCCGACTGCTATGACAATCAGACTGTGCCGGTCGTAGGCAGTCCTGCGCTTCTGTGAGCGCGAAATCAGCAGAGGATAGCTGCCGTCTGTATGGTAAAGCTTTCTGCGCGCGATATTTTCTGCCGGAAACAGACAGGTATATTCCGTTCCGTCAACCTGATAAACCGCACGTTCAAACCGCTCATCATCAGTGATGCGCACAAATTTCCCGTTTGCCCGTTTGCGGAAGAGCAGGGAAATGTCAGTCACAACAAAGAAACCCACAAACAGTACCATAGCAAGCACCACAATTCCCATCATCACAAAGGCAAGCAGCGTAATAATGGAAGGAAGCGGTACGCCCACCAGCACCAGAATGACAACAATCACGACAACAGCGACGATGATCTCAAGCAGCATCGCACGCCCCTCCTTTTAGCCTTTTAGAATGTATCGACCTGCTCCGGAAGGAACGGAATCTGCCGCAGGATCTCAAACGCCTGTGCCTGCTGCCACATCTGCGGATTGATCATGATTTCAAAGCCCTCGCCCGGTGCAATCCGGATCTGCTTGGGGTCAAGCTTCGGAATGCCGAAGCAGGCGAGTGCATTCGAGATGACGCCGCCGTGCGTCACCAGTGCAACGTGCTGAAGGTTCTCCTGCATCATTTCCAGAAGAATGCGGTGGAAGCCCTTGAAGCTCCGGACGCAAAGTTCCGAAACGCTCTCGCCTTCCGGCGGACGTGCCTCCATACCGCCGCGGATCCATGTGAGAAACTCCGGATCATCAGCAAGATCTTCGGGCGTTTTGCCCTCGTATTTTCCGAAATTCAGCTCGCGGAATTCCTCCGCTATTACCGTCTCACGATCCGGAAACAGGATCTCTGCGGTTTCTGTACAGCGGCTGAGCGGACTCGTGTAAACACGTTCCACACGCGGATACACATAACTGTCGAGCTTATCGTACAGCTCGTTTCTGCCCATGTCATGGAGCGGGAAATCTGATGTACCGATGTATCTGCCGTCAAGATTGGCGTCTGTTCTGCCGTGACGGATCAGGTAAATATGATAATTTTTCATGCTGATTCTTCCTTTCTGAACGCAAAGCGCAGGGTTTCTGACGATTTCACCAAAAATCGAGTTGAAAGTTTGTCACTAATTTTTGTCGGATAACTCTTTACAAAATATACTATCTGTTATATAATTGATAGGGTATCATGTCCATTTTTGAGTAAGAAAGGGAGTATCCGGCCATGAACGAAGATTTTCCGCGCATCATTACCTTACAGCGCAAGGAGCGCAAGATCAGCCAGAAAAAAGCCGCGACCGACCTCGGCATCTCACAGGCACTCCTCTCGCACTATGAAAAGGGTATCCGGGAATGCGGTCTCGATTTTCTGGTGCGCATCGCTGATTACTATAATGTTTCCTGCGATTACCTCCTCGGCAGAACGCCTGAGCCGGGCGGCAAAACACTGACCATTGAGGAGATCCCCGATGACGACGGCAACAACGAAATGCCCTCCAATGAGGTCATCCGCTTTTACCGCAAGATCATCAACAATTCAATCAGCCTGCTGTTTTCTTTCTCCCAGCGCGCGAATTCCGTCACGCTGATCCGTGAGGTATCGTCTTATCTGATGCTCTCCGTTTACAAGCTGTTCCGCATCATTTACAATGCCTGCCCGCACAATGACCAGAAGCTGTTCCGTGTGCCGAAAGTTGTTGCAAATGACAGCTCCAATGCGATCATTTCGCTGAATGAATCCAACATCAAGGCGGCCTCCAGCGGCATTGCGCTCGGTACAAATGACGCAGTTGAAGATGCGGAAACACTGTATGTTACGACTGCGACGCTCTCTAAAGATTTCTCCGAATATGCATCCTCTCTGCTGAATCTCATTAAGATCAGCGAAGACAGCATTGCGAGAACCCGTGATACGCTGCAAACGCAGCACAGACCGTAACATGACTATTATACCACATCTGCGCAAAAAAAGAAAGACCTAATTTCGGAAAGGAACAACAATTCTCATGAAACGACTCAGCGGCATCCATTTGCCACACTGGAAACGCACGGAGGAACAGCCTGTCCGGGCATTGCCGCTGCCCGAAACCGTGCGGCTGCCTATGCTGATGCATACCGGTGATCCCTGTCAGCCGGCAGTCAAAAAAGGCGATCATGTTCTGCTGGGGCAGCTTGTCGGTGAAGCAGTCTCCGAAAGCGCTGTCCCGATTCATGCAAGTGTATCCGGCACAGTCTCGGCGATTACGCAGTACCGCACCGCAGACGGAACGGAAGTCCCGTGCGTGGAAATCACCTCTGACGGCGAACAGCGCATTTTCGACGGCTGCCAGCCTCCGTCTGTGAAATCAAGAGATGATCTGATCCGTGCAGCCAGAGAATCCGGATGTGTCGGGCTGGGAGGTTCGGGCAAACCGACTTTTCTCAAACTCGCCGCAGTTCAGAAGCCCCAGATGCTCATTGTCAACGGGGCAGAATGTGAGCCGTATCTCACCTCTGACAGCCGCCTGATGACGGAGCATCCGGAAGATGTAATAGAAGGAACTGTGCTGATCATGCGGCTGCTGAAAATCAAAGAAGCACGCATCGGCATTCAGACCGACAAACCCGCTGCAATCCGGAAACTCAGCGAACTGAGTGCCGCGCAGAAAGGGATTACGGTCTGTCCCCTGCCCGCGGTCTATCCGCAGGGAGCAGAAAAGGTCGTGATTTACCACACCTGCGGCAAGGTCATACCGGAAGGAAAAACCGCTGCGGATCTCGGTCTCATCACACTGAATGTCAGCACCGTCGCTTTTTTGTATCAGTATGTGCAGACCGGCATCCCGATGACGGAGCGCGTTGTCACCGTGGACGGCGATGCAATCAAAAAGCCGTTCAATCTGCGTGTTCCGATCGGTACAAATGCCGTCAGACTGCTGGAATATACCGGCTGCGACTTTGATCATCTGCACAAACTGCTGTGCGGCGGTCCGATGATGGGCGCTGCACTCTCCTCCCCCGATTTTCCCATTCTCAAGCCGCAGAACGGCTTGATTGCGTGCAAATCCGCAAAACAGCCTAAGCCTTCTCCCTGTATTCGCTGCGGCAGATGCATCCGTGTCTGCCCGCTGAACCTGATGCCCGTACAGCTTGAACGTGCCTATCAGAAACAGGACATCAGGATGCTGACAGCGCATCACATTACGCTTTGTATGAACTGCGGATGCTGTTCATACGTATGTCCGGCACACCGTCCCCTCGCAGATGTGATTCAGCAGGCGAAAACCCTGCTGCCGAAGCCTTGAAAGGAGTGTGCTGAACTATGAAAAAACTCTCTGTCACGCCCTCTCCGCACACGCACAGCGGCATGAAAACAGCATATATCATGCTCTGTGTGCTGCTTGCCCTGCTGCCCGCTGCAATCGCAGGCTGCCTGCATTTCGGAATCCATGCTGCGGAACTTCTCGGTGTTACCACCGGCACGGCAATTCTCTCTGAGATGCTGTGTCTGCTGCTTTTCCGCCGCAAAATGACTGTCACAGACTGCTCTGCCGCCGTGACCGGTCTGCTGCTTGGAATGATTCTGCCGCCGGATCTCCCGCTGTGGCAGGGCGCAGCCGGCAGCTTCTTCGCCGTTGTAATCGTCAAGCAGATTTTCGGCGGCCTCGGTCAGAATTTCGTCAATCCCGCCCTGACTGCCCGCGTCGCGATGATGCTTGCATTTACCCAGCAGATGACCGCGTTCCGTGCGCCTGCTGCCGATGCCGTTTCCAGTGCAACACCGCTCATCACGGGCAATGCGAGCTTCTGGGATCTGCTGCTTGGAAATACCGCAGGCTGCATCGGTGAAACCTGTGCCGCAGGATTGCTGCTTGGCGGCATCTTCCTGATGCTTGTACAGGTTGTCTCCCCTGTTATCCCGCTGACCTATCTGGGCAGTTTCGCTCTGCTGAGCCTGCTTTTCGGCTTTGATACCGTCAGCCAGCTTCTTTCAGGCGGCATTCTGCTGGCAGCGCTGTTTATGGCAAATGATCCGGTCACTTCACCGCTGACAGCATCCGGCAAATTCTTCTTCGGAATCGGATGCGGCTGCATTACATTCATCATCCGGCATTACGGCGGCTATCCGGAGGGTGCTGCTTATGCGATTCTCATTATGAATCTGCTGACACCGATGCTGGATCGCCGCTGTGCTGCAATTCCGTTTGGTGTTGTATCGCGCAGCAGCGCTGCAACGAAAAAGCAGAAGAAGACTGCGTAAATATTACAGAATGGTTACAGATTTGCTAATTTGCAAATTTCGCTTGACAAATTTGCAAATTTGCTGTATACTGTAGGCAAGCAACGGAGATGCCATACCGCACCGACCGTTCCGCCTTCCGAATATGGAGGATACAGTATATGAAACAGTTGATTTTTAATCTGCCAAGCGAGCTTGCGGAAAAATTTGAGCTTGCCTTGCAGCTCACCGGTGATAACCGCGATGAGCTTGCAGAAAAGTTTGTCCGCGATTATCTCGCAACCGCCCTTCAGTCCGCAGCAAACTCCTTCCGTGAGCCGGAAGTGTTCCGCGGTTCGCATACGACTGCGCAGGCAAGACCGCAGACGCCCCCGCCGCCTCCCCCTCCGCCCCGTACCGGTACGCCGACTGACGACCGTCCGCCGCACAGAGCGACCCCGAATCAGGATCGCCCGCCGCGCCCGGATTACTGGCAGGAATGGGGTAAGGCAATCAACCGTATTCCGCGCTGGGCAAGAAAGCCGCAGCAGTATAATCATAAGATTCTGCGCGCCTTCTTTGAGCTTCAGCGGGAGCTGGGCAATGTCACGCTGGAAGCACTCCGCGGCCGCTGCTCTGATCCGCTCGGACATCCCGATACCTATGTGCCGCACTTCGATAATAATTTCACGCAGATGAAATTCGATAACGGCAATTCTCACGGCAAGGTTTTTGAGGAGCAGGATGGTTACATCACCATCTGGGACCGCATCAGCGATACGCTGCTCAGATACCGCGACTATTTCCTGTAAACAATACAAGGAGGCGAAGGCTGCGGTCTTTCGCCTCCTGCCCATCTTTGAGGGAGAAGCTTATGCACATCAAACATCTGATTCCGCTTACAATCGCTGCGCTGCTTCTGACAGCCTGCGGCAAAAATACGGAAAACAGCTCAACAGAAATCTCAGCAACAGACCTGACCGCTCAGGCTGAAGTCACAACATCCGCTGCCGAAACAACGCAGACCACCGCTGCCGCTGCAACCACAATTACAGATTCAACTGAGACAACAACTGTCTCCTCATCTGCAAATGGGCATACAGACATCCCGCCTGCTGTCTTCACGACCGCAGAACCTGCATCGCCGCGCAGCACCGGCGGTGAGGGCGGTGAGGAACACGGAAATGATCCGCAGCCGGAAAACTTTACTTACCTGTTCCTGCCCGACAGTGTTTCCATGCGGCTTGCGGGCGGAAATTATCAGACGATTTCCTACGATTTTTCTGCGTTGATTGATTCCGGAATTGAGCCGTTTTATTATCTGGAGGACCTGAATCTGGACGGCAGTCTTGATCTGGCAGTTGCAGAAGATGATTACAGTGAATATACGTTCTATTCATATTTCCTCTGGAATGCGGAAACACGCAAATTTGAAGAAAAACCGTCCTATTCGCTCAGGAATCCGGTTGTCCATCCCGATTCCAAAACCGTCACGGAAATGTATAATTCCGATGAGAATACCGTTCATGTGACGGTTCATGAAATTGTCGACGGTTGGCTGAATCAGGTTCAGTGCTATACCGCTGATTTTCACGCACTCACCCTGAAAGATGACAGCGGCAGCATCATCGCAAAATCTGAGAATGCTGACGCACTTGCAAATGCGCTGCTTGCATATCGCTGACAGAACTGCCCGCTTTTTCATGCGGGCAGCCAGCTTGTCGATAAAGGTATCGCTGCGCGATGATTATAATGGGGCGCT
>DGVV01000082.1 GCA_002395085.1 Ruminococcus sp. UBA4275 | reverse complement strand
GACACTTTATCTACAGACTGAGAGGGAGCCTTCCGGCTCCCTCATCTTTCATATTTCGTATATGCCTGTGCTGTTGTTTCGACTCTTGCAGCGTGCTTCTTCATAGCGTTCAATTGTTCCGTGATTTTGTATCATGGCAAACATTTTCAACGGTGGCTGTTTCCGTTGTGAATGATGGATCATGTGTGCTGTTTATGTAACATAGAACGACATGGCGCCGCTTTCCGCCATCATACTGAGCAGCGTAAACCGTGCTTCATCGCGGGTTTCCGGCTTTGCCATGTAGTACATATAGGTTTCAATCAGATTCGGGACACTTGCGGTTCTGCCCTCAATCTTAAACTGTTCAAAGCCCATCGGAATGTATTTGTCCCAGATTGCCTCCGGCGAAATATGCGTTTTCAGGTTCTTGATCGCAAAGATATTGCGCTTGGAGTAGGGACAGCCGCTGAGATGGTGTGGGTCATATTTTGCTAGATCGAACGGGATCTGCGGCGTTTTTTTGATGTGTTCACAGAAAGCAATCTGCTGCATTCCGATGTCCTGATAATGCTGCGTTCGGTTCGGACATTCCGGCTCGCAGCACGCGTTGACCAGCAATTCCACATCCTGCTTGCGCGGCAGCCTTTCGAGGATGTCAAAGCGATTGTTGAGGTCATAATCAGCGACAACAATGTGATAGTCCTTTTCCAGCTCTGCCCGCAGACCTTCTTCGGTGTTGAGGCGTTTGCAGGTGGAACTGGTGAGTTTGAATTCCGGATACTCACGGCGCAGATAGCTTTCCAGCAGCGGCGACGCGACAATCACACCGTTCTGTCCGTTTCCGGCAAGACGCAGCATCGCGTTGCATCGTTCATCGCTGAGATGCTTTTTCTCCAGCATCAGATTTGTGAATGTAAACCGCAGCGGAATTCCGCGTTTGTTGAATTCCCGGATGACGGTTTTCATAAAGGTTTTATCTGCATATCCGCCCTGCGATCTGCCGCCGTTCCAGAGACACGGCGGGAATACGCCGTAAACGGAGGCAATCTCCACGCCCTCGCGGAAAAACTCCGGATGCCTTTTCAGCAGCTCGACAAACAGCAGATTCAACTGGAACTGACCGGAAAAACTGGGAAGATGAAATCTGGCTTTCATGCAATCACACCTCTCATAAAATGATACATATATTTGTATTATATCACATAATTGTAAAAAGTGCAATGGGGCAGTCAGTTTCTGTATTCCGTCCGCATTTTTCTTCCGAACCCATTTATAATGACCGTGCAGCGATTATATTTTGATAAATTGAAACGGCCCACCGAAGTGAGCCGTTTTTGTTGTTATGACGGAAGTTCACTGCCGCCCCATTCCACGGCGGTAAAGCCTTTGCGTTCAAATGATGCAAGCTGCTGCGGTGCAATATCCACCGCTTCTTCCAGCGGGCAAAATGTCATGAAGATGCGGAGGATGCTGTCAGGGGTCGGGGTAATATTCAGCTTTGCCGCATTCGTGTAGGCATCGTCCTGGAACGTGATCAGATTGTACGGGTTCTGTTCCATACGCGGCAGCCAGTAGACGATAAACTCGTTCATTTCCGACTCTGTCAGCCCCATATAGGTGAGCGTTTCCTTGAGGAATCGTTCGGTATCGCTGCCGGCGACGCAGAATCCGCGGGAAACGTCAAACCGGATTCCAGTGACCTTTGCGTCCCAGAAAAGCGATCTGTGATGCGAACCGTCCGCCTTGTTCAGCAGCGTACCGTCCGGAGAAGCGGTGACATCCCAGCCGTTCTGATATTTCGGGTAGGTCGTGGCGAGTTCTCCGCCGATGAGATCCAGCTCCACATGAACATCTGTCTCTGTTTCCGGATACAGATAGATCACGGGCTTTTCCAGTAAATTTGTGTTGACTACAATATTTAACTGATCGTCATTCTGATTGTACACTTTGATCCAGCCATATTCTTCACCGGAGCGGACATAGATCCAGCCGTCATCTCCTTCGTTGTAACCGGCTTCCCGGAATATTTCTTCTCTTGCAGTCTCCCGAATGATCGGATAATGCAGCCCCGGGCCGGTGTACAGATAGGGTGTGTCACCGATGACAAAGATTTCTGTCCGTTGGGTGGCAGGATAATCCGGCTGCACGATTGTCATTTGATTCGCGCAAAGCATCTGCTTCATCAGCGTCAGGTCATTCGCTGTCAGCTTCCCGTCTATGTACAAATCTGCTGCTTCCCAGTTTGCAAGATCTGCATCCGGATCTGCAAGCAGCCATTTCTGCACCAGCAGAACATCCTTTTTATCAAATGCGCCGTCGCCGTTGACATCACCGGGGGTTCTGTGAATCAGCCTGAAGACCACATCCATCGAATTGTTGTCATATTTTGTCGCGGTCACATGATTTTCCGGTACACTTGACCCGTTCAGATAGCCCGGCTGGCCGCCTGTGCTGTCTGTCGGCAGATAGCAGCCCTCCGGCAGAGTCCATTGAGAAAGACCGAAAGAGAAGGAGTCTGCGTCGGAAAACTTTGCAAGGTCTTGCAGTACAATCGGATTCTCAGTAATCATATAGATCGGGCCTGTCGAAACCGATCCGGTCGGTGTAATATATGAAATATCTGTCCAGAGCGAAACAGCTTCTTTTAACGGAATCAGCTCTCCGGTCTCCATATCAGCAAGTGAGACGCGCACTTCATTCGGCAGCAGGATGTACTGTGCATCACCCAGAACGACGCAGTCTGCGGTCAGCGTCTTTTCAACTGACCTGTCCGCCATTTGCGATGCGAGCGCATACTCAATGGTGTCTTCGCCGTCCTTGGCAGCCTGAAACAGAGCGATCCGTTTAAGCTTACCGCCCGAAATCGCTTCAGCGGTTTCGGGACTGCAATCGTAGATTACAGGCTTTGAGAAGCAATTGCCGCCCTTTGTCTTCGACCAGCGATAAGGCGTGCCGGCATTGGACTCCATGCAGATCGCGAGATAGTTCCCGTGTACAACGACACCGCCGGTCTCACTGAACCGGTCAAATTCATACTCGCTGTCCGGCAGCCACCCGTAGATGTCTGTCTCGGTCGTATTCAGGTCTTCATCAACGCTGAAAGAATACTGAATGGGCTTACGGTCGGTCACAAATGTATCCGTGATCGAGACGGAGAAGTCAGCCTGTTTGAGCGGCTTGTAAACGACAACTTCGTATTCAGACATAGCATTCTCTTTGGTATAGAGATCGCGTTTGACCAGCTGTGCAGGGCCTTTCGGCACTGTGATCTCATAGCGCAGCACACCGTCCGGCTGATCTTCATCAGATGTCTGATGTTCTTCGCTGAGTACCAGACAAATGAAGCCGTCTTCGATATGGGTCGTGCCGTAGGTGTTTCGGAATTCGAGTGCATCATTGAAGGATTGCGGAATCCATTCGGGCAGGAGATTGCTGTCAGATGTGGTATCGACACTGCTGACTGTGATTGCAGGGGGCAATGCAGCAGCTGTCGCTGAAAGCATCAATGACGCTGTCAGGATTGCGGTAAATCGTTTTTTCATGTTTATTCCTCCGTTCTGTGATGAAAAGTAGGGTTATGGGAAACGAAAAGCTGCGCCTGATTCTATTATACATATATTTTGCGGTAAGTCAAGTGAAAAACGGAAAAAGTTGTATTGTTTTTTTAGTTGAATAATCGAATGATTATTGGCTGAAATGCATCAGAATTGGTTGTAATCCGTCTTTCTGCACCAAAACATTGGAAGCTTTGCATAAATTGGAGGAGCGGCATTTGTGCAAGCTGCTGATTTTGCCGGAGTGACTTTTCAGTATATTGACATCGTGTCAGAACGATGCTATAATAAGTACGGTGATACATGGTCAGCCGGATTCCATAATAAGCCGGCAATGTTTCACCAATAATGAACTGGAGGGAATCCCGATGAGAAAGAATCTTGGTGTACAGCCTGCACTGTTTCCGATGCCGGTTGTGATTGTAGCAGCATACGGCGCGGACGGCAGCATCTGCGCAATGAATGCTGCATGGGCGCAGATCTGCGATATGGATAAGATCGCGCTGTTTATTGACGCAGACCATAAAACCACGAAAAACATCATGGAAACCAAGGCATTCACAGTGAGTATTGCAGATGTACAGAATATGGAAACCGCAGATTTCTTCGGCATTGCAACCGGCAATAAAATGCCCGATAAATTTGTGAGAAGCGGCTGTCATGCTGTCAGAAGTGAATTTGTCAACGCACCGGTTATTACGGAATATCCGGTTGCGCTGGAATGCGAATTTCTGGAGGAGATCAATACCGAAAATATGCACGCGATTGTCGGCAAAATCATCAATGTCAGTGCGGAGGAAAGCGTGGTAGGGGATAAGGACAAGATTCTCCCTGAAAAGGTCAACGCCCTGATTTTTGACCAGTACAGAAGCGGCTATTATGCTGTCGGTGAGAAGGTCGGTCAGGCATGGAATGCAGGCGCGGGACTGATGAAACAGGAATAATCCCTGATCACATTTGAAATTGCATAACAGAACAGGCTTTCCTGAGTGTTTCAGGAAAGCCTGTTTTATTCTGTTAAATTGTACCGTTTTCGAGGTGCAGAATATGTGTGCAGCAGCGGTCAATTAGTTCCATGTCATGCGTGACAATCAGGACTGTGATGTCAGAATCCAATGAACGCAGTAATTCTGCTGTATCTTCCATACTCCGGAAATCCAGCCCGCTTGTCGGTTCATCCAGAACCAGCAGCTTTTTGCCTGCCAGTATGGCGGATGCAATCGCGGTACGCTGTTTTTGTCCGCCGGAAAGCGACATCGGGTGACGGTCTTTGCAGGCGGAGATGCCCAGTTTTTCCAGGATTTGCAGTGCGGTCTGTGTCTCCGAATCATCTGAACCAAGCAGCACTTCATCCAGTACGCTTTCTGCAAATAGCTGATGGTTGACGTCCTGCATGACCATATAGGATTGTTTCGTCCAATTTTTCCGCCGGCAGATTGTTCCGTTCACGGTTATGCTGCCGCGGAAGTTTTTTTGCAGTCCGCAGAGACACTTGGTAAAGGTGGATTTACCTGCGCCGTTATGTCCGACAACGGCTGTAACTGCGCCAATCGGAATGGCAAGACGTTCTATGTCAATCGCCTTGTGCTTGCCGTAGCTGTATGTGAAATGTTTCAGCAGGATGCTGCCGTGTTCTGTAAACGGTTTGATCGGATACAGACCGGTTTTCCATTCCAGATAATTGTTTGCACTCTGAAATGCACGAATTCCCATGCGGTTTAATGCATCTGTGCTGAGAGAAAAGAACGTTTCGCCGTTGAATTCTGCTGAAATGCTGCCGTTTTCAAGAAGCAGAATCCGGTCACACAGCCCCTTCAGCCATCCGAGACGGTGTTCTGCCAGCACGATGGTCTTACCCTGTGCTTTCCATTGTGCAAGGATTTCCCGCAGTTCTGCTATGGCATCCAGATCAAGATTTGAGGTCGGTTCATCCAGCACAATTACATCCGGCAGCATCGCCGCAACGCCCGCACAGGCAATCTTCTGCTTCTCGCCGCCGGAGAGATTGAAAATACTGCGGTTCAGCAGCTTATGTATGTGCATCCCGGAGACAGTCCGGTCTATGCGTGCGCGGATTTCTGCTTCCGGCAGCCCCATATTTTCGCAGCCGAACGCGATTTCCGCAGTCGTATCGACACAGAAAAACTGACTCCGCGGATTCTGAAATACACTCCCAACAACTCCGGCAAGATCTTCAATTGCGGTATCAGAAATCCGGCGGTTCATTACTGTGACATCTCCAGAAAGTCTGCCTTCATAATAGTGCGGAATCAGACCATTCAGCAGCCTTGTGACGGTTGTTTTGCCGCATCCCGAACTGCCGCAGAGCAGGACGCATTCTCCCGCTGCTATTTCCAGATTCAGTTCATTCAGTGCGCCTGCATCGCCGTTTGCGTATTGAAATGATACATTTTTCAGGCTCGCTGCTGCGCTCATTCGATCACCTCGCAGATACCAAGCAGCCATAATCCGTAAAGTGCTGCTGTCAGAATCAGGACAACGACATCCTGTACATGAAACCCGATTTTGCAGATGTTGGTTCGACGGACTTTTGTGCCGAGTCCTCTTGTCAGCGCTGCCGCAGAGAGTTCGCTGCCGATATTGACCGTGCAGACCATCAGCGGCACAAGCCGGTATTCAATGATTTTTCCGGCGTGTTTGCCGCCGATTTGAATATCCCGCATCTTCATTGCGGTATTGATTGCTGAGATTTCCTCCAGAACGGTCGGAAAAAACCGGAACATGACCGACATCGGAATGGTGATCTGCTGTGGAATGTGCATCCGGTGCATTGCTGCAATGAATTCGCTGACAGTTGTGGCGGAAAGGGTGTATGCGCCCATGATCAGCCCCGGCATGAGGCGCACAAAAATCATGCAGCACATTCCCAGAAGGCTGCTGAGTACGCCGTTCACGTTCGGTGCAAGCAGAATCTCTGCTGCTTTGATCAGCGCATACGCGCCGCCGCAGAAAGCCGCTTTCCGGTACTGTTTTGCGGTTACAAGAAGTACAACCGGCAGTACACTGATAACGATCGTGCCGCAGCGAACCGCCGCAAAACCGCTGCCTGTGCCGCCGAGTGCAAAAATCACGAGAGTCAGCATGACAAACAGCTTTGTCCTCGGATCTAAGATCAGTCCGCGGTTTTCAATATCAGCCGAAAATAACCCAGCCATGTCAGAGTCTCCACGAAGCGGCTTCCCGTCTGCTTTCCACAAAATTGCGGTAGATACCGTCCTCGCACATCAGGGAATCATGTGTGCCGCGCTGCACAATTTTACCGCTGTCAATTACCAGAATCTGATCGGCGTTCCGGACCGTTTTCAGTCTGTGCGCGATCATGATAATAGTTTTCTCCTTTGTCAGCGCGTCGATTGCACGCATCAGGTCGGCTTCATTTTCGGGATCGACATTCGCAGTTGCTTCATCCAGCACAATGATCGGTGCATCTTTCATAATGGCGCGCGCAATGGAAATGCGCTGCTTCTCACCGCCGGAGAGTGATGCGCCGCCCTCTCCGATGACGGTGTCATACCCGTCCGGAAGCTGCATGATAAACTCATGACAGCACGCTTTTTTTGCTGCTTCCATGACCTTTTCCATCGGTGCATCCGGCTGCCCGAACCGGATGTTATTTGCAATCGTATCCGCAAACAGATACACCCGCTGAAAAACAAAACTGTAATTTTTCATGAGGGCATCCATACTGTATTCACGGACATCTCTGCCGTCCAGTCTGACGCTGCCGGCATCGACATCCCAGAAGCGGGAAAGCAGTGAGGTCAGCGTTGTCTTGCCGCCGCCGGAAGGACCGACAATCGCCGTTGCAGTGTGTTCGGGAATCTCCAGAGAAATGTGATCAATGATTTTGCGCTTTTCATAAGCAAATGTGATATTATCCGCACAGATGTCACAGTGCGCCGGCTGAATATCCCTGCCGGAAATATCCATCTGCGGCGTTGCCAGAATCTCCTGTGCCTGCCGCACACTGACATCCACCGTTCGCAGCAGTGCGGAATATTTGCCCGCAGTGTCAAGCTGCGCGTAAATCAGATAGGAACTGATAATCATAATCAGCGTTGTCAGCAGATCCATCTTTCCGTTCATATGCATGAGTACGGATGCCAGTACAATCACCGTGCCGACTGCTTTCAGCCAGAAACTCTGCAATGTCATAAAAGGGATGAGTTTGAGTTCCATTGCGGAATTTGCGTGTTCATTTTCGTCAATGGCGATATTGAGATCGCGGCTGCGCTTGCCTGTCAGACGGAATGTGCGCACCTCAAATATTCCCTGAATGTACTCAATGACCTTTGCGACCAGTGCCGAATCCTTTTCGATCTTCTGCTTAGCCATGTCAGCCGATACGTTCATCATGCCGCTGTTGATGGCAAAAAAAACTGCAAGTCCGCCGCAGAGAATCAGTCCGATGCGCCAGTCAAAAAACAGAATCATGACTGTGATGACTGCCGTAGCAAGCAGACCGGAACAAACCAGCATGACAACACGGGTTGCAACATTTTCCAGATTCTGCATGGTATTGGTGGTAACGGACATGATTCGTCCGAGACTGTTTTCGTTGTAGTAGCCCATCGGCAGATAGCGCAGATGTTCTGCAATCTGCATCCGCTTGTTTGCGCAGGTGTTATAGCCGCCTTCTGTTTGCAGCATAGTCGCCTTTGCCTTGAATGCGCCCGAACCAACAATACTGATCAGCATGATGCACAGGCAGGTGAGGCAGGTTTTTGCGGTGACATTGCCTTCCAGCAGCGCCTTTGTCATGCAGGCAATCGCCGGAATTTTCAGTGCTTCAAACATCGCCTGCAGGAGATTCAGCACAATTGAAGAATAGAACCGTTTTCTGTCCGCAGCATCGCAGAAATCAAAAAAGTTTTTCAGGATTTTAAACATCTTCCTCACCGTCCTTTGCCGAGATATGTGCTGCCCACATAGTGCTGTAAAGACCGCCCTTTTTCAGCAGTTCTTCATGTGTTCCCTGTTCCGCAATGCTGCCTTCCCTGATCACATAAAGCTGATCGGCATTTTTCACAGTCGAGAGTCTGTGCGCAATGACAATCAGCGTTTTTCCCGCAACCAGTTTTGCGACGCTGCGCTGAATGACCGCTTCATTTTCCGGATCAGTATAAGCAGTTGCTTCATCCAGAATGATAATGCCTGCATTTTTCAGCATTGCCCGTGCGATTGCAATACGCTGTCTTTCACCGCCGGAGAGATGTCCGCCCGACGAACCGACAACGGTATCATAACCGTTTTCCAGCCCCATGATAAAATCGTGGCAGCCGCATTGTTTTGCTGCTTCCTCAACTTCTGCATCCGTTGCATTTTGATTCCCCAGCCGGATATTCTCGCGTACAGACAGGTCAAACAGGTAATTGTCCTGCGAGACGTATGCGATGCGCTGGTTGTAATCGTCCAGCGGGATATTCCGGATATTCACGCCGCCCAGCGAAATGCTGCCGCTGTCAGTATCCCAGAGGCTTGCAATCAGACGTGCAATGGTTGATTTGCCGCTGCCGGAAGGCCCGACCAGCGCGATGAATTCCCCTTCGTGAATGGTCATGGAGATGCCGTGCAGAATCTCCTGATCTGCGTAGCTGAAATGCACATCGTTCAGCACAATGTCTCCGCCGCTGACTGTCTGCGTCAGTGTTTCAGGGCGCATCATTTCAGGGGCGTCAAGGATACTGCGCACCTCCGTGACAATGGTGTCCATCTGAGCAATGTCATCCGAATACGACATCACCCCGAGCAGCGGTTCAATCAGACCGACCGTGAGAATGATGATCGTGATGAAATCTGCCGTGCTGATCGTCCCGTGCATCGCCATGATACCGCCAATCGGCAGAACAGAAAGCATCGTAGCGGGCATGATGCACATTGCAAATGTCATGTATACATTGCATTTTCGCATCCAGTCTACGAAGCTTGCGGCACTCTCTTTTGCAGCAGCAGCGAATTTTTCATAACTCGACTGTGCCTTTCCGAACACCTTGATAACCTCAATGCCGTTGATGTACTCGGTTGTGACGGCGTTGAGTGCTTTGGTTGCACGAACGGTTCTGCTGTAGTATTCTTCGTAGCCGAACATCATCAGCGCATAGCAGACGATGCCAAGCGGCACGGTAATGAGGGCTGCAAGGCCGAGCTTCCAGTTGATCACGAACGCATAAATCAGAATGATAACCGGTGCGCCGATACCGGTTGTGAATTCAGGCAGGATGTGGGCAAGCGTCGTTTCAATGCTGTCAATGCGTTCCACAATCGTGCTTTTGAGTGCGCCGGAAGGTTGACTGATGACATTGCCCAGCGGCATTTTTGCGAGTTTATCGAGTGCTTTTTTACGGATGACGGCAAGCGTATGGAAGGTTGCAAGATGCGAATTTGCCGTAGAAAGTGCATGAAACAGGGAATGTCCCAGCCAGAGCAACAGAATGACCGCGCAGTTCAGAAAATAATCGCGCTGATTGCTGCTGCCTGCAAGCAGATCTTTCACGATTCGTGCAATAAAATAATAGGGGACGATTCCGCAGATCATGCTGAATGCTGCAAGAATCACGCTTGCAATAAATTTGCCCTTCCGCGCACCGGACTGCGACAGCAGCCAGATGAATGAGCCGTTCTGATCTTTTCCCATCAAATATCCTCCTGTCTGTTGCGGTAGTTCTGCGGCGTGACCCCCATGACATCCCGGAATGCCGCAGAGAATTTGGAAGCATTGTCGTAGCCGAGACGCTGTGCGATTTCAGAGATGTGCAGGTTTTGCTCTGAAATCAGCATAGCAGCAGCGGCTTTCATTTTGTAGCCTTTGATGTACTGGTAAATCGGTGCGCCGTACACCGCACGGAACACCTTGCGCAGCGCAGCAGGTGACATCTCTGCGCGTTCGGAGAGTTCCTCCACCGTGAAAGACTGATCGAGTTTCTCTGTCAGAAGCGTATGAACCGCTTTGATTTTGTCGGTCTGATTGGCCGGAAAATACTGCCGCTGTTCCGTATTCTGAGTCGGGTCGATTGTACGAAGCAAAAGCAGCAGTTCCGCGATTTTTACTTTAAAATAGGCAGGACGAATCTTCTTCGGTGCATGATAAAGCTGCGAGAAGTACAGATTCAGCGTATTGTCTGAGCGCAGCAGAAATTCCTTATCACTCCGGCAGAACTGATCCGCAAGGCTGCGCAGATTCAGCGGCAGATACGGCATTTCCCGTCTGAGCGATTCCTGTGCCGCATCCTGTATGAAGCCGATTGTGATGCCGTGATAATGCGAGAGCGGCAGTTCCACCTTGCCTTCGTGATGCACACGCCGGTCAATCCGCAAATCGCCGGCTTCCATATAGTAGCGGCCGCCGAGTGAATTCTCATGCTCAATTCGTCCTTCGCGGCAATGGTCAATGCACAGGACGGTTTCAGCATTCTGATATTCCGAAATGCACGTTCTGAGGTGAAAATCGTTGTACATCAGATATATACCCTCAAAAACGCGGTACATTGTCATGAAGCCTTCTCCGGTTTCATCATCCAGACGCAGTACCCTGCATTCACCTTCTGCGGCAATTTCGTGGACATTGGAGCCGAATCCTGCCTGATCCAGTGCCAGAAACAGATCATTGTTCATGCAATGCCCGCCTTCTCAAAATGCTTTTTCATCAGCGATTTGCCCAGCAATCCGCCGAGAATGCCGCATACAAATGCAACTGCAAACATCACAGGGCACATCCAGGTCGGCATCAGCTTTGTGACAGTATCAATGTACGCCTGTCCGAAATTCTGCCGCGATGCCCAATACGCTTCTGCTGCGAAAAACAGCGGCAGATAGTTGGCAGCAACCCACAGGCTGAAAACGCCGTTTGTGAGGACGGCTTTTGAAGCGCGCTGATAGTTTCCGCTCTTATAAACAAGCTCTGCCAGCAAGCCGCTCACAACGGATACTGCCAGCGGCGGCCAGCTCATGCCGGTCAGCAGCATCAGCAAGCCCATCACGATGCTCATAATCCAGATCATGCCGAATTTCCTGACTTTTGTCAGAAACAGCATAAACGGAATGCCGCCGATGATCGGGACAATCACTGCCAGCAGCGGCAGAAAAATCGGAATAAAACCGAGCATTGCCACTACAAACAAGATCGCAAAATAGATTGCCGAAAAAATGCCGATGTTGATGAGATCTTTTCCTTTCATACGTACCTCCAGCGGTTAGTTTTCGCTAACACAAGATAAAAATGATCGGTCTTGTTCCCAAGACCTGCTATATTATAGCATAATGATTTCCTGTTTTCTACTCCATTCTGCTTTGGATGATCCATTTTGCATTATTTTGATACGTTCCCGTGCAAATACCCGATCAAGCAAAAACGGACAGCCGTCTGCTGTAGACAGGCTGTCCGTTTTCTGCTGTATTATGGTGTGCTGACACGAAGCTGTCAATACACCCTGCATCAGTCAATCGGTGTTTCTTCAATTTTCTCGTTTTTGAGAATCAGCTTGATATATTCCACCAGATTATCCGCCGCATGATAAATCTGAATATTATCCACATCCTTATTATCAATGCGGACGATGCGGGGATGCTGTTGATGTTCCAATTATAGCATATCAGAGCAGAAAAACAATGGGTGCAGAGAGAAAAAAACGGCACAGCTTCCCGTTGGTGTTAAGATGGAAGGCGGTACTTCCGCCTTATACCATAATGCATGGGAAATGTCAATTGCACGGCAAATTGGTGTATTCGTATCAAAATGAACGGAAAAACACGCAAAAAATGGTGTGATTTCTGTCGTCAGAGTCAATTGCTTTTTCTGCTTTCTTATGTTATAATAATTGAAAGCATTTACTTTCAGAAAACGGATGCAGCGGGAGGGATATTATGCAGGAATTCGTTGACAGAATCGGGATTCCGAATTTCATACAGGTTGTGATTGAACTGTGGAGCGGTGTGTTTTTGCTGCTGATGATTTTTTCGCTGGCAGTCAAGCTGAAGCTCGCAAAAGACAAGCCGCGGCAGTTTGTGGATGTGCCGTACACAAAGGAAATTGCAATTTTCTACTGCGCAATCCTGCTGTACAATCTGTGTAATGCAGCGGGCATTGCGGCGGACGGAAATCCTTCCGTGTTTTACGTCCGGCTGGCACGGGTCTCCGACTTTTTGTATTATGTGCTGGGTGCATTTCAGACGCTGTTCTTTTTACAGCTCATCAAGCGGCACATTGCGCTGAAAAACGGCAACCGCAGACTTGAAAAAGCAGCATTGGTCATGCAGCTTCTTCATGTGCCGCTGCTCATGCTGCTGGCTGTTACGCCGTTTACGGGTCTGCTATACTATTTTAATAGTCAGAATGATTATTGCCGCGGGAGACTGTTCTTCCTCTGGAACGGTATTACGATTGCTTCCTTCGTGTTTATTTTCGCGGTGTATCTGGCGGAACACAAGCGGACAGAAGTGTTTTTGCGGCAGATTATATGCACTGCCGCCCTCATACCGGCTTGCGGTGTTCTGCTGAATACAGTGAGTCATTCGTGGATCAGCTTCAACAATATTTCCGTATCGGTTGCAGCGTTCATCATTTTCATGTTTTATGAGCAGCACAGAACGGCTGCTTCCATTGCACAGCTTCAGGAACTCGAACGGACAAAGACGGAACTCGCTGAAAACAAACTGGCACTGGAACAGCGTAAGAACACTGTACTGATGACGCAGATTCAGCCCCATTTCATCAACAGCTATCTGATCTCTCTGCGCGCAAAGAGCTGCAACAATCCCGAACTGTACGATTCGGTTACGAATTTCACGCGCTATATGCGGGCGCATTTTGATTCTCTCAGCGGCGTTCGCATGATCTCTTTTGAGAAGGAAATGGAAAGCGTGGAAGCTTATCTTGCGCTGGAAAGTGAAAATTTCGGGGACAGGCTTTCTGTAGAATATAACATAGACTGTGACAGCTTTCTGATTCCTGCATTTTCGGTACAGCCGCTGGTGGAGAACGCGGTTCGTCATGGCATCGCGACCTTTGATCAGGGCGGAACGGTCCGGATTTGTGCGCGGAAACAGGACGATATAATCTGTATTGAGATCACGGATTCAGGCGTCGGCAGCAGCAACATTACCCAGCAGCAGGCTGCACGCAAGCAGATCGGCTACGATCATGTCCGCGCAAGACTGCGTTCTGTATTGGAAGGGGAGCTGCGGATTGTCTCCGATGAACACGGTACGGCTGCAACAGTCATACTCCCGAACGGCATACAGGAGGTAGAGTGAGTCATGCGATTTATTACTGCCTTTTATCAAGAAAATTATCTGACGGTTATGCTGCTGGCGGCGTTCGCTGTGCTGGTATTCATGAACCGCGCCACAGATAGAAAAGTGCATATTCTGTTTGCTGTCGCAATGACCATGACGCTTGGCATTGCAATTCTCGATCAGATTGAGGAATGGTGCGACTTCTATCAGAAGCCGGTCTGGATTCTCTATGTGAAATGTGCGATGGTCTATACGATCTACCCGCTGATTCTGCTGATAGAGTCGCTGGTCACGCTGAAAATCAAGAGGCAGGTCTTGTATGCGCTGCCGCTGCTTGTGAATATGGTGCTGCTTTGCATCAATGCTTGCGGCATAGACCTGATCTACGGCTATCATGCCGATCATTCGTATTTCGGCGGTACGCTCAATTTCTTCCCGACGCTGGTGATGCTGTTCTATGAGGTGATGATCTCGCGGGAGGCAATCCGGATGATGCAGCGCAGCGACCGGCAGCGCGGAACTGTGCTGCTGTTTATCGTCGTTGCAAGCGTGCTGACCGTGGTGCTGGAGTGGCTGGATTATGTCACCGGCTATACCGATGAGATCTGTGCGCTGAGTCTGCTGGTGTATTTCTGGTATATCGCCGCGGACGATCAGCAAAGGGTGCGTGATCAGCTTTATCAGACCAGACTCGAAGCAGAACGGAATAAAAATGAGATGCTCATGGCGCAGATTCAGCCGCATTTTATCAATAATTCGCTTATGGCGCTGCGGGCGAGATGCAGAAACACACCGGAAATCTATGATAGTATCACGAAGTTTTCGCGGTATCTGCGGTCACATTTTGATGCCCTCAGCGAAGACAGCATGATCACCTTTGAGCGGGAGATGGAGAATGTCGAAGCATATCTGGATCTGGAACGCGACAATTACGGTGAGCGTCTGGAAGTGGAATACGACATTGAATGCGATCAGTTCTTAGTGCCGGCACTGTCTGTGCAGCCGCTTGTCGAGAATGCGGTGCGCCACGGCATCGGCACGTATGAAAAGGGCGGAACGGTCTGCATCGCCGCACATCGCCTGAACGGGAAATACTGCATCGAAATTACCGATGACGGCTCCGGCGAAAGTGACATCACGCAGCAGCAGAAAAAACGCAAAGGCATCGGCATTGAGAATGTGCGCACGCGGCTGCAAACTATGTGCAGCGGTGTGCTGGAGATCATCAGCAGCGAACACGGAACGACCACACGGATTTTACTGGATGCGGAACAGGAGGTACAAACATGATCACACTGACAGTGGACGATCAGCGCGAAGCGACGGAACTGATGCTGTTTATGCTGAACAAAATTGACCCCAGCGGTACGCATCGGAGTGCATCCAATATGAAAGAGGCCATGGAGATGCTGAGTGACGATGTTCAGATTATTTTTCTGGATATTGAGATGCCCGGACTGAACGGGATCAGCGCCGCGCCGCTGCTGAAAGACAAGTACAAGAAACTCAATATCATCTACGTGACAGGGCATCCGGAATATGTGTTTGATGCGGTCGGAATGCATCCGAGCGGATTTCTGACAAAGCCCGTCTGCGAGGAGGATATTATTCACGAATTGCAGGAACTTCGTTTCCCGCTGGAGACGTTCAGATCGCCGCTGAGAGTGCAGTGCAGTCCTTTTGCGCTTTTTGCTAACGGGATGCCGTTTGATTTCGGACGCGGGCTGACGATTGAACTGTTTGCTTATCTGATCTACAAGGAAGGCGCGTACTGTACAAACGGTGAACTGCTTGGCATCCTCTGGGACGGTGATCCGGATAAGCAGGGCAATCTGCGGCAGCTTGTTATGGATATGCGCAGCCGCCTCAAAGAGATCGGCGCTGAGAATATCATCGTCAAGAAATACGGTAAAATCGGCATAAACATGGAAGCCATTGCGTGCGATGGTTCGCCGTCCTCTATCTTGGAACAGTATAATTGGTATTAAATTGCACAAACCGAACCGCTTGAAACACGGTGATTTTCTACATATTTTTTTCGTTTCTCCTTCTTTTTCTAACGGTTTTGTAACACTCTGTGTGGTATAATGGTCACAAGAAAGCAATTGATCAGCTTTGTTGACAATATCGCGGAAAGGGTGAGAAAGCCATGATGAAACAGACGAATCGGAGAAACAGACTGGGCTTTTTCTGCCCGCTGACAACTCCATACGCAAAAATGAAAAGCACATTGAACGGGTCAGGTATGCCCGCTTGAATGTGCTTTTTTGTATCCGAATGAAGCGGGAAGGGAGGTGCTGTGCATGGCAGATGCATCCGCAAAAACATCCGGAGGAAACGCAGAGGAAGCAAAGCAATCCGAAGCAAAGAAGCAGAAACGGAAATCTCCTATGACACCGATTCAGGTTTTTCTGCTGAATCTCCTGATTGTAATTACGGTGCTGTGGCTGCTGTTCGGCTACGTCATCGGTGCGGCAACAGCACCGAATAATGATATGTCGCCCAGCATCAAATCAAAGGATCTGCTGCTGTATTACCGCCTCGATGAGGCCTATCATGCACAGGATGCGGTTGTGTTTGTCAAGAACGGCACAACGTATATCGGGCGGATTGTGGCAGTCTCCGGTGACAGCGTTGAGATTTCTGATCAGGATCACCTGATTGTCAACAAGAATCAGGTGTCTGAACCGGATATTCATGCTGCAACCCCGCGTTTTGAGGGCTTTGTGGATTATCCGTTACAGCTTGATGCACAGTCATATTTCATTCTCGCGGATGCACGCGGCGGCGCAGAGGACAGCCGCTATTTCGGTGCAGTATCCCGTGAGGAGATTCGCGGCAAAATTGTTGCCGTGATCCGGCGGCACGGCATATAAAGGCGGCGCGCAATGAAGTGGCTCAACCGATTTGCGGCGGCTGCAAACGCACTGCTCATGGTTTTTGCGGCGCTTGCAGCGGCAGTCATGCTGGTCTCCGGTCTCTACGTCCTCAATGACATCTACTACACCAACCGCACAGCGTTTGTTTCGTATGATCTGCTGCAATACCGCCCGAAACCGCAATCGGACGACAGCAGCGAGGAATATGCATTCAGTGATCTGCAGGGCATCAATCCGGATACCGTCGGCTGGATCGAAATGTTCGATACGAATATCAATTATCCGATTGTACACGGTCAGGATAATCTGGAGTATCTGAACAAGGACATCTTCGGCTACAACACGCTGACCGGTTCGATCTACCTTGCTGCTGAGAACGACGCCGACCTCAGCGACTGGTATAATCTCATCTACGGACATCACATGGAAAACGGTGCGATGTTCGGAGATATTGAAAAGTATCTTGATGCGGATTACTTTGATTCGCACAGCAGGGGCATTCTGCAAACCGCACACGGCAATTACAGCATCCGCGTATTTGCCTGCATCCGCACGAATGCCTACGAAGACGCAGTTTATCAGTTGCGGGACGACGCAGAAGCAAAGTTTCCGGCACTGAAAAGCTATATCGCAGAACACGCGGTTCAGAATGCAGGCTTGCCGGAGGATATGGCTGATGGTCAGATCATCGGAATGTCAACCTGCTCAGATGCCGTTACGGACGGACGGATCGTGCTGTTTGCAAGCATTGCACCGTGGGATGATGCGCTGGACGGAAGTGCCGCAGAGCGCATCAATACCGCAGAAAGTACCCCGCAGAAACCGCAGCTGCTTGCCGTCGGGCATAAGCTGCAAAGCGGCAGATGGTCATTCCTGAATCTGATGTGCGTGGTCTGCACCTTCCTGACGCTGCTGCCTTTGTGGGCGCTGGGCAGGAAATACGGTCAGCTTTCCTATTCGCGGAAAACCATTCGCAGACTGGAAAAACAGGCAGAGGAAAATGACCGGAACACCCAGACGGATCAGAACGATCCGGAACAGGAAACAACGCATCCGGAACAGCCGGTTACAGACGACCTGAAGCATTTTCTCCGGAAATGCCACATCGGCATCCTGCTGGAGATTCTGATTCTGATTGCGGCAGTAATCGTCTTCCTGATGACGGAAGATCTGACCGGCAGAATGGGCATCCGTGACCGCTGGACGGGCTGGATGATTCTGATTGCTGCCGCTGCGCTTCTGACAGATTTTATCTGCCTGCGCTATCGGGGAAAACGCCCCGAAGAAACCGAAATCCAGGCAAAGTCTGCACAGTAACATGAAATTGGAGGTGATGCAGCATGATCGCACAGAGAAGAAATGTTCGCAGCATTATGCTGAAAAAGCTGTTCGCAGTGGCCGTGACAGCGGTGATCCTGTGTGCATTCCTTCCGGAACCGCTGCTGGAGGCATTTGCAGCGGAAATTTCCAATTCGCAGGAAACTGCTGTTCAGAATGACGGACTCGAATATCAGACGATTACAACGCAGGCAGGTGAGAATGCCGGCGACACCGTGACGCTGGATGGTCTTATGCCTGTAAATGCGGAGATCAATGTGCAAAGCAGCAGCGAATATACGAATGATAACCTGTTTGCATACGACATCTCCATTACCGATCAGGCTGGTGAGAATTTCCAGCCGGAAAGTAATGAACCGATCACAGTTGAGATTACGCATACGGCGATCAGCGCTGCCTGTGCGGGCGCTCAGAAGCCGCGGCTGTGGCATATTGACGACAGCGGAATCCGCGAGGAGATCAAGAATTTCAGTATCAAGGATGATACAATCACCTTCTCGGCATCGGGCTTTTCGGTCTATGAACTTGATGACGGCACTATTCCGCTGAGAACCTATGAATTCAGAATGCCGTCTGATCCGGAATATAACGCGGATTATCACGAATACTATTTCCCGACCTCCTCGAAAAACACTGACGGTACGTACAAGGAGATTTGGACGCAGACGGTCAAAGGAAATGAAAAGCCTGTATTTCCGCAGCTTCCGGCAGATTATTCCAATCACTATACGTTTGTGGGATGGTTTGTTGGCAGTGCAGACGGCGAACTGTTTGACTTTGAGAATGTTGATCCTGTCACGGAAACTGAGACGGTCAAACTGTATGCGGTGTTCCGTTCCTGCGTGTACGCGATTTTCCATGATCAGTATAACGGCAAGAGCGATTCTTTTCCGGTGTTCGCAACGCGCCGCGGTGATCAGGTGGACGGCGCTGCAACGATTCCATACCGCGACCTGACTGTTTCCTATGACGACTCTGCTGATGAACATGACGAAAACGACCCGACGCAGATGGCGTTCAAGGGCTGGACAACAGAGCCGATTAAGGATTATGCTGCCGGAGCAATTGCTGAGGTTATTCAGGATCCGGAACTGACGCTTACGGAAACAACGCATTTCTATCCGGTTTTTGAGCCGATCCGCTGGCTTAAATTCTATACTGCTGAATCCGGCAAAGGTGCAACGTATATCCCGCCGGTCTATTTCCCCGCTGAGAAGGGCTTTTCGTTCTCGGATGGGAACGCAAAAGAAGCGCCGACTCTTGCCGGGTATCTGTTCAACGGCTGGCTTACTGAGGATGGCCAACCGGTAACGGACAGCGATCAGAAAATTGTGAGCGGACTGGATACGCCCGAACTGTATGAGCAGGGCGGCAGACTGTATCTGAAAGAATCCGGTGCTGACGGCAAAAAGGTGCTTCAGGTGACACTCCGTGCGGATTGGAAGCCTACAAATGCCAAATATACAATCGTAATCTGGCGGCAGAAAGCAACGGATGCTGCCAATCTGTCCGATGCACAAAAAGAATATGAGTATGCAGAAAGCATCTCGGTCAATTCGGTGACAGAAAACGTTCCGGTCATTCTGAACGAAGCGACCACAAAAGGCGGCTCAGGCGATTATTACGGTTTCCATTATAACGCGGATTGGACGGCTGTAAAAAATGCCGGGAAAACGAGCGTTGAGGGAGACGGCACGACGTTTCTGGATGTGTATTATGACAGAAATGTGCATACATTTACTTTTTTCAGTAATTATACCGAGTGGAATAAAGAAGAGCTGCACTCTGTGAGTGCGCTTTATGGCTCAGACATAACGGGTATTTGGGAATTTGATGCGTATGACGGAACGCATTATCCCTTGTCAGGACAGAATACTTCATGGAAGCCTTATTGTCAGAGTGGTCATTATACTGCTCGTATTTCTCAGATGCAGATTATGCCGGATGAAGATATTGATTTTGATTTGCAAAAGACTAATAATACAACACGGTATTTTCATTATTACGTCGAGGCATTACCGGAGGATGCAGAAAACGCAGAAGCTATTCAATTCCAGAATGAAAATTTTGTCCCTTATAATAGCGATATGAAAGAGGTTACAAACGATTTTAATATTGTCTATTATAATGATGATTTTTTTGAAATTGAGGGCTTTACGAGATATTTGATTGCTGCGAAAAATGGATATGTGATTTCTCTCGGAGCTGGTAAGAATAAGAGTTGGGAAGGTTACAATGGCATCAATTATAGTCTTCCTGAATCCTCGAAAAATCATCTCTATTTCTATTATCATCGTAATTCCTACAAAATTGAATATTGCGATTCCCGTGATGGTGAGAAATTTACGGAAAGCGAACTCAAGTTTCAGCAGATGATTGAAAGAACAGCAGGTGCAGTTCCTGAACCGCCTCAGGCACCGGAAGGTACACATTTCAAGGGCTGGTATTCAGATGTGAACTGTACGACCAGAGTGTTCTTCCATGAACCTACACAGGCTGAGATTGATTCGACAAAACAAGACGAGAACGATGAACCGCATTATCAGGTTTATACCAGAATGCCTTCACATCCGCTGCGCATCTATGCTGGCTGGGAAGAAGACTGGTGTCTGATTGAGATCGACCCGAACGGCGGCGAGCTGGATTCTGATCAGTCAACGTTCTTCTGGGAGAAGTATAACGGCGACCCAATCGAGGAATACACGAATGCTACCCGTAATTATGAAGCAGATGTCAACGGCGAGTATTATTATATGCTGCATGACAGAGCTTACTGGGGTCTCGGCACTGAGTGGTCGGCGACTGAAAACAGTCTGAACCGTTCCGCAAGCTATACGATGGATTCTTCCAAGGCGACCAGTGCAACCAGATATAAGTCAGCACCGGGCGTTTACCGTTATCTTGGCTGGTATCGTGTGGATCCGGTAACAGGTGAGGAAACTCCGTATAACTTCAGTACGCGTGTGACGGAGAACATCAAGCTCCGTCTGCACTGGAAACAGCTTGGTACATACAATATCAAGTATAATGCGGGGGAAGGTACACTGGATGACGGTGACCAGAATGAGGCAACGTTTGAGTTCCTCGATGCAAATGATTATTCTGACCACGCAGATGTCGTTGTCACACGCGTGGCGAATGCTCCCGAAGGATACAATTTCGTCGGCTGGAAGCTGAAAAACGATCCATCCGGCAAGGTCTATTATCCGGGTGAGAGCTTCCGGTTCAGTTCAGATTATGCAGAGTCTGTCTCGCAGATCAATCCGGATACCGGTGCGATTGAAGTCAAGCGTTATCTGATTATGAACGCAGTCTATGCGGAAATCGGAAATGCTTCTATCATTTATGATGCCAACGGCGGCACGGTTAACGCGGAAACTGCAATGAGACCGGAAAACGCCGGCGGTGCAATCATCAACCAGTTCAAGCTGGCTGAAGGCGCGGCAGACGACGAGGCGCACGGTACAGTGTATGAAGCTACTGATTCGCAGCTGATCGTCAAAGATCTGGTCAATAACTCTGCGGTCAAGCTGAGCAGCGGTGACGGCTTCACAAATCACGGCTTCAGGTTCCTCGGCTGGTCAACCGAACCGGACGGCAGCGAACACTTCTATAATGCTGACAGCATTAAAAATCTGTTTCTGGTTGATAAGGAAGAGCCGCTCATACTCTATGCACAGTGGGAAGTTCGCGTGTATTTCGATAAGAATAACGACAATGCTGACTGGGGCGGCAACTGGACTGCAAGTGAGGATATTACGTATATATGGGATTCCGAAGCGGAAATGTATTATACCACGATCAATCTCAATGCAGCAGTCGATAAACCCGATTTTATTCCGAAATCGCAGAATAGCGATGAAATGTTCCGCTGGTGGTCGCTTGAGAAACAGACGACGCTTGGCGTAATGAAAGAAGCTTTTGATTTTTCAAAGCCTGTCACGCAGGATTTGTTTCCGGAAGGTACAGACCGTCTGATCCTGTACGGCTGCTGGAGTGCGCCGATCAAGATTCCTGTCTACATCGTCGATACCACGGAAGAAACGTGGGTGCGGCAGGATGACTGGCGCATCAACGGCGATGAGACTTACGCAGTCCTCAATGATGATACGCCGGTGCTGTTCTCCGAGAAAGCACAGGCGGATGTATACGCAGTCGCTGCTGAAATCGAAGGCATGGACTGGGAAATGGCGTGTACGCAGGGGAACGGCACGGAGGATTACAAGAAGATCTCCGAGAATACGAAAATCTCGCAGATCCGGTATGATACCGATGCGATGAAGGTCATGGTCACTTATACCGACGGCACAGAGCATGAATTCGATCCTGCGAAGGAAGCCATTTATCTGGTTTACTACAAGAGCCCGGAATTTGTGCCGATCAACTATGAACTGATGTCGGTCGAGGGTTCGCTGTCACCTGTGAACGTGAAGAGCGCAGCCGTGAAAACTGCATCGGTTGTCAATGCCCCGTATGAAATGGGCGCAAACGATCATGTGAGCAGACCGCGCGACTGGGCATATAACGGGTACCAGTACTATTCGTTTGCAATCGGCAAATCCGGTGCGGCTGACGTTTCCGATCTTAAAATCATCACCGACTACAGTGAAACCGACAATACCAGACCTGAGCTGTATGTGCAGAATACGTGGCAGGGTTTCCAGTATTCGCTGGACGGTGAGCACTGGCATAACTGCGGCTATGACATGGAGCTGTACGTCATCTACTACGAGCAGCGCCCGACGGTCGTGACCCTCACCGAGGAGACGATCGGTCTGCCGGAGGATATGGATGATGAATTTGAGTATGAGGTTGTCATTACGCAGACCAGACGACAGGTTAAGAAAAGGACGTACTATTACTACAGAAATGGTGTAATTTCAGGGGAAATAACGGATGATGTGAAATTTGTCCCCGAGATTGAAGTGCAGCAAGTAATTGAAACAAAGACAGTATCGGAAACAAATGATCTGACTTTGTCAGACGGAATGGAAGAATCGTTTGTATTATTCTATACGGAACCTTCTTATTCCGGTTCGGAGAACTATTACTATTATGACCGTAAAAACTATCCCTCTGTTAAATACCGAGAAACAACAGGTGAGAGCATTACCCAGACTATCAGCATCGTGCAGAAGCCGAATTCCGACTACATCACGACCAATGATGCGGAAACCGGCGATCAGATCTACAACAGCAGCTATACTTCGTCTGCTGATTCCGATCCGGTGACGATCACCTACACCAACACCCATAAGCTCGATCTCGATCTGCACGTTGCGCTGAAAGCCGGCAGCATCACTGCCCATGACGATCTGAGAACGGACGATGATACCGTTTACCGCCACACCTTTACCGGTGCGGAGACATGGGAGATCGCAGCGGAAGTATCGCCGGAAGCCATGCTTGCAGATCCGGATTCCTACGTGTTCCTCGGCATCGTCTCCGGCAGCGCGGACGGCAGCAGCGTCATCGAACCTGTAAACAGCGCGGTGACAAAGGTTTCCTTCGGCGCGGTGCAGGACGATGAATACGGGTTCTATCTCAACGGTCAGACCGCGGAGAAGCTCGGTGAGGACGAAATCTGGTACGTCTACTGCCGGAAGCCCGAAATCCGCTATCTGTTCGAGAAGCCCAATGGCGAATACGAGGAGATTGCTCCGCTGACGCGCAATGAGGCGGCATTCCTCAGAAACGGCGAGCCGGTTCAGAGCGGCGATATCCTGCCTGTCACGCATGACAGCACGCTGCTGCTCTCGCAGATCAGTACGCCCGGTGCGCCCGCATACCTGATCCCCGGCGATCTGGATCATCATGTCGATGCGGATACGGTCGATCAGCTCAAGCTCGATCTCAACCGGATCTGTGTCGGGGATGCTTCCGGAAATCCCGGCGCCTCTGACAGCAAAGCCATGATGCTCGATATCCGCGACGGTGATCTCTGCTATCGTTATGATGCAGGCGATGCGCCGCAGATTCTGCCGGAAAACGCCGTTGTCTATGCGGTCTATCAGGTGAAAGGCTATGAGCTGACCCTGACCAAGACGGTAAGGGGCGATGCCGGCAGCACATCCGATTATCAGTTTACTGTCACTTCCGATGCGCTCACATACAGCAGCTACTACATCAGTACCGGCAGCAGCAGCGATGAGCAGATCGAAGTACAGGACGGTACCCTGACGCTGACGCTGCATGACGGCGAGAGCGTTACAATCTACGGTCTCTTGCGCGGCGACTACACCATTACGGAGGAAGCCGCAGGCAGCTATGAGATGACCGCGCAGGTCAACGGCGTGGATGCCGTTGTCTCGCAGAACCAGTTGGTTGCCAGCATCAGCGATGATACACGCGTTGATGTGGTCAATACTTATCCGATTCCGGTCACAGGAGCAGGCGAACAGTCTGCGCCGTACAGTATCATCGTGGTGATTCTGTCCGCGGCAACACTGATGTTCATCTGCCGGAGAAAGGGGGAGTCTGCTGATGGCGCATTCCCGCTTTAAGATCCGGAAACCGAAATCGCATTCCCGCGATAAACCACCCTGAGATGCTGTTTTTTGTGATCCGACTGAACGGCGAATAATCATGCCGTTCCAAACCTATGATGAAAGGAAGTTTATTATGAAAAAGAATCTGATCATGAAAGCGATCGCTTCGATGACAGCCGTACTGACTGTTTCCGCTATGGCAATTCCGGGTCTGTCTGCTTTTGCAGCAGGCAGCGGCACAACCCTGACCGAGGCGCAGAAGAACGTTGAATTTACAATTGATAAGGACATCGTTCTGTTCAACGTTGATGCGAATACGCAGATCTATGAGCCGAATGTGACGTATTCTTACGCGGTATCCGAAGTTACGGTGACTTCCGCGACGATTACGGATACGGATAGTAATGTTGTTCAGGTTCGTTCCGGCATTCCGAATGCTGTTACGATCAAGGGCAACGGAACCGAAGCTGCGTATGGCGCAGGTGCAGATCTGGTCTTTGGCGCAGATAATAAGAAGGATACGAACATGGAAGGTACTGAGGTTACGCAGGATGCTAAGCGTGCAACGGAGAAGCTCGGTATCAAGATTAACGCTGATGTGATTTACGGTGCGGGCGAAACGCACAATCCTCCCGGTGTTTACCGCTACAAGCTCTCCGATACGACAACTGATGATATGCTGGAAAAAGCAGGCATCCAGAGAGACAGCGACTACAAGGATGACATCTATCTCGATGTGTACACAAGACTGGCTGCGGGCGGCGGTCTGGAAGTCTATGGCTATACGCTGTTCAAGAGCAGCAGCAGCACGGACGCTGCAAATCAGTCCATTACGGAAGACAATACTACCAAAGTGACTGGTTATGATGTGAACTCTGAGACGAAAACGATTACAGAAGACAAAGTTGAGATCATTTCTGACCAGTATCATACCTATAATGTCGAGATCAAGAAGACTGTTGCAGGTACGCTGGGTGATACGAATAACGAATTCCCGTTCCAGATTGCACTTACGAATGGTACGGTGAAGTCTGAGGCTGATTTCTACTGGACTCAGAGCGGCGGCAGTGAGCAGAAAACAGCGCTTGAAACGAATGGTTCTCAGACACTTGGCGCTCTGTCGGATTCGTCTGAGATCAAGCTGAAAGACGGCGATACCTGCACGATTTACGGCCTGCCTGTTGACACAAAGGTTCTGGTCTCTGAAAACAACAACACCGGGTCTAAGTATTCTGTTGAAGCAAAGCAGAACAATGTAACGATTGAACTGAACGCTGATAAAGCTGCTGGCAGTGCAAGTGTTGCTATGAAAGCAGCCGGCAATGTGAATAAGACCAGCGGCAAGGATGAGATTGAGTTCATCAACACGCTGAATGACGTCTCTGTGACGGGTCTGTTCTTCAGCATTGCACCGTTTGCATTCATCATGGCAGCAGGCGTTGTGCTGATGGGTCTTCTCATGAAGAACAAGAAGCGCGGCGAGAACGAGAGCCGCATCTGATGCGCGCATAAACGGTATACGCAGGAGTCGCCCCCGCCTGTTGTAAGAAGGGGAGGGGGCGCACTCCTCAGAACGGAGCGAATATGGTTCGTTCAATACGGTTTTGGATTGCTGTGGTGCTTGTGGGCATTTTGCTCTGCTGCATCATTGCAAAGCACGGCAGGTCTGCGCAGCACGAGCAGACAGTCTCCGCACCTGTTTCCGGTTCCGCAGCGAGTACACTGATCACGTCCGCTGCAACGGTTTCTCCGGAAACAGTGCGCACAGTCACATCATCTGCGTCTGCAGCCGCAGATGCGGCGGCCACGACCGTTACGGCGGTCACGACCTTTTCCGCAGAGCCGGATGAGCCGGAATTTGATGCGACAGTGCCGGAAATCTCCGGGCGGAAAGTGCGGGAGATCACGGAGAAGCTGTTTCGTGCAGCACAGTACAGCGCAGATCTGATCGGGTGGATCTATCTGGCTGATTCGGAGATTGACTATCCGGTGGTGCAGGGCAATGATAATCAGTTTTATCTGCATCACGCACCGGACGGCTCAGAGAATGAGCTGGGAACGATTTTTCTGCACAGTCAATGTGCCGCCGATTTCTCTGACAGGCAGAATATTCTGTTCGGGCATAATATGGCGAGCGGAATGTTCGGAGACATTCGCAGCTTCAAGGAGCGGGAGGAATTTGACAGACACCGTTACGGGTGGCTGTTTACGAAAGACACGCTCTATCGAATCGACTTTTGCGCACTGGTTATAGTCAGTGCATACGATGCCATGTATGATGTTCCGGCTGACAGTACACAGTGGCTGAAAGCGATGCGGGAACACAGTATGTATTACACAGAGCCTGAGCTGTGCGGCGATGACACGGTGATCGCACTCTCTACCTGTGCAAACGATTTTGCGGACGCCCGTGCATTGTTTACCGGAAAACTGGTTCGGATTTGTTCGGTTGAACCGCCGGTTTCTGATGCAAATACAGATGAAAGCAGGTGAATAAAATGGTGATTGCGGCGATTGATACTGACCGGCAATATTTGCGCAGACTCGGAAAAACGCTGAAGCATCTGCTGAACGGTGTCAAGTTCAAGGCATTCACCAGTGCTGCGGATTGTCTGAAATTTGCAGCAGATCACCCGTTGGATTTAATATTCATCAATCAGAATATCGGACGGAACTTTGCTGATCTGCAGATGCTGCATCATCAGCTTCGCATACTGCGTCCCCATGTTGACATGATCATTGTATATGGTGAAAACGAGGAAGACAGTCATGTTGCGCTCTGGAGTATTCAGAGCAGATGTTCAGATTATATCTGCAAGACAGACAGCAAGGATCGACTGAATGATGCACTCCGGAATATCTGGTTTCACCCGATTGAGGCAAGCTGTTATTCTGAGTATGCGCAGGTGATGTCAGCAGCAAAATAGACGCAGCGCCCTGAATGCGCACGGATATTCCATGCGTTTCCTGTTCCGGGTTCTGAGCCGACACGCGAAAATGTACGTTGACAGGCGCATTTCACTGTGCCATAATAAGACGGGCAACAGGAAAACAGTTGCATTGTGATGCTGACATCTGTCCGGAACGGTATCTGCGGGAAGAGGGAGCCTGCGATACCGTCCTTCCGGATGCCGCTGGCGTTCTTTGATTTTTGCAGAGGCAGCAAAGCTGAGATGCTCCGGCATTTCGGTGTGTTTGTGCTGCATGAAAACGGAACTGTATATCCCCCCTGATAACCGGATGGTATTTCCGGCGGTCAGGGGGATTTGTTATATGCGGTTGGCACCTGACGCCGATCCGATTTTTATTATATATACTTTTGTATTATTAAGATTTGCTAAAAACGGTTGACATTTTGTGCTGTTGTATATTATAATTGTGATGTATGGGCGATATTGTACCGTATCGGTCATACGGTTCGATTATGAACAGGGAGGGATTTCTATGAGAAAACAATCTAAACGCCTCATCGCAGGATTGCTGACGACTGCGATGGTTCTGCCAATGACTGTCAGTCTTGTGCAGCCGATGTCTGCTGCTGCGGGAAATGTTGTCGAAGAATCCACTTTTGAACGCAAGATTATCCCGTGGCGTTACGAAACGGCATTCCCTGCCAGACAGCGGATTGATGTGGATAACGGTGCTGCGCACATTTTTGTGCAGTCACCGCTTGGCGCAAGCAAAATGCAGGACGATCTTCAGTTCGTTTACAAGAATCTGACGCTGAAGAAAGGGCATGAGTACGAGATCAGCTTCAAGGCAAAGGCAAACCGTTCGGGCATTGAACTTGCCAGTAAGATTGCTTCGGCTGACAACGAAAAAACTTACGTGGTGCTTTGCGGTTCAGCCGGCAATTTTGAGCCGGGCCCCGATATGGACGGCAGGTGGGGCGATATTGCCAGACTGACAACCGAATATCAGGAGTTTTCCGGAAAGTTTAAGCCGACGGAGAATATTGACGGTGCGAAGTGGGCGTTCGCTTATGCTTACGATATGATGGGCTACGGCGGCAATGTACAGCAGGGCGATGAGATCTGGTTTGACGATCTGGTTCTCCGGGATCTTTCAGATTCCGATTTTGATGAATCCCTTTCGACTTACGGTTATACTTCGCGGACCTACAGTATGATGCAAAATAATTACATCTCTGTCAATCAGCTTGGCTACTATCCGGCGCTGGCGAAGATTGCGGTGCTGGGCGATAACAGCGGTGACAGTCTGCCGGCGGTGGATGGCAGATTTGTGCCGCAGAAGATCGAGCTGAAAGGAAGCTATGACTATGAACTCGTTCAGGTCTCCGATGAGAAAGTTGTTTTCACCGGCAAGACCGGGACGGTTACGAAAGATCATGATTCCGGTGACAATGTCTGCATAATTGATTTCAGCATTTTCAATACGCCCGGTGAATACTACCTTCGCATCAAGGACAAGGAATGGAGATCGTTCCCATTCCGGATCGACACTGATCTTTATGAGAACGGCGAACAGAATCTTCTGACTGATGCAGTCAACTATTTTTATCAGAACCGTGCCGGTATGGATATTTACGATACTTATATCACATCCGGTCAGAAATCTATGCTTGCACACCCCGCAAATATGTATGACGGGGAAGGCACTGTGGTGAAGTATTGGCCGACGAATGGGAAGATTACAGCGGATGAGCTGACAAAATCCGCCTCCTCCGTGATCGACACGAAAGGCGGTTGGTACAGCGGTTCGGATGTGGGGAAGTTCATGTCTGAAAGCGGCATCGCGCTGTGGACACTTCAGAATCTGTATGAGCGTGCGATCCGGCAGGAAGGCGGCACGGAGAAATTTGAAAAAGGTTCTGGTACAGTCGTGATTCCGGATACGGGTGAGAAGATGCCTGATCTTCTCGTGGAGTGCAAGTATGAGCTGGACTTCATGGAAAAGATGAAGGTGCAGGAGGACGAGACAACCTGGGGCAGCTATGCCGGAATGTACTATCACGGCTTGCGGGGCGTCGGTTTTCAAGCGGATACGCTTATGGCTGATACATCCGGTACGTATGCGGTTCTGCCGCCGACCTTCGCTGCGACGCTTCATTATGCCGCCTGTGCGGCGCAGGGCGCGAGACTCTTTGCACCGTATGACAAAACGTATGCTGAGCATCTTCTGAAAGAGGCAAAGGCTGCCTATCAGGCATACAAGCAGAACTGGTATGAGGCAGCGGCAAATGAGAAGAGCAGAAAAGATTCGCTCTATGCGCCTGATCTGTATGCAGACTGGGATACGAAGGTTCTGGATGAAGCCTACTGGGCAGCCAGTGAGCTGTTCATCACCGCGAAAGAAATGAAAGATGCGGATGCTGCCGGCTATCTCAAAGAGATTACAGATTACAGCAAGGCATTTGAATTTGAAGCAAGTATCTCAGGCATCATAAACGGTACGGATGTCTCCTTTACCATGTTGAACGGTTCGGAGGTCGGCGCAGCGGGTTCTCTTTCGCTGCTGATGCATGAGGATCTGCTCTCAGCAGATCAGTGCAGGAAACTGGAAGATACAATTCTTTCCGTTGCGGATGCTTACCTCGATACAGAGGAGGCGCAGGGCTACGGCATTCCGTATCAGTATAACCGCGAAGTCAGCAATCTGGATGAATATCTTTTCAGCGGTTCGGTTGACGGCTTTGGGTTTGATTCCAACTCGTGTGTCCTCACCAATATGATGGCAATGGCGTATGCTTACGACTTGACCGGCGATACGAAATACCTCAACGGTACGGTGCGCGGCATGGATTATCTGCTTGGTACAAATCCGCTGTCGTATTCGTTTATTACGGGTTACGGTTCGTATCATGCAAAGAATCCGGCGCACAGATTCTGGACGCATGAGCTGGATCCGAGTCTGCCGGAAGCACCTGCCGGTGTGATGGTCAGCGGGCCGAATGCAGGGCTTCAGGATGAATATATGCATCTTCTGGGCATGACTCAGGCCGACGATATTCCGTCGCAGCGATGCTATGCGGATTCGGTTGAAGCGATCTCGACCAATAATCTCTCGCTCAGCAGCAATGCTGCACTTGCATGGATTGCTTCGTTCCTGCAAGAGGCAGGCGACAAGAAGACTGTCACTTCCAAAATTCCGGGCGATGCGGACGGCAACGGCAAGGTTGGTGTCTCTGATGCTGTTACGATGGTGAAGTATCTGGTCGGTGAAAGCACGGTCAAGTCGCCGGCAGATGCAGACCTGAACGCGGACAACAAGCTGAATGCGATTGATCTTTCGCTTCTCAAGCAAATGCTGCTCGCAGATTCGTCTGCGGAACCGGATTTCAGCAAAGGCTGATCAAAAAGCAGGCATGAACCTTGCGGTTTGTGCCTGCTTTTCTGCTGCATTCTGATTATTCGTTTTCAAACCGGAACAGCCTGGCCGTCAGTCCGTACATCAGGACGGAGAGCACAATGCCTGCGATGATCACAGCCGGCAGCGCCCAGCCAGGGCTGTACTGCATGAGTGTTTCTGCATAGCCTGCCGGCATTTCCTCCACGGCGCACGTATAGGTGTAATCACGGTTGAACCAGATCTGACCGTAATAGCCAAATGTCGAGAAAGACATGATGACGCTTGCAATCAGATTGCCGGGAGATCTGTATTTGCATACGCCGCGTATCATCTCAGCGAGCAGCGCAATGACAAGGATCGGAACACAGTGCCAGAGATTTGCATCCTGAATCAGGAAAAATGTCACAATCATACCGAACCCCAGACAAGCTGCAACGCCAGGTGCTTTGATGCGGTCAAATGCTTTTCCTGCAACGCCGGTGACCAGAATTGCCGCTGTAATCTGATACAGCACGAACATCAGCCCGTGCAGCGATCCCAATACGCACACAATCACACTCGCAATGACGTACAGCACAACGTACAGCAGCAGCCACAGGGCGTTCTTTTTACTCCACTTACGCATAGATTTTCCTCATTTCTTCGCAATGACAGTGATCCACGGTTTGTCAGGGTGATGATCGCTTTTCACAGAAGAAAAACCGGCGGATTTTAAGGCAGATGAAATTTCCTGCACCGTATAGCATTTCATGCCGTCGATGATTTTTTCAAATTGCAGGCTCGATTTATCCGTACCGTCGGATTCGTTCACGATCATAAAAGTGCCGCCCGTTTTCAGAATGTCTGCAACCTGCGCAAAGCATTTTTTCAGATCATTCCAGAAATAGATTGTTTCAAATGCCGTTGCCAGATCGAAAACGTTTCGGGGTAAATTCAGTGCCGAAACATCTCCCTGCTGAACAATGCAGCGTCCGGCTGCGATCATATCTTTATTGTATTCCTTGGATTTCTCAACGGAAAGCGGCGAATAATCAACTGCCGTGACCTTTGCATTCTTGTATTTTTCAAGCAGCGCGCCTGCATTTCTGCCGCCGCCGCATCCCAGTTCTGCAATTTGCAGCGGTTTAATGCCTTTCAGATGCGATATGCCTCAATCAGCCATTTTCGCATGACCGCTGTTCATACCATTGAGCATCATTTTCCCCAGAACTCCTTCCGGTTTTCTGGTCTGACTCACATAATTTTTAAAAAGTCCCATATACCGCTCCTTTAAGCTGCGGGCTTTTCTTCTGCAGATTCGTCCTCGTCACTCTGATCGGAACTTTCATACATCGTATCTGTCTTACCGATTTCGTCCGTCAGGGCTGCGCCGTTGAGGGTTACGGATGCATTGCAGCTTTCAATCACGCTGTGTTCTGCGCGGCCTGCGACAGCGCCTGGTGTGACCGCACCAGCGATCTCGCCGTTGACCGTGCAGTCAACAATTTTGAATGCCGTTTCCTCGCCGTAATAATACAGTCCTGTGCCGATCAGACCGCCGACATGAGTTGCACCAGGGACATTCATTTTAACAGTCACAGCGCAGTTTTTGATGATGCCCGGATATTCGTGCGTCTGAACGCCCTCAGTAGCCAGTGCAATGTCACCGACGGAATGTGTGCCGCTGTAGCCGCAAAGTCCGCCGATGGCATGACCGCCCTTCGCGGAAATGATCTCTACATCCGCAGTACAGTTTGTGACGGAATCCATCATTTCCAGACAGCCGGCAATGCCGCCCAGACCAACCGGTTCATTCCCTTCTGCGATGATCTTGCCTTTTGCCGTACAGTTTTCCATTGTACCGCCAAAGCTGCCGCCGATGATCAGTCCGCCGCACTCTGCGACATCGCACTGTATGATTCTGCCGTCCGGAAAATCATTGTCGCCCAGCACTTGAATGGTCGTGCCGTCTACAGAGCAGTCATAAACATGATTGGTCGAACCGCCCGTGATACCACCGGTCGCATTTACGCCGGCGATCTCGTTTTCACCTGTCAGTTTGACATTGTGAATTTCGCCCATGTTATAGCCGACAACGCCGCCGATTGCCATAGAATACGTATCCGTGCAATGAATCCGGATGTTTTCAGCAGTCAGATTTTTGACCTCACCGAGGTTCATGCCGATGATGCCGACGCCGCAAACCGGATAGTCCGAATCAAATGTCACATTCGAGATTGTGTGTCCCTGACCGTCAAAAATGCCCTGAAACATACAGGAATAATTGCTCATGTCTTCGAGATCCATCGTGCCGATGGGGGTCCACTCCACGTCCTTGCAGTCAATATCTGCCGTCAGCAGAACGGTCTTTCCGGCAGCCCCGCCGATTGAACCGTCTGTGACACTTTTTGCGAATGCAACGAGTTCTTCCGCAGTCGCAATTTCCACTGTCTGCGCAGTTTCTGCGTTATCCGCAGCAGATGTTGTCTCCGCAGCGGCGGTTGTCTCCGCGGCTTCAGAGACCGTTGTTTCGGCTGTCTGTGCAGAAAGATCTGCTTCAGAGCCGGTTCCGTTGTTTGTACCGCAGGCACAGACAGAAAGTCCTGCTGCAAGTGCAATGCTGATTGCAAGTAGTTTTTTCATCAAACTTACCTCCGTAATCTGAAATTAGCCTAAGCTAACTCGTTTGCAAAAGAGATGCCCGTCATTGCGGGCGAAATAGTTGATCCCAGCCGCAGGCAAAGAATGCCTGCAACTGTCCGATGTAGGTCAAAGCCTCCTCTTTCGGCATATCGTGGCGGATACATTCAAAAAATCCGTGAATAAATGTGCTGCAAAGCAGATGGATGAGCTGCGGTTTTGCTCTGCCGGAACGGATCACATCGTTTCCGGTAAACTCGATATACAGCAGCGTGTAATGTTCCTCAATTTCTACGATTTCATCGACAAATCCGCTGAATTTCGTCCCCTCGCTGCCGCAGATCAGCAGCTTGAAGGCATCCCGGTTTGCGTAGATATAGTCGATACTCGCCAGAATATAGCCCTGATATTCCGAGTCAAACGCTTCGTCATGGAAAAGCTGTTTCTGTTCGTCAATGGGTTTGTCGTGATAATCCGACATATATCGCCCGAACATCGTTTTCAGCGTTTCAGCCTGTTCCGATACCAGTACAGCAAACAAGCCTTCCTTATCGCCGTATCTGGTGTATACAGCACGGGGCGATGTGCCGGCTTTTTCGGCAATCGTCCGCAGGGATGCATTTCTGTAGCCATTTGCAAGAAACTCCTGCATTGCTTGTTCCAGCAGTTTTTCCGTTACACCCGGAGTGCGGTTTGCCATGTCGTCACCTCGATATAAAACAGTGTTGCGCAACACTGTTTTATATCATAGCATATTCCGGTTGGTTTGTCAATGCTAACTGATCGGAATTGGCGGATTGTATAAAAATAACAGGATTTGCGAAAGCGATTCACACGAAATGAAAACACATCTGTTGCACGATCTGCTTGACAAACAAGGCATCCTCCTTATGAAAAGAGGATGCCCTTTTTCCGTATTGACTGATGATTTCCGTTAAAAATGCATTCCGGCAGCGATTAGTATGATTCCGAACAGCGCAAACCCGATGCCAATTGCACCGCCGATCCTGAGATGCAGCTTGCGTGCAATCAGAAGAAGCGGCATTGCGCCGACCGGATTAAACAGCACAAACCATTTCGGAACTTCCAGTGCATTGGTCAGAATCGCGGTTACGATGAGAACAGTCTCAATCAGAAACAATACGATGCCGCTGACAAGTGACGGTATTCTGGGATATTTGTCAATGGCGCGCATGGCTTTCTGTGCTGTTTCTTCGGACACTTCTCCTGCAATCGCACGGTAGACCAGCGGCTTGATGCAGGCTGCGGCATGGAACAGAAGTCCTGTATACGCGCCGATAAAAGTGCAGATTTTCAGCAAAATGCTGAGTATTGTATTCCGTTCAGAGATGCATTCTGCCAGAAACCATGTGGTCAGATATGTTCCCGGCTGACCGATGCAGGAAAGCCAGAATGACAAATCAAAATGGTTTTCCCGGACTGTTATCCACCACGGTGTTATGTGACCGACTGCTTTGGCATCGGCCGCATCTTCTTTTCTGCCCGACCATGCAAGCGGAACATCTGCCTGTGCGCACAGAATGCCGCTGATGATTCCGATGATACCTGCAATGACATAATGATTCATGTCAGCCTCCGATCCACATAAAAATACCCGCTGTCAGCATACAGAGAAACGGATAGGCGATGATTCTGACAAGCTGATTTTTGTTGTTAAAGCCTCTGTTGCGCCAGCCGGCGCAATCCTTTGTCTCCGGAAACATACGCCGGAAGAATCCCGATGTCATCACAAGCCACTGATCCTGTACAATTATATCGAATGCTTTGATCAGGTACAGCGCGGTGATGAATCGCAGCGTCAGCCTCCAAAAACCATATCCGTTTTTCAGCCCATCTAATCCCAGAAACAGCATACCGCCAAGAAACGCAAGCAGAAACATACCAAGCAGAATATGGGCAGTCATCTGTTTCCATTTCGGCGGTTCGGGGTGATTTCTGCCGGCTTCCCGGATGTCCTCCGGCAAAAAATGCAGTATCATGCGCGGGTTTGCCATCGGGCTTGCAATCACAATCGTCAGGAATTCAACGGCGCATAAAATGAGGGCTGTGAAAACAGTTGTGCGCATAATATTCACCTCGCTCATATTTTATCCAGTTCAGCGAATTCTTTGGCAGCATCACTTTTATCACCGACATACCAGTAATCGCAGCAGTCGCCGCCGAGAATTTCCGTTTTTGTGCGGATCAGCCTTGCGTGCAGAACTTCTGCAAGTGCGTGGTCCGTCTTGCAGAGATACGGCAGCAAATGCTCATAGCCATGTGCTTTTGCGTGTCTGGCAATCGGGCATCCGATCAGATAAAAACAGCATCCCTCCTGCCGGTTATCCGGGTTGATTGCAACATCCCATGCATCTGTCCATTCGCCTTTTGCGCGGTGCTTATGCAGATCTTTTTCATAGCGGCGGTAGATGTGCAGCATAAGCCGGAAGGGGAGATGCTGCTTGTTGGCATCTATGATCCTGCCGAGAAAACGCAGCTTGTCTATATGCCAGCCGTGAATGATCCGGAATGCCTCACCGCCGATCAGATGATCGCTTGCTTCATAAAATGATACGATGCAGAGCCATGTGTTCATTGTATCTGCCATCATGCCCTTCCCGACATCCGGTTTTTGTGCCAATAGCTTTGTATATTCTGCATCGGCATTCCGGCAGATCGTTTCTTTTCTTTCCGGCAGATATTCGTCGAGATACCGTTCATATAATTTGCCCCATTCTCTGGGATATTTGTGTTTTGACATCAGACGCGCACCTTCTTGAAGCTGACCGCGATGAGACCCGCGAATACGAAGCACAGGATGCCGCCGGTCAGCATCAGGATGCCGTTTGCTGTGCTGTAATTGCTGCGCAGGGTGACAGCAGAAAACACCGCACCCAGCAAGCCGCCGAACGTCAGTGCGCCGAATCCGCGCCAGAACCGGATCGCGGAAAGTTTTCTGTCGAGGCGGCAGATGCGTTCGCTGACAAGTTCGATGACACCGAGAAGCATTAGTAAAGCAGGAATGATGAGCAGCACAGCAAGCCCGAAATGTGAAAAGCCGCTCTTTGCAAGAAATCTGCCAATTCCAATCAGATAGAGAATCCAGCCGATATTTCCGGGGATGTCATACGTCCACCACAAAGCGTTTTTGATATTTGTTTCATACATCGTGATGCTCCTTTCCTCTTGTGCTGTATCATCACAGCAAATAGGTTAGCCTATGCGAACTATAATTCTATTATAGCATACTCTGCTTAAAAAAGCAAGATGTCTGAATGTAGTCTGAGCTGCATTCCTGCCTGGAATGGCGGTATTCGGAACAATATATACGTATATCCGCCGGCAAATCCGGAATCAGCAGCAGACGATTGTGCATTGTGCGCATAAGACGCAAAAAAATTCGTGCATTCTCACAAAGTTGTAATAATGCTATTGACAACATGGAGATTTTGTGCTATACTGCAATCAGAAGTTGAAACAGTAATGTTTACAACTTTACAAATCATCAAAATCATGCTATAATCAGGAGGTACACATTATGAAAATCGCAGTAGTTTGTGCAAACGGCAAGGCAGGTCAGCTCATCGTGAAAGAGGCTGTTGACAGAGGATTAGACGTTACGGCGTTCGTTCGTGGTGAGAACAAGTCTGCCGCCCCGAATGCTGTTATCAAGGATCTCTTTGAGATCACAAAGGACGATCTTGCTCCCTTTGATGCAGTCATTGATGCAGCAGGTGCGTGGACACCCGACACCGTTCACATCGTTCCCGATGCCGTCAAGTATCTTGCCGATCTTCTCAGAGGAACTGATACAAGACTCTTAGTTGTCGGCGGTGCAGGCAGCCTGTTCGTGGATAAGGAGCATACCAAGACCGTTTTCGATGTTACACCCTTCCCCGAAGCAGCTATCCCCGTTGTCAAGGCACATCAGGTGGCGCTTGACGAGCTTCGCAAGTACGATGATGTGAAGTGGACATACATCAGCCCCGCAGGAGATTTTCAGGCAGAGGGCGAGCGTACAGGCAAGTATCTTCTCGGCGGTGAGGAGCTTATCCTCAGCAGCGAGGATGAGAGCGTTATCAGCTATGCAGACTATGCGATCGCAATGATCGACGAGGTTATAAACGGCGGTCATATCAAGCAGCGCATCGGCGTTGTAAAGGAATAAGAGAGATGATAGTCTATGCAGATCACAAGTAAATTCACAGCAGCGGTACATATCCTCACCTGTATTGACATTTTTGACGGACAGATGAGAGTGACCAGCGATTTTCTGTCTGGCAGTACGGGCGTAAATGCGGTTATTATCCGCAATGTTCTCGGTCAGCTTCGCACGGCAGGCATTGTCGAAACCCGTCAGGGGAGCGGAGGCGCACATCTTGCAAAAGCACTTGACGAAATAACGCTGTACGATATTTACAAGGCTGTGGAATGCATAGATGACGATGGGCTGTTCCATTTCCATGAAAATCCCAATGCGGATTGTCCTGTTGGGCGCAATATCCATAAGGCTATGGACGGCAGGCTTGAAGCGGCGCAGGCAGCTCTCGAAAATGAACTGAGATCTGCCACCCTTGCAGAAGTCGTTGCAGATACACGAAAGATAATAGACGGAGAATAAAAAAGAGTGTGCTGAAAAATCGGCACACTCTTTCCGCAGGAGTACACTTGCTGTACGGAATCATGTGGGACGGCTGCTTTCCGCCGTCCTTCACGGACGATTTGGAATGGCAGCAGAAATTACGGAGGATGACTATGAAATATGCAGGAGAATATTCCGCGGAAATAGAACGCCTGAAACGCGAAACCGAAACTGCTGATGCGATCGTGATTGGTGCAGGCGCAGGACTTTCCACCGCCGCAGGTTTTACCTATTCGGGTGAGCGTTTGCAGAAGTATTTTGCAGACTTCGCGGAGAAGTACGGCTTTCGGGATATGTATGCGGGCGGTTTTTATCCGTTTCTGACACTGGAAGAACAATGGGCATACTGGTCTCGGTACATCTATATCAATCGCTATATGGACGTGGACAACGGCACATACAAGCGCCTGTTTGCACTGATGAGAGACAAGGACTATTTTGTCATTACCACGAATGTCGATCACCAGTTCCAGAAGGCTGGATTTGACAAGAACCGGCTGTTTTATACGCAGGGGGACTATGGGCTTTGGCAATGCAGTGAGCCTTGCCACCAAAAGACCTATGACAACGAGGAAACCGTCAGGGCGATGTTTGAACAGCAGAAAGATATGCGCGTTCCGTCCGGACTTGTTCCGCCGTGTCCGGTTTGCGGCAAGCCAATGAATATGAATCTCCGTGCCGATGATACTTTTGTTGAGGATGAGGGATGGCATCAGGCAGCAAAGCGGTATGATGATTTCCTGGAATCTCACGCAGGTCAGCATATTCTGTTTCTGGAGCTGGGCGTGGGGATGAATACACCTGCAATCATCAAGTTTCCGTTCTGGAAGATGACATACGCAAATCCGAATGCGGTTTATGCCTGTCTGAATTATGGCGAAGCTTATGTGCCGGATCAAATTGCGGAGCAGAGTATCTGTATCGACGGGGATATTCGTGCGGTGCTGGAACGAATCTGAACAGTGAAAAAAAGAGCAATGAAATGTTCGGCTGCAGGCTTCATATATTCCCGAATGAGGGTCACACTGTTTATCTCAGCACGGAGTTCAATCGTATGGTGTACGATTTCTTTACAGAAGCATAATCAGGTAAAAGACTGATTTTTAATTCGCCGTGATTGGCACATTTGATTTCCGTTCCAAATAAGCTGAACTGGAACGGCGTATGAACAACAGCCTCCGGAACGCGGTTTCGGAGGGCTGTTCTTTTTTTGCGGCATTTGGATGGTCTGTCAAAATTTTATTAGAAACAGGTGTTGACATTAAAAATTTGTTTTGCTACAATATAGATACTGTATGAATCTTCAATCGAATTTACGGAACATTTTCGGAGGTATCTTATGACAAAGAATGCGCTTCATAAGTATGTAGAGGAAAGCAAGGGCGATGAGAGCAATATCTGTCAGATATGCGCTTTCAGAAACGGCGGGATCGTATACAGCGACAACTGGCATGGTTTTCAGTTTGACAGTGCTGTCAATGTCATGTCGGTTACGAAAGGCATTATGGCCCTGCTTGCAGGGATAGCAATTGACAAGGGCTTTATAACCGGCACAGATCAGAAAGTGCTGGACTTTTTTCCGGAATACACTGTGAAACGCGGGGAAAAGACGATTTATGATGTCACGCTTGCACATCTGCTCACCATGACCGCCCCGTATAAATACCGATCTGAACCGTGGAAGAAGGTCTGCACTTCTCAGGACTGGACAAAAGCAGCACTTGATCTGCTTGGCGGAAGGGCGGGAATCACAGGTGCATTTCAGTATTCTACACTTGGGATACAGATTCTTTCAGGCATCATAGAAAACAGTTCAGGAATGAAATGTATTGACTTTGCAAATCAGTATCTCTTTGCACCGCTTGAGATTCCCGAACACAGGATACACGGTGACAGCAGTAAGGAAGATCAGTTTGATTTCCTGATGAATAAGCAGCCGCGCGGAAATGAATGGTACTCCGACCCGCAGAATACTGTCACGGCAGGCTGGGGTCTTACTCTTTCGGCATATGATATGGCAAAGATCGGATATATGCTCCTAAGCGGCGGCGTTTATCACGGTCAGCAGGTGGTCTCAAAGGAATGGATCGGGCAGATGACATCACCGAAACTGCAGCTTGGTGAGATGTTCGGCAATATGCAATACGGGTATCTGTGGTACAGACCGCATCAGAACCGGCCTGTATTTGCTGCGGTCGGTGACGGCGGCAATATCATATATGCCGATCCCGAAAAGGGAATATCAGTTGGCGTGAGCGGCACATTCAAACCGCGGATATTTGGCCGTCTGGCTTTTATAGAGAAGTATGTTATCCCTATGATTGAAGGGGATCATCTTTGATTTTTTAGAGTATGTAACTTTTCAGGCGGTTTACAGAAGAATCGTCAAATGAATCATCTGATTGCTCCCATCTAAAGTTTTTGAGTGGAGCTATTTTTCAAAAAGCCCGCGGGTCAACAGCACGTTTGCCTTAAACCCATAGCGAAGCGCCCATCTCTTAATCATGCATAATCATAATGCATATCATTTTGCGTATGTATGTTGTGAAAAACCTGTGTGAAAGGTTTGACTGGAAGGTCAGCGCAGCGCTGCATCAAAATGTATTTTCAGTTTCTATTATGATCTGAATTCCCCAATGGGTGCAGATCAGTTATGCTTATGCATAGAAAAATGATTCAGCACCATGTTCAAAAAAACAGGCTGGCATCGGAATAGGAATAAGAACTTCTCCAATTATCTGATAGGATATTGACAAATTGCAATGGATGATGTAAAATATACTGTGAAAATAATTTGCAGAGGAGTAAAATACAGCTATGCACACATTTCACGGGCTTTCACAGGCAGAAGCCGAAAAACGTCTGCTTCAAAACGGGCGTAACTGCCTGAAAGAGGAGAAACAGAAAACACTTTTCCAGATGTTTCTCGCACAAATCCTGAATTTCACCAATGCGATCCTCGGTGCGGCTATTGTCATTTCAATCATTCTCCATGATTACGGCGAAGCAGTTATAATGCTTGTGATCGTCATAGCCAATGCGGTGATCGGCGTGGTGCAGGAGGGCAAGGCACAGAAGGCACTTGATGCACTAAAGAAAATGTCTGTGCTGAAAGCCACTGTCATCCGTGACGGCGAAACCAGGGAGATTTCCTCGGAAGAACTGGTAAAAGGCGATATTGTTGTCCTCGAAGCCGGCAAGCAGGTTCCTGCTGATCTGCAACTGCTTGAAACAGCTCATCTGATGATGGACGAAAAGGCACTGACGGGTGAATCTGTTCCCGTAGAAAAAGACGCGCATTTCGTTCCGGATGAAAAGACGGGCATCGGTGACCGCCTTGACCTTGCATATATGACCACCGTTGTGACCTTCGGCCGCGGCATCGGTGAGGTTGTCCATACGGGTATGGAGACTCAGATCGGCAAGATTGCTGATATGGTGGGCCAGGAAAAAGAAAAACCTTCTCCGCTCCAGAAGGGTATGAATGAACTCAGCCGGATTCTCGGCATCGCGGTGATCGTGATATGCGCTGTCGTGTTCGTGATCGGCATGATTCAGGGCAGAGAGGTACTGGAGCTTCTCATGACCGCCGTTTCCCTTGCAGTTGCGGCGATTCCGGAGGGTATTCCCACGATTGTTACCATTGTGCTTGCCCTCGGTATGCAGAGAATGGCAAAGATCAACGCCATTGTCAAGAATATGCCTGCCGTTGAGACGCTCGGCGCAGTCAGCTATGTCTGTTCCGATAAAACGGGCACACTGACCCAGAACAAAATGACCGTTGTCAAGGCATTCGAGAACGGTGCGTACATCGACCTCGATACGCTTGATAAAGAGACACACGATACACTCATCAAGGGCTTCATGCTTTGCAACGACGCTTCCATTGCATCTGACGGCACAGAGGTTGGCGACCCCACCGAGACTGCGCTTGTCGCCTTTGCCAAGAGATACGGCTTTGAAAAGGCAGTCACCGAAAAGGAAATGCCCCGTATCAACGAAAAGGCTTTCGACTCCGACAGAAAGCTGATGACCACCGTTCATTCGACCCCTGAAGGAAAGGTCATCTCCTATACCAAAGGCTCCACGGATGAGCTGCTCATGCGGTGTACCCACATCCGGGTAAACGGTACAGTGCGTGAAATAACTGACGAAGATATTGCACTGATTTCAAACGCGATGTCCGAAATGTCCTTTGAGGCACTGCGCGTGCTTTCGCTTGCAGTCCGGGAAGATAACGGGGACGCCGTTGAACAGGGTCTCACTTATATCGGCATGATCGGTATGATTGACCCCGAAAGACCTGAGGTTGTCGAGTCGATCAAAACCTTCAAGCGCGCGGGCATCAAGACGGTCATGATTACGGGCGACCATAAGGATACCGCTCTTGCAATTGCCAGAAAGCTTGGCATCGCAGAAAATCCCGATGAATGTGTGATGGGTCATGAGCTTGACGAAATGAGCGATGAGGAACTCCGCAGCAAAGTTTCGGGACTCTCCATTTTTGCAAGAGTTTCCCCTGAACATAAGGTCAAGATCGTGAAGGCGATCCAGGCGAACAATAATATTGCTTCCATGACCGGTGACGGCGTGAACGATGCGCCCTCCCTCAAGGCGGCTGATGTCGGCGTTGCAATGGGTATCACCGGTACAGACGTTGCGAAGGGAGCAGCGGATATTGTCCTTCAGGACGATAAATTCACCACAATCGAAAAGGCGGTCAAGGAAGGCAGAAATATCTACGAAAATGTCAAGAAGTCGATCCTCTTTGCACTTTCCTCCAATATCAGTGAGGTGGTGGTCATGTTTGCGGCAATCGCTGCGGGCTTTGCTGCACCGCTGAAGGCTGTACACATCCTGTGGGTAAATCTTCTGACCGATTCGCTTCCTTGCTTTGCCCTTGGTGTTGACCCCAACTCGTCCTCGGACGTTATGAACAAGAAGCCGCGCAAAAACGGCGAATCCATCTTTGCTGACGGCGGCTATTTCAAGGTCGGACTTTACAGTATTATCATCGCAGTTGTGACGCTGATTGCATTCCTGTACACGCCCATCAAAGAGCTTGCGGCAGCGGGGGCAGGATGCAGCCTGAAAAATCTGATCGGCTGCTTCGACAATGAGCAGATTCTGATGCAGTCCCAGACACTTGCATTCTGTACGCTTGCTGTATCCGAGTTGTTCCATGCAATCGGTATGCGCGATACCGAAACTTCCCTGTTCAAATTCAATCATCTGGATAACAAAATCATGATTCTCGCTTTTGCGGTTGGAATCATCGGTCAGCTCGCAGTCACCGAGATTCCGTTCCTCAGAACGATCTTCGGCACGGTTCAGATGACCGGCGCTATGTGGGGATTGGTTCTGATCCTCTCGCTCATGCCGCTTGTTGCACATGAGATCGTTGTACTTGTGAAAAAGGCAAAGAAAGCCTGATGGATCATATTCCTGAAGGAAAGGTACTGAAAGTATCATACTGACCGCAAGCACGCGGGAGCGCTCTAAAAGCGTTTCTGCGTGCTTTTCTTTCAGCGATTCCAGAAGGCTGCGGTGAACAGTTTCGTTCGTGTGATGGTAATTCCAGTGATGAGAAAGATACCGGATACACTTGACTTTTTCTTTGCCTTGTGCTATAATAACTCATGCTGGTTCGGAGGGCAAAACATTCGATAGAAATGTAATGCTGGATAAGACCGCAGGCTGAGACGCCTGCTGTTTTGTCCGGCTTTTTTATTTGGAGGGATAAGATGCACAATAGTCTTACCGAGGGAGCGATTTTGCCAAAGCTCCTGAAATTCATGCTGCCGGTGCTGTTTGCGATGTTTCTGCAATCGCTGTACGGCGCAGTCGATCTGCTCGTCGTCGGGCAGTTCGGAACGGATGCAGATGTTTCGGCGGTCTCAACCGGATCACAGATCGTTATGACACTTACCAATCTCATCGTCAGCTTTTCTATGGGTATCACGGTTGCAGTCGGACAGCGGATCGGTCAGAAGCGCCCGAAGGATGCGGCGCAGACAATCGGCACAGGTCTTGTTCTGTTTGCAGTCACCGGCGCTGTGTTTACGCTCATCAGCATTGCGGGCGCAGGCGTGCTTGCGCGGATCATGCAAGCACCGGAAGAAGCTTTTTCCCTCACTAAAAGTTACATCCGCATCTGCGGCGCAGGATTTCTCATCATTACCGCTTATAATCTGCTCGGCAGTATTTTCCGGGGCTTAGGCGATTCGAGAACGCCGCTGATCGCCGTCGGCATCGCCTGTGTATGCAATATCATCGGTGACTTGCTGTTTGTGGCAGTATTTCATCTTGGGGCTTCAGGTGCTGCGCTTGCAACGGTCATTGCGCAGCTTATCAGCGTACTGATCTCGTTCATCATCATCCGCAAAACAAAGCTGCCGTTTGCCTTTGACCGTTCTTGCCTGAAATACCAGAAGCCCTATGCCCGTACCATCATCCGGATCGGAACGCCGATTGCCTTGCAGGATTTCCTTGTCGGCATTTCCTTTCTGGTGATGCTGGCAATCGTCAATCATCTTGGCCTCACGGCATCCGCAGGCGTTGGCGTTGCGGAAAAGGTCTGCGCCTTCATTATGCTCGTGCCGGCGGCGTTCATGCAGTCGATGTCCGCATTTGTTGCGCAGAACTACGGCGCAGGCCACACAGACCGTGCGGTCAGGGCGCTGAAAACCGGTATTGCTGTCTCTGTATTCTTTGGCGTGGTGATGTTTTTTGTCACCTTCTTCCACGGAGATCTGCTGGCAGGCATCTTCTCAAACAAGCCTGATACCGTCGCAGATGCGTGGGATTATCTCAAAGCTTATGCGATTGACTGCCTGCTTACCTGTTTTCTGTTCTGCTTTATTGGCTTTTACAACGGTCTTGGCAAGACAGGTTTCGTGATGATTCAGGGCATGATCGGCGCGTTTCTAGTGCGGATTCCTGTCGCATTCCTGATGCAGCACATCGGGAACGGCTCTTTGTTCCTGATCGGCATTGCAACGCCCTGTTCTACGATTTTGCAGATCACAATGTGTTTTGCAGCTTATCTCAGTTTTGTCAAAAAAGAACGGACACTTCAACAGATTAGCACAGAACAGGCTGTTTCATAACCAAAAATCCCCCTCACCGAAGAAACCGTACTTTCCGGTGGTGAGGGGGATCATTTTATCTGCAATCCCACAGATGCTTCCTCGATGGCTCTTTTGTTCGCAGTGCCCTATTCAGCAGCTTGCCAAACTATGCGCCGGAAAGCGGACGGCGAGCGTGCTTTAATGTCCGTAAATCATGATGTGACAGCGGATTGACTATGTGCGGAAAAAGTGCTATAATAGAAGTCGGTTAGCGTAAGCAAACCAAGACGACGGATTGCGTATTCCGCAGGAAATGCGGTAACAAATGAAAGGATTGCGTCATGAAACACGAAGATTTCAATTTCAGGACACATGGCTTCACGGGACATCTAGCCGAACCGGATGGGGGCAGCAGCAGAGCGGTGATTGTCATTATGGGCGGTGAGCAGAGTTTGCTTCCCGGCATCAAATTTGCAGAGCGTTTTGCAGATTACGGAATCACAGGGCTTGCTGTTTCGCTGTTTGGTGCAGAGGGTCTGCCGGATGCGCCGAATCAGATTCCGGTGGATATGTTCCTGCCGGCGGCAGCATATCTGCGCGATGCAAAGCACATTGATCATATCAGTGTATACGGGCAGTCGATGGGGTCGATTTTTGCGGTGCTGGCTGCACAGTATATCGGCGGAATGGAGAATCTCATCCTGGTTTCACCCACACATATTCCGTTTGAGGGAACGCTGAAAGACAAGAAAACGATGACCGGACACAGTGTTGCAACATGGCACGGTGCGGATGTTCCCTTTGTCAGGGCGGATTTTTCCTCTGTCCGGGCGGGGAAATACCAGAAACATCCGGCGGTTTCCCATAAGGTCACAGGTATGTGGACAGCCTATTACAATGCCTATCAGGACAAGGCGGCGGTACAGAAAGCGAGGCTGTATGTGGAGCGAACCGGTGCGCGGGTGCTGCTCATCGCAGGGCAGATGGATGAGGCGTGGTATGCAGAATATTCCGTCAAAACAATTGAACAGCAGCTTAAAGCGTGCGGCTATCAGAAGGACGTCAAGGTCGTATTGTTCCCGCACGGCAGTCATCTGACCGGACTGATGCCGAATCGGGAACGTGAGAAGAAACTCTACAGAATGATTCCGCTCATCGGGCTCATGTATCAATCATTCGGCAAATACAGAAAAGACAATCTGGCGTATTTTGCACAGGCGGAAAAGGAGATTATTGATTGGGTAAATACCTGATTCACTGGAAAATGCGTTTTCTGCATCAGCAGATTGAAGTACCGTGTGCCTCAGCGGGGAGCAGCTTTTATTCTTCATCATCTCCCAGGTTGAGTGTACCGCACGCATATCCTTCTGCGTGCAGCAGCGTTTTGCCGCGCACAAACCAGCCGCGATAGGCGTAGTACCGTCTGCGGCTTTCCCACATCACCGGTTCATATTCAACAACGCAGCGCGTTCCGTTAAAATCGGTTTTGCTTGAAATCTCACTGCGGTGCATCATAATCAGGAACAAAAACCCGTAAATGCAGAAAACAACCAGTGCCGCTGCCCACAGAATGATCGCAGCAATTCTGATCTGTATGCTTGATATGCGAAGCAATAACTGTAAGATTCCGGCGAACGTACCAACTGCAATCAGCAGCGTGACCGGTTCGCGGATCCATACACGGAATATCAGGCGGAACCGTGACAGGATCCAGCTTGCAGCGAGAAACAGCACACATAGGCTCACCGTCCAGAACAGAATACTCCTTATCATAGAACATCACCTCATTCGTTTGGGAAGATCGTTATTTGATGTTTTCAGTATACCATGTTTAGCAGGCAAATGCAAGAGATGCGCGCAAACTGTGATACTCTCAGCAGTTTGCGTCTGATTTCATGGAGGAATGTCTGCTCTTTGATTTCTAAATCTATTGTAAGTCAGGCGCTGCATCTGGAACTGACCGATCAGGTTCCGGGAATCTTCGGCAGCAAGGTCGGCGGTGTGCCGTATCTTCCGGATGATGCAGAGATTCCGTGCGATGCAGAAGGCAATCCGCTGCAAATGCTCGCACAGATCAACTGCACGGAGCTATCAGCACTGCCGGAGTTTCCGCAGGAAGGTTTGCTGCAATTCTGGATTGGGCAGGACGAAAGCTACGGTCTGTTCAAAGACGGCGGCGCGCGCGTGATCTACTATTCCGAAACGGACAGCAGCGTAACAGAGGATGCTGTCCGTGCAAGACTCGCGGCATTGCCGAAGCAGAAGATTACAGAGATCAGCGAGCTTGGCGATGTGGTCGGAGAAATGCTGTCTGAGGAACACGGGGGGATGCGGGCATAAGATCAGCGGCTATCCGGGTTTTACGCAATGGGATCCGCGTGGGCTTCGCGCAAAATGTGTTTTATCTTAGCAGCACTCCTGTTTGCGGTTGCGGCAGAGAGTTTTGAAAAGGGGATTACCTGGCATTGCAAGGATTCTGCAACCGGAGAAAGACTGTTGCCGTTGTTGATACAGGGAGAATCTGTCAGTATCGGTGGATACAGCCGACAGTTCGGTTGGGATTCTGATGATACGGTCATGATGATTACCCTGGGCGTTGCAGCATCGCGATCTCTTGCTGGAATGAGCAATGCACTGAATGTGCGATTTGTCAATAGGTGAGAACATCTTCTCATTCAGTGCAATTACAGCTTTACAGAATACCTGTAAGAAACACAATACCAATTGTAATAAAAAATGCGCTGAGTGACAACATGATCAACGGCAGCTTCCATACATAATTATTGGAATAAATACCGTCCTTTGAAAATGAAGTTAGTTTTGTATGAAGTGTAGGATATATAGATACTACTTCATAAGGATCATCTTTCCTTACCCTTAGCACAATTTTCAAGCCGACATCAGGCGGACCAGACATAAAATAAGAACTGTGTCCTGGACAAAGCACTTTATAACAAGTATTCCTTATTCTATATTGTATATAAAAATCATGAGTGTCTGGATCTTCCCCGATCACTGTTCCATTCACTGATCTGACTCCGCGGATTGCATCTCTCATCCACAGAATTATTAAGATAAAGAGAAGTATCAGTCCAAGTATAAGATAAAACCATCCCAATTTCACATCACACTCCATTATAGAATATCCACTGGACGAAGGCGGTCACGCTTTCTGGTACTGTGATACCTGTCAGTCTGGCGCAGTCGTCAAAGATATGGGCGCCGCCCGTTGTCACACCATCCGGAATCACGACTTTGCCGTCTTTCTCGCACGGGCAGTAAACGACCTCCTTCATATCTTTTGTATACACAACTCCGTCAACTGAGCAGAAAACAGGATTCTTTTCATCTACGGTAATTTCGGAAAACTCTTTGCAGAGATAGAACGCATCCTTTTCAAAGGAATTCAGCGATGCGGGAAAATGCAGCTTTGTCAGCGATTTACAGCCCCAGAATGCTTTTTCGCCGATGCGCTGCACGGTATCAGAAAGCGTGATCTCACTAAGTGCTTCACAGCCGCCGAAGGTATCGCTGATGATTTCGGTCACGCCGTCCGGCACAGTGACTTCGTCCGATCTGCCTGTGTATTTCAGCAGAACGCCGTTTTCAATCTCAAAACCGGAAATCTGATTCATCATAGGGTCTCCCTTCGCTTTCGTTTAATCGGGATCTACCGTGATAAAGTGCCTGCCGCAGTGCCGGCAGCGGAACAGGAAGCACTGCACATGCCCGTGCTGATAGGTTCCCTCGCGGACAAAGCTGAACTCGAAGCCGTTGACATTCTCATCATATGTATCCGCGATCTCATCCTCCAGGCCCATTTCCTCGATCTCCTTCCAGCCGACAGAGCCGAGTAATTCGCAGTAATCACCGCAGTGCGTATACCAGAGCGGCTCCTGCCAGCAGTAGTATCCGGGTGTGCGGTGCAGCCATTCATCCTGTTTATCCGCATCCTCCGGCTTTTCACCGACAAGCTCATCTGCCTGAAACATACACTGGTATTTCCTTGCGGCTGAACCGTCCGCGATGCAGCCGGGGCAGAGAAAGTCCATTTTCTCATACGGCATCTCGTCATCGTCACCGGTATCATCGTTCAGATTCCGGTCACCGTAATACGGTCCGTCATACCAAATATCCGTTTGTCTGCCGCAGCAGCAGCAGGTTTTCGGCCCGTCCTGACGGAACATCTCTGTTCCAAGCGGATCGGGGTGATATTTGAAATTCGGTAACATGATCATTCTCCTTTCAGACATTTGAGATAACAGAATTGTATGATCGGCCATTCGGCTTCTGTAATATTCTCAGTATACCATGTTTTGCAGGCAAATGCAAGCGTCATGAACAATTTGTTATTCCCTTTTCCATCCGATTTCTCCTTCCCATAGACGAAAAAGCTCTGCGATCTGATTGAACGCAAGGCTTTCGTGTGACTTTCTATGCAGTTTCGTGTGATTATACGCAGTTTGAACATCACACACGAAGTTGCAGCTGTTTATGGGATGTAACGAAAAACCGCGTAACTGCTAGATTTCTAAGCGGTTACGCGGCTTTTTCTTTGGCGGAGAAAGAGGAATTCGAGCGCCCTCTAAACCTGTGAAATTATCGTATTTGCGTGGATTTCATTCGTGGGAACCACCGGAATGGGAACTCGTGGGAACCGCAAAAATCGGTCTTTTTTCAGCGAGGTGCAGAAACCCCCAGTAAACCTTCAAAGAATCCGTCGTTTTTTTCGTCCACATATCGGCGTTCGTCAGAGAAAGTGTGCTGATATACAGCTTTCAGCGTTGCATTTGTACACCAGCCGCCGCGTTCCATTGCATACTTGTCCGGAACGCCCTACGCATCACCTTATCAAAACTAAAAAATACCGAAATTTAGCACTTTTTCAAATGCTGAATTTCACCTCAATACCTGTTTCATCGGATATAAGCACGACATCTATCATAGCTGCCGCTACATCGTGCTTTTCCTGAACCGTCAGTTTATCCCACTGCTTCATAGGTTCTTCCAAAGGCTTTGTGTCGATCACCTTACGCTTCCGGCACATTGTCTGCATTTTTTTATCAAGCTCCCACTTCTGTTCGTGCAGCTCATTGATCCTGTTCTGAATATAGTCAAATAATACCGTATCTGCATCCGCCAGTTTCTCCATGAGCTTGCGGATTTCTTCATCTATTTTGATAATATCCGTTCTCAGCGCTTCATGATCAGAATCAGGAGCTTCTGCATTATGTTTGGCAATGGTAAGCTGTTCGATACGATTGCGCATAGCCTGCAAAACAGCTTCTTCAACTTCTTCGGGACGGGTAGTAAGAAATTTCTTCACACAGCCCGCCTTGCGGTATGCGCCATAATCCATGAGATACTTCCACCGCTTTGTCCTTGCCTTATTATCAGTATAAGCAATCTGGATATGATTTTGCATTTCAGTAAACCTACAAGCCAAGACACATTTGATGAACCATTATTCGGAATACGCCTGTTGTGTGATTTCTTATCCTGAACGGCAAGCCAAGTCTCGGCATCGACAAGTCCCTCATGATAACCGATCTTCACGAAGGTTGTTCCTGATGAGCGATGAATGAAAACACCGTGAACGCCGTCATAGGCTTCAATATCATCGAGGATCTCATATCCTTTGGAAACAAAGAAAGCATAAACCTCTTTATCGGCTCTCACATAAAGTGGACTTTCAAGAATACGGCTGACATGGCTGCGATCCATATTCTCTTTTGGTTCACCGTTGACTCGTGTGGTTGAGAGTGTGTAAATGTCATGTTCCTTGTAATACTCAATTACATCACGCAGAGAAGTGGACGGTTCTTTATAAAGCTCATAGGCGATCCTGATAGATTCAGCCTGTTTTGCTGTTAATAGTCCGTCTTTCGGGAGTATAGCCGAACTGAACTTTACCGCCCTGATAAAAGCCTGTTTCCCTTGCCTTAGTCTGGAAGGCATCAGCCACTCTTGCGGCGATAGTTTCACGCTCAAACTCAGCGAAGTTCAGTAGATTGTTCCTCATCATACGCCCCTCTTTTGTCTACGTGTTGAACGGCTCAGAGAGGGAGTAAACAGTCACACCGTAGCGATCAAGCTCGTCTGTAATGTTAAGATATTCACACATATTGCGGCAAAGGCAATGCTGATCAGCTTTCCCTTGTCGGAATTTATTGAAACATATTCCTTGTTGCTGCTCTCATAATCGTCTCCAACAAGAAAAACATAGTCACTCATTCAAAGCCACCTTTCATCAATCCTCGTCAAACAGAGTACGGGGAGAATCCTCATACAGAGTAGCCTTGTCCTTATCCGCCGGAGCGCTGTCCGTCAGACTATCAATATCCGAATCAGACATACCGCCGTCACGGAGCTTTTCAAGCTGTTCATGCTCACGCTCGATAGCGGAGAAAAGTTCCTTGCCACTCAGCTTATACTTGTCGGACAGGAACATGATGTAGAGCTTGTTATATTCTGCTCTATCCTTATCAAGCTCCTTTGTCTCGTCAGCGATAGCTTTCTCACGCTTGGCGACCTTCTTTTCGAGTTTCGCCAGCTTGTCAGCGATAGAAGTCGTAGCCATATCATCACCACCATTCTGATTTTTTAGTCGAGCCAATCACTCAGCCCCACACTAAAATTATAGCGCACTTTCGGGGTGAAAGTCTATTCGCAGTGCGCATGAACTTGGGTGCGCCAAAAATCTTTTCTTATCGTGAAAATGTTATGGGTATTTTGAATCGGGCATAAAAATGCAGAGCTGGTGTTGCTCTGCATAGGATTTAGATTCAATTTAACAATTATAGATAACATATAACTAAAATAGAGCGAAAGCAGAACATATTCCTGAGAATACATTTGCTATTGAATGGATACACCAACTGGGTAATATAGAACCTTCAGCTTTTTTCTCATTTGTATACCCCATAAACCAGCCTATTGTCGCAGTGAACAGTATTATAAGAATAGCTTTTAACGCTCCTACTACACTAAAAAACAAAATACCGTGCATTATCCCGAATATAGCTGCCTGTACAGTATTTCCAACAGTAAATCCGAAACGGTTTGATAAACGTTTCAAAATGAATCCACGGAATAACACTTCTTCAGGAAATGCGGTATTGAGGATTGCATATATAAGTATCGCAGGAATCGCACCAGCACCAAGTCCATCGAAATCAGTCGTTGCACTTTCAACATTTCTAAGAACGTACAGCATGAAAACAGAGATAAGCATAAACACTATAGATATTCCGCATATCCAAAGCACAGGCTTATTATCTTTGCCGCCTATTTTTTTCAAACCGACCCATTCATAGAAACTACATTCTTTCCTTGCTGTGACAATCCACCAGATAAACGGTATCAGCGAAAACAAGATGATCTGAATGATACTACTCACCAATTTTGAAAGTAATAAACTCATTTTTTCCTCCTTGATAAATCACGATCACAGAGCGATCTATAATTCTCCCTTAGCCTAATTATTATATCATAGTAATGAAGAAAAAACAATTGATTTTATACACAAATTGCTGTCATCATCAACAGAAATACTATGTTGAAACTATGCAAGAGGGAGAATCGCCATGAACAAACTGTAAACTTTTCAGAAAATCCTGAGCATTTTCTCAAAAACGTCGGTAGTAAAGTAGAAGGGTATTTTCATGGGCAATCAGGCAGGGCAGAAATTTGAATGTCACGATAAGCATATCGACATTCAAAATCGGCTCAGGGAGAGCCGAACGGAAGGTTTCACCAGACTGCCGCCCACCCAGCATCATAACTGCGCCGAAGCCTGGTAAAATACCCTCAGAGCAGTGCGGAACAGAGAGAAAGTCGCATAGCTCGTGCATGAACTTTGTTCATGTATATCACAGCAGGAGCGTGAAAAGATGCCGTAGAACGGCGAAAAACAAGTGAGGACGTGAAACGCCCGATCAATATTCACAAGCACGGTATAAAGTATTACGATTATGGAAAATCGTAAACTTTATACGGCTTGTCAGGGGAAAATTCCCCTAAGACCCCTGAGAGGTCGGCACAGCCGACCGAGATACAGAAAGGAGACACAATGTCAATATTCAAAAAGCCCGAAAAAGGTTTCCTTGCAAAGCTGTTCAAGCATAAGCAAGTCGAGGAGCTTGCAGAGGAACTTGCCCACACTTATGCGGAGGAAATGCAGGCGGATATGCTGTCAGATAATTCTGAAACGGATACCGCCGAGGACACCGCTACTGAGCCTGTTCCAATGTTGGAAGTCACAGAATCGGGCGAGGTAGATTTCACTGAACAGCTCGAAACCACTGAGGGCGAATCTCCACCGCAGGACACCGAGCCGAGCGAAGTCCGCAAGCACCTTATCACATTCCGAGTGAACGACATGGAACTTGAAGCGATCAACCGCAGATATGCGGAAACATCGTTCAAGAGCCGTGGTGATTTTTGCAGATATTCTGCACTTACCGTGCTGAATGTTGAGGAAGATACCGAGGACATCAAACAGATAGCGAGGTACATTTCGTCTATCTCCAATTCGTTCAATCAGGTAGCCCACCGTGTCAACAAAGGCGGCAAGCTCTATGATGAAGATATTGCCGATATGAAAGAGAGGTTAGAGGAAGTTTGGCGATTACTCGTATCCATACGATCCACACGGGAACATACGGTGCAATTGCTTATATCTGCAACCCA
>DGVV01000089.1 GCA_002395085.1 Ruminococcus sp. UBA4275 | reverse complement strand
GCTTTGTGCGGTGTTGCCTTAATGTATCGCAGCGCGATCATTTTGAACGGGCTCTGCCCAAACCGCCGGCGGCACATTATTCAGTGGTTCCTCAGCTGTACTGATAGTACGCCGCGCAGGCGCCCTCATCGGAGACCATGCACGCGCCCACCGGGTGTAACGGTGTGCAAACCTTGCCGAACACCTTGCAGTCGCACGGGCGGATTTTGCCTTGCAGCACATCGCCGCAGCGGCACGCCGGATTCGGTTTGCCCGTGATGACCGGCATCGCGTATTTCAGACGCGCATCGTAATCGGCATATTCCGCGCGCAGCTTCATGCCCGACTGCGGAATCATCCCCAGCCCGCGCCACTCATTGTCGCATGGCTCCATGACGCGGTTCATCAGTGCAATGGCAGCGGGATTGCCCTCATCGCGCACCACACGCGGATAGCAGTTGCGGAAAAACGGCTCGTCAGTCGTGCTGAGCAGCTTGATCGTGACCGCAAGTGCCGTGAGCAATTCGCTCGCGGTGAAGCCCGCAACAACACCGGAGACGCCGTGTTCTGTGCAGAGCGCCTTGCAGACGCCGTTTCCGGTGATCGCATTGACATGACCCGGATAGAGAAACGCATCTGCGCTGCCGATGAGCGCTTTGTAGGCGTTCGGCATGGTCTTGTTTGCAGTGAGCAGCGAGAAATTCCGCAGACCTTCCTTCTGTGCCGCTTCCGCCGCCAGACACGCAGAGGGCGTGGTGGTCTCAAAGCCAACCGCCAGAAATACCACCTGCATCTCCGGATTCTCCCGTGCCAGATCCACTGCATCCATCGGGGAATACACCGGACGCACATCTGCGCCCTTTGCGCGCGCGCCCGCAAGGCTCATTTCCGTGCCGGGTACGCGGATGAGGTCGCCAAACGTGCAGATCGTGCAGTGCTTTTCGAGTGCCAGCCAGATTGCTTCGTCGATGAAGCCCACTGCCGTCACGCAGACCGGACATCCCGGACCGGAGATCAGGTTGATCTGCGGCGGCAGCAGCTTCCGGATGCCGAGCCGGAAAATCTCGTGGGTATGTGTGCCGCAGACCTCCATGATCCGCAGCGGCTTGCCGTCATACGAGGTGATGATGTCGCGGGCGGCTTTCATGCTATCGTTCACAGCAGCTCCTCCATGACATCATCCGCTTCCTGTGCGTCATCCGAGGCAATTTTTGCAATCGCGACGCCTGCGTGAACCATGACGTAATCGCCCGGCTCAAGATCCTCCAGAATGCCCGCGCTGACCGCTCTCTGCGCACCGCTTGCATCAATCATTGCCGTACCGTCCTTGACGCTGACAACTTTTGCAGATAATCCAACACACATGATCGTTACCTCCTGAAATTTTACATGATGATTTCCGTCTGGAAATACTGTTCCTGAAAGCGGATCTGCTCCGCAATTTCTTCCTTGGTAAATGTGACATCCGGCGGGCAGACAATCCATTTTTCCTCCACATCGTCAAACCGATGCACGATTGCGATGACCTTGCCGGTGAATGTTTCGAGCGGCACATCCACGCCGAGGACGTATGCGTCCTGTTCTGCGCCGTCGGGCGCCATGATGCCCGCAACATAGCCGTAGTTGACTGTGTAGTAGATGTTCGGATGCCGCGGGTGATATGTGCCAAGCGGCCTGTCCATTGTAACGGTGACTGTTTTGCCGATGATACTCATGTTGCCTCCTTTTCGCAGCAGATGCCGTACAGCGCCTGCCCGATGCAGATACCGCCGTCATTGGGCGGGATGAGACTGTGCAGCAATACGGTAAATCCCGCAGCTTCGAGCTTTTCGCGTGTGAGATGCGTCAGCAGGCGGTTCTGGAAGACACCGCCGCTCAGCGCACAGACCTCCAGACCGGTCATTTCGCGGATGCGGATGCAGGCGGCAAGCGCTGATTCCGCGAGCGCTGCGTGGAAGCCGTAAGCCAGCCGCGCACGCATTTCCGGTGAACTGTCCGCCTGTATGCGCCGTGCGATGTCCTGTGCCAGCACGGTCGTCTGCATCCGGATGCCGCCGTCTGTTTCGGTGATGCCGCAGGGCAGCTCGCAGGGGATGTTCCCGTGCTGTTTTGCAAACCGCTCCGCAGCCGCCATCAGCGCCGTGGATGCCTCGCCCTCAAAGGATGAGGCGCGGCGGATTCCCAGAATCGCAGAAACAGCGTCGAAAACGCGCCCGCAGCTCGTCGAGCGGATGCTGTTGACGCCGAGCCGTGTCATATTGCCGATGATCTTTGCCTCCTGCGCCGTGCAGATGCCGAGTGCCGCACACTGTTCCGGATCGCCCAGCAGCGACGCCGCAATGCGCCAGCCCTCCCGTGAGGAAGCGTCGCCGCCCGCCTGCATGAAGGGTTCGATGCTGCCGGCGCGTTCATAGCCGTGAACATCGCACAGCAGCAGCTCGCCGCCCCAGATTGTGCTGTCATCGCCGTAACCTGTGCCGTCGAAGCTCAGCCCGATGACCCGTTCTGTGACGCCGTTTTCCGCCATGCACGCGAGAATATGGGCATAGTGATGCTGCACTTTGACCAGCGGAATGCCGCGTGCCTGAGCGATTTCCGCCGCGACCGCCGCCGTATTGTACAGCGGGTGCGTATCGCAGACAACGATCTCCGGCTCCGCTTCCAGCAGACCGCAGAGACGGTCAGCGGATTCTTTCAGCGCCGTGACCGTGCGCAGATCGGCGGTGTCTCCGATATAGGGCGACGCATACAGCAGACCGCCCCGCGCCACGCAAAAGCTGTTTTTCAGCTCGCCGCCGATTGCCAGCGCCTGCCGGTCTCCTGCGCCGCGCAGCATCACAGGCAGCGGAGCAAATCCGCGGGAGCGCCGGATCATATACGGCTTGCCGTCCAGCCAGTCGCAGACGGAATCGTCTGCACGGATGCGGATTTTGCGGTTGTGCGAGAGAATGAGGTCGCAGAATCCCGCAATCTCCTTCTGCGCATCCTCGTCGCTGCGGCAGATGGGTGCGCCGCGCGCGTTGCCGCTGGTCATGACAAGGCAGTCGGTCATGTCAATGCCGTCGGGATAATTCAGCAGCAGCATTTGCACGGGCGCGTAGGGGAGCATCACGCCGACGGTTTCGTTGTCGGGCGCAATGCCGTCACAGATCGACATATCTGCGCGCTTTTCCAGCAGGAGAATGGGCTTCTGCCAGCCCGTGAGCATCTCCCGCTGCCCGTCCGCGAGGGTGCATTCGCGCGTGACTGTTTTCATATCGCGCATCATGACGGCAAAGGGCTTCATAGGGCGCTTTTTGAGCGTCCGCAGCCGCGCAACGGCATCTGCGTTTCTGGCATCGCAGCAGAGGTGGAAGCCGCCGATGCCCTTGACCGCCGCAATTCTGCCCGCCATGATCGCGCGCCGCACCGCCGTAATGGCATCGCCGCCGCGCAGCGCTGTCCCGATGATGTACACCTCCGGCCCGCAGTCATTGCAGCAGACCGGCTGTGCGTCATAGCGGCGCGTGGCGGGGTCGTGATACTCCGCAGCGCAGGCATCGCACATTGGAAATTCGTGCATACTCGTGCGTTCGCGGTCATATGGCATGGTATCGAGGATGGTCAGCCGCGGGCCGCATTGGGTGCAGTTGATGAACGGGTGCAGGTAGCGGCGGTTCTGCGGATCAAAAAGTTCCGCGCGGCACTTGTCACAGGTGGCAATGTCCGGTGAAACGAAAATGTCACCGTACTCCTTTTCGCTCTCAATGATCGTAAATGCGCCGAAATCGGGATATTCTCCCGCTGCACATTCCGCCGATTCCATATCAAGAATCACGGCGCGTTCCGGCGGATGTGTCCGCACGGTTTCCGCAAAGGCATCGAGCTGTTTCGCATCGCCCTGCGCGATGATCTCCACATAGCTGCCCTTATTCGCGACTGTCCCGCGCACGCCGCAGCGCTCCGCCGTCACCGCCGTGAACGGACGGAAGCCCACGCCCTGCACGATCCCGAACAGCCGGATTTGTCTAGTTTGCATGATGTTCTCCTTATTTCAGGCAGTAGCGGTCAAACAGAAGATGCGCTTCGTCGCGGCTGTCGCTCCCGAAATCATCCAGCAGACCGCGTTTCGGATGCAGCAGCGTGAGACTGCCGGCTGTCGTTTCCCAGAGTGCTTCGGCGGCGGTCTGCGGCTGCGTGATGCGGATATGCACAAGCAGATCATTCTGCCACAGCGCAGCCGTCATTCCGGCATGAAGCGCTGCGCACTTTACGATCCATGCAGCGGTTTCAGCCGCCGATGCCTGCACCGGAATGCGCGCATCCGGATGCTTTTGCGGATCATAAAAACCGATGGATTGCAGCATTTCCGTTCGGAGAATGCGCCGGGCGTCCTCCGTTTTCAGGATGCAGATGCCGTCTGTCTGCCGCAGCCGCTGAAGCAGCGTATGTGCCGCCAGTCTGCGGCGCAGGTCACCGGATTGTGTCAATTTGCATCCTCCATCCACAGGCTGAACGCCGTTTTGCTGCCGCGGTCATAGCCTGCCAGCTCATAGAAATGCAGCGTACCTTCGTCCTTTGCGCCGGTCATGAGCATGATTTTGTAGCAGCCTTCGCGTACTGCGAGCTGCTTTGCGTAATCCAGACAGGCAGATGCCAGCCCGCGCCGCCGGTATTCCGCCAGCGTGACCACATTTTCGATCAGCGCATAGGGACGTACCCCGTGCGTCATGTTCGGGACGATGATGCAGGTGCAGGTTGCTGCGAGTGTGCCGCTGACATCCGCGGCGATGATATGATAACCGGGGTCACGGAGAATCCGCTCCCAGACCGCCGCAATGCGCGCATCCATAGCGGGAACGGATTTTTCATGCAGATGCGTGTAAAGCAGCATCAGTGCATCATAATCCTCCGTGCCGATTTCGCGGATTTTGTATTCGGTTTGTTCCATTGTTTCCTCCTGCGGATGCGCTTATATGATCGTCCAGTGCGTGACGGCGGCATAGGCATCCGGTTCGACGCCCTCCGGAAAATGCCGTACCCACGCCAGCCGGAAGCGGGCTGCCCTGCTGCGGTCAATGAGCCGGAAGCGGTAGCCTGACCAGTCTGCCAGCGGGTAAACTGCATACGCCGTGAACTGCGATTCATCGTACTGTTCCGGTGCGCGCAGTCCGGTGCAGATGCCGTTTTCCATGACCGGAAATGCCTGCCGGTCTTTCGCATCGTCATTGAGGTCTTCTGCGCCGAGACTGAGCGTGACGCTGTCTGTCTGCGCGAGATTCGCGACTGCACGTTCATCGCTGTCGCCGTAAGCAAACGAAAAATCGCCGTGCAGCCGGAACGTGTACTCTGCGCCGGTTTGCAGCGCTGCCGCGGGAATCGTGACCGTGTACTGATCCTGCGCCGGCAGCGGCACATTCCGCTGCTCATATTCGTGAAAAACGGTCAGTGCCGGTTTCCAGATTTCCTGCACGATGTCAAACGGCAGACGGTTTCCGGCGGCATCGGTCAGCAGGAGCGAGCCGCAGGGCGTCTGAAATTCCGTGACCGTCATGCCGTCTGCCCCGCCGCGCCGCTGACCGCGTAGTGCGGAAAGCTGATCCACTGCCCGGCAAAGCCGCGCAGCACACGCCGGAAGCGTTCATCCGCAATGACAACATCGCAGTCTGCCGCCGCGTCAATGAGCTGCTGCTCCTCTGCAATGCGCACATCGCCGGCTTCCGCAAACTGCCGCTCCAGCAGAAACCACGTTGCACATTTGCAGGTGCAGTCCGTGAGATGCTTCCGCAGGGCATTTGCCGCAAATTGCTCATGCACGATCAGCACCCGCTTGCCGCGCAGCGCCTCTGCCTGCGTAATGACCTCTGCGGGCAGCAGCGGATAATCCGCCGTGAACGGTGTGCCGAAGGTCTTTTGCAGATACGCAGCCGCCTTGACGCCGGACGGCGAAATGACCAGTATGTGCGCACATTCCGATGCCTTCCGGATCTCCGCAAGCCCGCTGTCCATGCCGAAGCACACGACCTCCTCCCAGCCCTGCGCCTGCATCGCCGTGATGAGCGCATCTGCGCGGGTGAGTCCCGTATTCAGCGGGGTCATGCCGAGAATGCCGAGTTTTTTCGGCTTGACCGGCAGCGTTTCAGTCGCAAAGCGCCGGAAAAGCGCCTCATACGCCATAGATTCGCCGTAATCGTAGAGCCTTGTGCCGTCGGTCGGCAGCGCGATGCACGGCAGACCCGTTTTGCGCTCGCTCATGCGTTCCAGCGCGTGAAAATCGGTTGCGATGACCGCCGGTACGGGCGTTCCGATGATCGCCGTGAATTCCGCGTTGATCTGTCCGCAGATGTCTGCCAGCTTTGCCACAAGCTGGTCGTCTCTGCCGAGGATCGCGTCCATATCGCGGAGCCCTGCACTGAACAGCGCCGCTTTTTTCTCGTGCCAGCGCGGTTCATCAAAGCCGCAGACATTGCCCGCACAGCCGCCGGCATCGCAGATGACCGTGATACCGCCCAGCTCGTACAGCACGCCGCACGCGCCGGAATCATCCGGAGCGAGCGGAGAGAGATGTTTCAGCAGTTTTTTCATACGGAGCCTCCTTCCCGCAGGCGCATTGCCTCCGCAAGCTGCGTGAACAGCAGCGTCACGCCGCGATAGCCAAAGGGCTGTTCCTCGCCCTGAAAATGAACACCGGGCAGCTCCGGATGATAGTACATCGCGTCGGCGCCGATCACCGCGTCGATTTCGGTCTCGCGGCAGTAATTGAGCATGGTCGGGGAGAGATTCGAGAAGATGCGCGTTTCCGGCGACAGTTCCGCGAGCTTTTTCAGGAAAATGAAGTTCCGTTCACCGATCGTGCCGTAGATTTCCGAGACATGGAAGCCGTATTCCGTGAGGGCGAGTGCGAGTTCAAAGCTGTCCGCGTTCATGCACTCCCCGACTGCGAAATGCAGATCGCCGTACTGCTGCTTCAGCGCCGCGATTGCCGCCGCGGCTTCCTCATAATAAGGCGCATCGTCGAAGGTCACGCCGATTGCCTGTCCGAGTCCGCGGTACTGATTGCGGATCTTGTCGATGCGGAACAGCCGCACCAGCTCAATGAACGGGATGCCGAGATTTTTCTCCATATCCTGTGCGGCATAGCGCGCTTCTGCGTTCAGCACGATGCTGAAATTCGCGCGGGAGATTTCGCGGTACTCCGCGAAGGTCTGACATCGCCCGATCTCATGGATTTTTCTGATGCCCGCACCGCGCAGCAGATCATAGATTTCGCAGCCGTCTTCGAGCGCGGAGAAATAGCCCATAATGGCGCATTCATCGGATTTGCGCGGCTGCTTTTCGAGCAGCGAATAGATTGACTTGCGGGCAAGCGCCATCGGCGGCAGACGTTTTTCGCGGGTCAGCGCGTACATATACGCCGGCACAGCGGGTACGCCGGCAGCTTCGGTGCTGCTCCGGCAGACCCGTTCCATATCCGTGCCGAGGAGTGCGTCCACGCAGGTCACGCAGATCATGATTGCAGAGGGTTTCTTGTCCAGCTCCGCCGCGATCTCCGCGCAGGCTTTCGGGATTTTCGTGAGATAGCGCCCCGTCACGATGTCGGTGTCATCGAGCATGAGATAGAAGAAGCGCTCGCTGTAGCCGAGTTCGTCGAGCAATGCGGTATTTCTGCCGCAGCAGCCCGGCGCGACCAGCAGCATGACCGATTCCGGAATGACAAGTCCGGCGCGCTTGACACCGAATCCCTTTGCGCCGGGGGAATTGAAATCGAGGGTGGCGGGAGAGCTGTAGATGAAGTGTTTTGCCGAGAGCAGCTCATGCGGAATATCCGCCTGTCCCCTTGCGGCGAGTTCCGCCGCAGTAATATAGTATGCAGTCTGAGCCATGAGTCCTCCGTTACGGTGCGGATGTTGTTTCCTCGTCGATGAGCTTCTGCGCCAGTGCCAGAAAACGCTTTGCAGCTTCGCAGTCCGGCGCGCCCTCAATGACGGTCTTGCCCATATCCTCACAGCGGATGATGTCATCCGAGCGGGGAATGTCCGCGACGATCTCCAGCCCCGCGGAATCCGCGAAGGCACGTACCTTTTCTTCCTCGCCTTCCACGTTTCTGCGGTTCATGATGACGCCGCGCACCTTGGCGTAGCTGCGGTCAGCGAAATTATTGACGGCATTGCGGATATTGTTTGCGGCATAGAGCGCCATTTTCTCGCCCGATGTGACAATCAGAACGTGTTCTGCGTAGCCCTCGCGGATGGGTGCAGCAAAGCCGCCGCAGACCACATCACCGAGGACATCGTACAGCACGACATCCGGCTGATGCTGCTCAAACAGTTCGAGCTGTTCCAGCAGATTGAAGGTTGTGATGATGCCGCGCCCCGCGCAGCCGAGACCCGGTGTCGGGCCGCCGGTTTCGATGCAGAGGATGCCGCCGAAGCCGGTCTCCGAGATGGCTTCCACGGTGTCGGGGTCGTCGTCATGCGTCCGCAGATAGTCCATGACCGGCGTGACCGGTGTGCCGCCCAGCAGATTGATCGTAGAATCGGCTTTGGGGTCGCAGCCGATCTGGATGACGCGCTTGCCGAGTGTCGCAAACGCCGCGGCGAGATTGGCGGTGCAGGTTGATTTGCCGATGCCGCCCTTGCCGTAAATTGCCACCTTTATCATAGTGTTTCTCCGTTCATGATTTGTTTTTTGATCCCGCAGGCATCGAATTTTGCCGCAGTCCAGTCGGGAATCGTCTTGTCAAAGCATCTGCCGGAAAATGCGTAATGCGGGAACGGGATGAGCTTTGCACCCGCCGGCAGAATCGCCTGATACAGCGGATCTGCCAGCACAAATTCCGGCTGCCATGCGGCGAGTACAGCTTCAATGTCCTCCTCAGCGGCGGCATGGCTGTTGAATGTGTCCTCCGGCAGCAGACCGCCGTCGGGCAGCGGGCAGATGACCCGTGCATCGCAGGAGATGAGTGCCGTTGCGAGCGATCCCGCATAGACCGCATCTCCGATCACAGCGACTTTTCTGCCTCTGAAGCCGCGGTGAATGCAGGGCTTGAGATCGGCGTCCTTCTGTACGGCAAGGCGGAGTGCGTTCGCCAGAATCCCGGAAAAAAACGTGCCGACCGGCACGCCGCATACATACGGAATGCCGAATGTCTCTTTGAGATACTGCGCAGCGGCAAGTCCGCTTGCGGAGATCACGAGATTGACCCGTGCCGCCGCCGCGCGTGCAATGTCCGTGAGGGAATCGCCCATAGCAAAGCAGGAGACCATCGTGAAGCCGCAGTCCGCGAGCCATTGCCGGATGCTTTCGACCGCGCCGCTGATGCCGAAATCGAGCGGCGTCGCGCCGAGAATGTTCACGCCGATGCCGTCTGCTTTCGGCTGATCTTTCACATATTCGCGCACGATTGCGCCGAATGCTTCCGATGCGCCCTCGACATAGGAGCGCGTACCGTTCGTGTGCATGGCAAGCGTGCGGATGCCGGTGCGCGCTTCGATTTCCGCAGCAGCAGCGTCAAAATCAAAGCCGGTCATCATCGGCATGGGAGAGCCGCAGATCGTGATGAACGCCGGCTGCTGATCGTGTGCGGCGGCGGTCACATCCGCGATGAATTTTTCGTCGTCGCCCATGATCGCGTCCAGCTCTGTGAGCGCGGAAATGTAGATCATGGACTGCATATCGACCCAGCGGGGCTCATCGTGCGTGGCGTAGGTGGAATTGCAGCCGGAAGCGTCATGCACGACGGTCATGCCGCCGAGTTCGTAGAGCGCGGAGCAGACGCCGGCGGTATCTGCCGCATAGCACGGGATAATCCGCGAAACATTTTTCATACGTCCGCCTCCTCACATCAGGCAGGATGCGCAGCCGATGCCCTTGTGCCGCAGAACCGTCTTGCGGTCTTTCGGGATCCGGAACGCATCTGTCATGAGGGCAGCCAGCTTTGCGATGCCCGCGAAGCCGTAATAGCCGCCGTTTATGACGATATTGACAAAGTGATCGGTTGCGAAATAATGTGCTGCCTTCTGCCCGATTGCCAGAACCGGCTCATGCGGTTCTGTATGGAGATGCAGCATATTGACATTGACCGCCTGATAGATTTGCAGCTCCGGAGAATGCTCCCGCAGCCAGTCAAAGGCATTGCCGTCCTCGCCGCAGGCATCTGCAATGACAGCAGATACGCGGAAACCGTGCTGTACGAGCAATTTTGCCAGCTCAAAGGGACGGGTTACGGCAGTGAAGTCGATTGCGACAGCCGTATCCCCGATGACCGCGTGTGCGGCATCGAGCGCGGCATCTGCGGCGGCAATGCCGGCGCTGAGATCGGGACAGGAAACGTGCAGCGCATCGCAGAGCCTTTGCAGATTTGCCGCAATTTCGTTATAATCGAAGCTCACCGGCAGATGCAGCGCCGGAATGCCGAGCCGTGCCTGCAAATCCTCGCCCGCGCGCTGTGCAACCGGCGTATAGGTGATGCTGAGTGCGCTTTCCGCAATGCGCTGATAGTCCTCGTAGGTTTCGCAGAGCGTGAGATCGTGCAGCGTGAAGCCGTTTTCGCGCAGAACCCGCAGCATTTCGCAGTCGGGATCGGTCGGGCGGTCATTTCCGAGGATACAAACCGCTTTCGGGTCGGTCTGCCGTGCCTCCAGCGGATCGTACAGCCGCGTTGCCAGCAGCACCGCAGGCGCGACGGTCTGCCGCATGGTCGGGGTCATGTAGCAGTCCACGAAGACGATTTCGGGGAACTGCATCCGCAGCTCGCGCAGGATCATCTCAAAATCCACGCCCGCAAAGAGGTGGATGCAGCTCAGGAACAGCAGAATCACGCGCGGCTGGTAAGGCAGCTTGCGGAGGATTTCCGCGCAGCCGTCGATGATGTCGTATTCGAGAGAGCCGTCGTACATATCCTGCTCCGAGACCGAGATCCAGCTCATGCGGTCGAGGGCGTTCATCTCTGCGGCGGTCAGGATGACACCGCGCAGGCAGCCCTGTGCGCAGGCATAGATCTGATGCGCGCCGGGGATGAGCATTCCCGTGTGAACGATATTCCACGTACCGCGCGCAGGGGGATTGTACTCCAGACCGGACGGGAAGAATGCCGCCTTATTCGCATCGGAAATGGCGATGCTGCGCGGCTTTTCGTATTTGACCTGCTGCATGGCGTCAACCTCCGCAGGCAGTGCGGATTGCATCTGCAAGCGCGAGAAGCTGCTGCGATGCAGCACAGTCCGGACATCGTGTGATGACAGGGCAGTCGTGCTTTTCGGCATCGGTGATGTCGGCGCTGCGGTCAATCCTGCCGATGATCTGCGTGCTGAAATCTGCCGCCAGCGACTCCGCTTCCGCGTCCTCATTTTCGACATTCCTGCGGTTGAGGATGATGCCGCCGAGCGTTGCATAGCCGCGCCCTTTGAAGTGTTCAACCGCCATGCAGATGTTGCCGGCGGCGTATTTCGCCATTTTCTCGCCGGATGTGACCACGAACACTTTATCCGCATAGCCGCTGCGCATAGGCATCGAGAAGCCGCCGCAGACGACATCACCGAGGACATCGTAGATGACGGCATCGGGCTGATACAGCTCGTATGCACCGAGGCGCCTGAGGGTTTCGAGTGCATTGATGATGCCGCGTCCGGCGCAGCCAAGCCCCGGCTGGGGTCCGCCTGCTTCCACGCACCGGACACCGCCTGCACCTTCGTAAACAATATCAGAAAGTGCGATGCTGCTGCCTTTTTCGCGCTCGCATTGCAGCACGGTCGGGATGCGTGCGCCGCCGCGCAGGAGTGCAGTGGAATCGGCTTTCGGGTCGCAGCCGATCTGCATGACGGAGAGACCCTGTGCAGCGAGTGCCGCAGAGAGATTGCAGGCGATCGTCGATTTGCCGATGCCGCCCTTGCCGTAAATTGCGATCTTGAACATATCGGTTCTCCTGAAAAATATAAGGGTATGTAACTTTTCATGTGGTTACACATGATTTGTCAAA
>DGVV01000030.1 GCA_002395085.1 Ruminococcus sp. UBA4275 | reverse complement strand
CTCGGGGGCTTGGGCGCCTGCGATAGAGGCGCCCATTCCAAAATAGCATCGCGCAGCGATTCCTTATTTTATATTACAAATAAGATCAGCTGAAAACCACCTAAATTGTCATTAGCCCAAAAAACGCCCCCGGATCCGCTGCTTTGCAGGATTCGGGGGCGTGCTGTTTTGTGTACCGGTCAGGGCATCTGCGAGAAGACCTCTCCGATCTTGCCGTGTACCACAATATCGGCGCGGCTGTCCAGCGGGGTCTCATCGCGGTTGATGAGCGCGAGGGTATTGCCGCGGAAATAGTGGATGAGTCCGGCTGCGGGGTAAACCGCCAGCGATGTGCCGCCAATGATCATCATATCCGCTTCCCGGATGCAGCGGATTGCCTCATCCATGACATCGTTGTCCAGCGATTCCTCATACAGCACCACATCGGGCTTGATGAGCCCGCCGCATTCGCAGCGCGGGAGACCTTTGCTTTCGGAAATTGCCGTAACATCATGCTTTTTGCCGCAGTCCATGCAGGTATTGCGCAGGACGCTGCCATGCAGCTCCAGAACCTTCCTGCTGCCCGCCTTCTGGTGCAGGCCGTCGATATTCTGCGTCACGACGGCATTGAGCTTGCCGGCTGTCTCCCACTGTGCAAGCTTCTTGTGGGCGGCGTTGGGCTGTGCATCCAGCGCGAGCATTTTTGCGCGGTAGAAGCGGTAGAATTCATCCGTGTGCCGCAGGAAAAAGCTGTGGCTGAGGATGGTCTCCGGCGGGTAATCATACTGCTGATTGTACAGACCGTCCACGCTGCGGAAATCGGGAATGCCGCTTTCCGTCGAGACGCCTGCTCCTCCGAAAAATACGATGGTATGTGCCTTTTCAATTGCCTGATAGAGCTTTTCCATTTCGCTGTTCATGAGATACCTCCTGATGGATTCCGTGTCAGATTGCAACCGGCACGGTCTGATTCAGATGCAGGGAATACAGGAAGCATTCCTTGATCCGTTTTCCTGTGATCAGGCGCAGCGCGCCCGCATAAAGCCGGATTTGTTCGGTGTACTGTTCCAGAAGCTGTGCGCCGTTCTGCACACGGTCGGTTTTGTAGTCCACGAGTACCAGCCCGTCTGCCTCCTCAAAAACCAGATCCATGATACCGGTCAGCATACCTTCTGTGCCGGCGTAATCTGCGCCAAGCTGTGCCAGTGAGCCGCTGAGATGCAGGTCGCTGAGCCGGACGATAAACTTTTTCTCCCGCCAGATCTGTTTTGCAGCCGCAGTCCGCGCATACAGCGGAGACGTGAAAAATGCCGCGATATTGCTCGCCCGAACCGCTTCTGCCTGTTTTTCCGTGAGACGTCCGCGGCGGCGCACATGGGCAATTTCTGCGCTGAGATCCTGCGCGGCAGCGGCAAAATTGGCATATTGCAGGAAGGTGTGCAGCGCTGTGCCGCGTTCTGCGCCGGAGAGTCTGCCGTGGTTTTCCCGCACAAAGAGCGGTCTGCGCAGCGGCGCGGAGATGTCATCGGATTTCGCCAGTTCGGAGACGCCGTATTTCGCCGTCAGATGCGCACCTGCACTTTCGTATTGCCATGCGCACTGTTTCTCCAGCAGATGCCGTTCAACCGTCGGGGGCGGGGCAGCCTGCACGGATGTATGCGCTGCGGTTTCCTGAGCGGGTGCATCAGGCGGCGCAATGACTTCCGTAACCATGCGGATCTGCGGCAGACCGGGATCTTTTTCAACCTCAATATCGAGGGTTCTGCGGAGCAGTTCGCCTGCCTGATTGCGGATCAGCGGCATCAGCAGCCAGTCTGCGTGTGAACCCGCGCTGCCTGCAAGCAATTTGCCGGCTGCACCGCCCGCAGCCTGTATTTCCGCCCACTGTTTTGCTTTTGCGGCGATGCCCTTCAGTGAAATCGGCAGAATGAGCCGTTCGCGGGCGCGGGTGAGCGCGACGTACAGCAGCCGCAGCTCCTCACTGACGGATTCGCGGATATTCTGCGCACTGATCGCCATATACGCAAGCGAACTGCCGCGTGTCAGCGATTCGGGGTCTTGCAGGCGGAAGCCGAGCCCCTTATCTGCGTGAAACTGATACATTTTCCGGCGGTCTGCGGTGCTGAATCCGGTGGAGGCGTCTGCGAGAATCACAAACGGCGCTTCCAGCCCCTTTGAGCCGTGAATGGTTTTGATCTGCACGACATCCTCTGAGACAGCCGGAATGCCGCCGCCGTCGAGATCCTGACTGCGGCTGATCATCGCGTCGATATACCGCAGAAATGCCGACAGCCCGCCGCCGCGGTTCTCCTCAAATTTGCGTGCGTATGTTACCAAAGCGCGCAGATTCGCCTTTTTCTGCTCGCCGCCTTCTGTCATCTGCATCAGACCGAGAAAATCTGTACAGAGGTAGATGCGCCGGATGAGCTGTTCAGGCGTTTCCATTGCCGCGCAGAGCCGCATGGATTCCAGAAATTGCAGGAAATGCGTGCATTTTACGGTCAGTTCCGGCGATGCGCTTTCCGGCGTCTGTGTGATGTGCAGCATGGAGCGGTACAGCCCGCGCCGTTCGCCGCTGAGCCGGATCTGCGTGACTTCATCGAGGGTGAAGCCCATCATCGGGGAGAGCATTGCTGCCGCGACCGGTACATCCAGCAGGGGATTATCCGCCGCCCGCAGAATTGCCAGCAGCAGCAGGATTTCCGGTGCATTCAGATAGCTTTGCTGCACCACGGAGCAGACCGGAATCTCCGCGCGCGTCAGTGCGGATGCGAATGCTTCCAGCTTGCTTTTTTTGCGCAGCAGGATCATGAAATCACCGGGTTTGCAGGGGCGCTGCACACCGGTCTCGCGGTCTTTGACGGGTGTGCCGAGATCCAGATGCATCCGGATCCGTGCCGCGACCAGATCGGGTTCGGTCTGCGGATTGTCTTCCGCCTCCTCAAAGAGGAGCAGCTCTGCGGGGCGGTCTCCATCGGGATATGCCGCGCCGCGCACGAGTGCCTGCCGTTCGTCGTAATCCACTTCGCCCACGCGCTCCGACATCAGACCGGAGAAGATGCAGTTGACGAAATCCACAACCTCCTGTGCGCTGCGGAAATTACGGTTCAGGTCGATGCGGGTGTTCTCCGTCAGCATTGCCGTGCGATAGGGCGCGCCGCTTTGCAGCGCCTCATAGAAAATGCGCGGATTTGCGTTGCGGAAGCGGTAGATGCACTGTTTGCTGTCTCCGACGAAGAACAGATTATCGCCGTAATGCTGCGCGTCACCGCCGTGCGAGAGCATCCGGAAGATGAGATCCTGCTGACCGTCCGCATCCTGAAATTCGTCGATCATGATGTAGGAATACTGCTGCGAGAGTGTTTCTGCAAGGGCTGTTTTCCGGATGCTGCCGTCCGCTGCCTGTTCTGCCAGCAGATGCAGCGTGCAGCGCATTGCATCCCCGAAGCCGAGGGCGCTGCGCTCGCGCTTATGGGCATCGAGGCGCTCCGAGAATTCATGCAGCGGCTGGATCAGTGCCGTGAGCAATTCTGCGTGCCGTGCGCAATCCTGCTGTGCATATTCCAGCGGGATGCGCCATTTTTTTTGCAGATTTGCCGCCATTTGTTTTCCGAATGCCCGCAGCGCACCGCTTTGTCTGGCGCGTGCATCGCTGCCGGGAGAAAACCGCCCGAACGAGAGCGCATTGAGTGCCTTGCAGGTGCGTTCCGGATCGCCGGTTTTTGCCGCTTCCAGCACCCGCCCGATGCCGCGGGATTCCGCGCAGAGGACATCGTAGGATTTCGGCGGCTCATAGGGCTTGACGGCGCGTCCGGATTTGGCAGCCTTCGCCTCTTTCTCCGCGCGCTTTTCTGCCACGACGCTGTCAAAGAGCGCCTGTGCCTGTGCATAAACGGTTTCGCATTCTGCAATCTGCCCGCAGAATTCCTGCATGGCATCTGCGAGCATTTTGCCGGATGCAGCCTCCTGCGCAAACCGCGGCAGCATTTGCTCCCCGAAGGGAACGGTCGCGATGATTTCATACAGCGCTTCCAGCAGTTCGAGCAGGGCGCTGTCATCCGTGCCGCAGAAGGCATCGGAGAGGCATCTGAGACGTGCCGCTGCCTCCGGATCGGTTTCTGCCGCCTGCACCATTGCCTCCGCGACTTCCTCCGCAGTTTTGCGGCGCAGTTCCGCTTCCTCCGTGTCATCCATGACGCGGAATCCGGCGGAAATATCAAGCGCGGCAAACTGCTGCCGCAGCAGATCAAAGCAAAAGCTGTGAATGGTCGAGATGTGCGCACTTTTCAGATGCGTCTGCTGTTCGCGCAGCCATGCATTATCCGGATCTTCGAGGAGCTGTTTGCTCAGTGCAATGCTGAGTCTGCTTCGCACTTCGGATGCGGCATCGTTCGTGAAGGTCACGACAACCAGCCGGTCTGCGGGGCTGGGATGTTCTTCATCTGTGATTATGCCGATCAGACGTTCCACCAGCACTTTGGTCTTGCCGCTGCCCGCAGCCGCACTCACCGAGACCGATGCCCCGCGTGCCGCGACTGCCTTCTGCTGATCTTCTGTGAGACTTGGATCAATCCGCAGCATTTGCCGCGCCTCCTTCCGGATTTGTCTCCCGCGCAAGAACATAGACGCCGCCGTCGTCCGCGAGGATCATTGCATTGCCGTCCGGCGAAAAACCGCAGATATACGCCGGATAGCACAGGTAAAACAGAATGCTTTCGCCGTCCGCCGTCCGGAATGAGATGGCGGATAATCCGTCCGGCAGTGCTGTGGTTATGATCTGTTCGCCGTGACCGGAATCATCCGGCAGACTGCCGCCGTATTCTCCGGCAAGCACGGTTTCCTCCTCCGGAAACGCATCGCTGTATGCGATCAGCGCTTCCTCATCATACACCGCATCGCATTCCGTGACCGTGCCGCGGATGCAGTCCGCGACTGTGATTTTCTGCGCGGAGATGCACAGAAACCGGTGCGGTTCGCGTCTGGAAAAGCTGACCCACAGGAATCCGCCGACGGAGAAACTTGCTGTCAGCCGCCAGCCTTTGATGGAGCGGAGTGCATCTGTTGTCTGAGAACAGGTCATCATCCGGATGCAGCCTCCTTTCCTTCCGCCTCATCGTCTGCGGTTCTGCCCTCCATAATGGCGCGCATTGCCCGTGCAGAACCTTCCGCGCTGTATGCGGGCAGCCGGAAGCAGGCTGCATCCGGATCGGTGATACCGCAGATGCTCCGGTAGTCGCAGTAATCACACGCATTTGCGTAGAAATCGGCAGTTGTACCGGTTTCCTGCTGTTCCCGTTCCTTGCGGCGCATGGGTCTGGGGGAAACATTGCCTTCTGCATACAGCGCGGCGCTTTCCCGCACAATGCCCTCCACATGAAGCCGCAGCCGCGCAAGCTGTTCCTGCGTGAAGACATTTTTGTTGCTGACAAGATGCAGTTCGCCTTCGCCGGGATCATCCGCAGCGCGTGCCGCGGGGATGTACACACCTGCCAGTTCCCGTTCCATTTTCGTGAGGATACCGCGGTCCAGCAGCACCATGCCGTGCATCCGGAAGTAATTGCTGATATGTTCCGTCAGCGATTGTGTATCGCCGCGTTCCCGCATCGAAGGAGAACCAGCCGGCATATACAAAACGCCCGCCGCTTTTGCATCGGGATAGTCTCTGCCGTCATCCAGCAGCGCAAAGAGATACAGCAGCATTTGCAGATTCAGCCCGTAGTAGATGTCTGCAAGCCGGAATTCCTTTCTGCCGGTCTTGTAATCGACAATGCGCAGATACTGTTCGCCGTCCTGCTGCGCAATGTCTACACGGTCAATCTTGCCGCTCAGCACGAGCGTCATGCCGCCGGGCAGAGAGAGCGTATAGGGGGCAGTACCGGTTTCATCGCCCAGCCGCCCGATGACCAGTTCTGAACGGTCCGGCGTAAACTCTGCCTGCGCCAGTTCCTGCTGTGTATGCAGCAGCAGATCCGTCATGCGTTCGGTGATGCGCGCATACTGCCGCAGGAAACGTCTTGTCTTGCCGCGTCTGCCGCCGAGATCTTGCTGTAAAAAGTCTGCCGCACACTGTCTGGCATGGGCTTTGAGCTGTGCAGGGGTCAGTGCGAGATAATCCTCCCGCTGCGGATGTTCCTTGAACAGCCGTTCCATGCAGGAATGCACGAGATTGCCGCCGGTACGCGCACTGAGTGTCTGCTTCTGCCGGCGGTAGAGCCGCAGACCGTATGCGCAGAAGCCCTTGAACGGGCATTCGATGGTCTGTTCAAGCTGCGATGCCGAAACCTTCAGCGTATTGCCCGTCAGACGCCGCATCAGCGCACGGTCTGTGATGCGCAGACGGTCGATGTCCTGCCGGTTTTCCAGACGCTTCATGCGCTGGGCTTCCTCCGGCATCCGGCGCAGCATTTCCTGTACGGTATTCCGGTCTGCGGCGGAGATGCTGTAATCCTGCACGAAACTGTAGTATGCCGCCGCTTTGGTCGAGACGTAAAAAGCTGTACCCATTTCCGCTGCGGAATTCACCCGCAGACGCGGAAACAGCCGCCGCACACTTTCCAGCAGCGGCGAGGGCGAGAGATGTTTGCCGCTCTCATCTGCCAGCGGATAACAGAGCCAGAGCGCTTCTGATGCCGCAGAGAGTGTCTTATAGACGATGAGCTGTTCATCAGCGCAGAGTTCCCGCACGGAGCGTGCCAGTTCCACGCCGCTTTCCGCCAGCAGATCCCGCTCAGACTCGGAGAAGCAGCCGCCCGCATGGATGTCTGCCGGAAATTTGCCGTCATTGACGCCCAGCACAAACAGGATTTTCGGTTTATCAAAACGCGCTTCCGCAGCACTCTGCACGGTGACGGCATCCAGTGTCTGCGGCGGTACAGGAATCTGATCTGCACGCAGCACCGCCGTCATGAGATCGGCAAGCTGTTCAGGGGACATCCGGACATCGCTGAGGGCAGTATGCAGTGCATCCAGCAATTCCGTAAAGCGGTTCCAGAGACGGCGGATTGCACGCGCACCCTGGATGCCCGCATCCGCCTGCACGTAAACGGTCATGGCAGCAGGATCACCGTCCTGCGCCTTGAGATGCTCTGCCAGTCCGCCGATGCGGAGCTGTACTCCCATATCCTCCATGCAGCGGTAGAGCAATTCGCAGAGCTGTGCGCCGGTGCGTGTTTCGGGATCGTATTTCCGCAGACGTCCGCGCATATCCAGCAGCGGGGTCATGAGCTTTTGCCGGATGCTTTCGCAGATGCCTTCCGGATCGGTTTCCGGTGCAAAGGGGACATCCCAGCTATCGCCTTCAATGTCCCACGTATATGCGTAGTTTTCGAGCTGTGCAGCTTCCGCCGGATGCAGCGGGCTGAGCTGCGTCTTCAGCAGGGTGAGAATGTCATCCGATGCTGAACGCTGCATCAGGGCGAGCAGGCAGAGCGGCAGCTTCATCACCGCTGTATGCAGAACGCTGCGGCGCTGATCCATAAAATAGGGGATGTCATACCGCCGGAATGCCGCCTCCAGCAAGGAACCGTAATCGGCAAGATCGTGCATGACGACCATGATGTCACCGGCTTTGCAGCGCGCCTGCATCAGAAGCTGCCGGATCTGTGCCGCGCAGAATTCGGCTTCCAGCGTGGCATCACGCGCCTCTGTAATGTGAACTGCGGGTGCGCCCTCAAACTGCACTTTGACCGGCTCAAAGAGATGTGCGCTCAGGAATGCGAGCGAGGCATCTGCGAAACGGGGCTGCTCATGCAGCAGCAGAATCTCCTCAGGCTGCCCCTGTTCCCGCGCAATGCGGCGCAGTTTGCGCAGCGTGAGATTGACGGCATCGAAGCGCGTATAGGCGGGCGCATCGGGATTATCTGTGCGCATGGCAATCCAGACATCGGCTGCATCGCGGAGCATCACGCTGAGCAGCGCATACTGATCACCGGTGAAAGACTCAAACTCATCGAGGAAAATGTGCGTGCCTGCGAGAAATCCGGAACTGTCTGCTGCCTGCGCCGCACGCTGTGTATCGCAGAGGGCATCGCGCAGACCGCGTTTTTCCAGTTCTGCAAGATAATCGGCATAGAGCTTCATGATGTCTGTGAGTTTATCCTGAAGCGAACCGGTGAGTTTTGCGGCTGCATCAGCAAGCTGTTCGGGGGATGTGCCGGACTGCATCAGTTCATCGAGCTGTGCGGCGATGAGCGGCAGAAAGCCGGCCTTATCCGCCTGCCGCCGGAAAAAATGCAGCGAACGGTTTGCGGCACATTCGCGCAGCAGACCGTGCAGCACGGCTGTTTTTGCAACGTCGTCAGCGGCATCGCGGGGGTCTTCTCCGATTTGTTCGAGAATCTCCGCAGTCAGACTGCGGAAGCTGCCGGTCGTCAGCAAATTGAAATCCGCAGCGCCGAGGGCGGCATAAAGCCGTTTATCGTAGGTGAATGCAAACGGTTCCGGCACGAGCGTCCGGACGGCAGCACCGGCATCGGCGGCGGAGCGGATTTTCCCGATCATGGTTTCGGATTTTCCGCTGCCCGCAGGTCCGAGGATCAGATGCAGCATAGGGTGGATTCTCCTTTCGCGGCGGATTACGGTTTGCCGGAGGGCGCTGCGTAGACGACGGCAGTTTCCTGCGGCAGCCAGCGGTTGACGGCATTTTCGATCATCGGCAGGACGGTTTCGCGGCGGTTGCCGAACATTCCGCAGCCGAATGCACCCAGTACAACGGCGGCGGGCTTGCGCTTTGCCATTGCGCAGATGAAGCCGTCAATGCGTTCCTGCATAGCGGCGGTGATGGTTTTCTCGCGGATGAACAGGCATTTCGCGTAGTAGCGGTTGACGGCGGCGCTGGTAAGGAACGTACACATCTGCGGCGTTTCGAGCAATGTGCCGTCCATGCGCCGGATGACGGGAACATCGGGGGAGAGGAGCATCCGGCTGCTGTAAAGCGGGGAGGGGCGCAGACGGTGTTTCCAGTAATATTCGCCGTGCGGCAGCAGCGCGTAGTACAGCAGCGAACAGCGGCACAGGCTTTCCTCCTGCGCATCGCCGCCCAGCCGGTAGCCGCCGCCTGCGAACATGGCATTTGCAAAATTCAGCGCGATGATCTCGCCGGAAACGCCTTCTTCCCGCAGGGAAAGCACCGCAGAAATCGTATCGCAGGCGCGCAGATTTTCCGAGATGCGGAAGGGAACTGCGCGGGATGCATCCGGCAGCGTTTCAGGCATCAGCAGAAGGGTTTTGCGGGCGAGGGCAGCACCGTTTTCGGGCAGTGTGACAGTTTTCCCGTCTGCGCAGTTATAAGCACCGGAACGGGCAATTTTACGGTTCTCTGCGGCAATGCGCAGTCGAAGCGGATAGGACATCGGCACGGCGGACATCTCCTTTACAAAACAAAATAGTATACGGATTTATTATAGCACACTTTCAGGGGAATTGCAACGGCAGCAGCAGACATTGCGGATCAATTAAATTTGTCACTTTGACTTGACTTTCGGGCGCAGATGGAGTATAATGTTTCTGTATTTCAGATGATCGTGCTTTGTGCAGATTTCTGAAATTCAAGGGGAATGAACCGCCAAATTCCGATTGAATTTGGCCAGTTTGCACAATCTTTCCCGAATAGGAGGGAACTGAATAATGGATCAGACAATCCGCAGGATTCTGGAACTCGATGCGAGTGTGGAAGACCGCCTGCGTGTCTCGGAGCTGGAAGCTGACCGGCTTCTGAAAGATGCCCGCAAACAGGCATCCGCGATCCGGCAGGCGTCGCGGCATCAGACCCGTGATGCGATCATAGAACTGGAGGAGCAGCTCCGCTCTGAAAGTGAACAGAAGATCGCTGCCGTGCGCGGAGAGTATGACAGCCGCTCCGAGGCGGTCACGAAGCAGTTTGCGGCTCAGCATGATGCCCTGCTGGAGACGCTCTTTGCGGAGACTCTGCGGGATGCGGAGGCTTGATCTGCCATGCCGAAGAATCATCAGGCGACAGCCGCTGCCATCCGGACTGCTTACGGTCAGAGGCTGCTCCCCGCAGATTACCGCGACCTGCTGAATATGCATTCCGTTGCGGAAATCGTTGCGTATCTCAAGGAGACACCGGCTTACGGCGAATTGCTGCGCAGCCTCGATCCTGCGATCACGCACCGCGGTTATCTGGAAATGCTGCTGCGCCGCAGCCTGTTTACACAGTGTCTGCATTTCTGTGCGCTGGAACATTTGCAGAATACGCCCTTTTTCCGCTTCTTTATTTATGATTATGAGATCCGCGAGCTGATCAGGAAACTTCAGCTCATGCCCGGCGGTGCGCAGGCTTACATTTCCGCGATGGATGCTTCCGTTGCACCGCATCTGGGATTTGATACCGGCATTCTCGCCCGCGCAGAAAATGCAAGGGAGCTGCTGGAAGCCTGTGCGCAGACGCCTTACAAAGAGGTGCTGAAAAAGCACTTGCAGCCGGACGGTACACCGCGGGACTTCACTGCCTGTGAAATCGCGCTGCGTGCCTGCTGCCTCGAACGCATCCTCAAAGAAGCGGAGCAGACCCTGAAGGGCAGCGACCTCGATGCCCTCAAGGGATTGATTGCAGAACAGGTCGATCTCATCAATCTCATCAATGCCTACCGGCTGAAGCGCGTTTTTTCGGCAGACGTCGAGACACTGCGCAGCATGATGCTTCCCATTCCCGGAAGGCTGCCAAAGCGCGTCTGCGAGGAGCTTTATGCCGCACCGGATCTGGCTGCGTTCATTGCCGTGCTGCGTACCACGCGCTACGGCAGACTGCTCAGTGACATTACTGCGCTGTCTGATCAGCCCGAATTTATCCGGCTGGAACACGCCATGCAGACACTCCGCTGGCGTACTGCCCGCAGGGCGCTGCATTTTTCCAGCCATGCCGCCGTCAGCCTGTACGCCGTACACGTTCTGACGCGGATTGAAGTTGAGAACCTCATTACCATCATCGAAGGCATCCGCTACGGCAAGCCCGTGGCGTATATGCAGTCGCTGCTGATTATGGAATAATCTATCAGGAGGTGTTATCTTGTCCATTGAAAAGCTGGAGCTGGTCAGCATAGCCGGCGCAGTCCCGCACCTCAATGAAGCCATCGTCGCCTGCTTGCAGAGCAAGGTGTTCCACATCGAAAACGCCGCAAAGCTCCTCGGAAATACAGAGGAAGCTGCGGGCAGCACGGGGGATAATCCCTATGCCGAACCGCTGCGTGCGCTGATGGAACTGGATCTGCGGCAGATTCCGCTGGACGCCGCACAGGATGCAATGCCGGAGACGATGCCGCCGGAGAAAATCCTTGCGGAAACCGCCCGCATCTCAGACCGCCTGCACGATCTGCGGACGAGTGCTGAGAATGCGCGCAAAAAGATCAGCGATTACGAAAACGTCGCGATTCACTTGAAGAACCTCGCAGGTTCGGAGCTGGATCTCGGTGATCTGACAAGGTGCAGGCACATCGTTTACCGCTTCGGCAGAATGCCGGAGGAGAATCTGCAAAAGCTCGATTTTTACAGCGATGAGGGCTTCATTTTTCAGGCGTATCATACCGCGCATGAATATGTATGGGGCTTTTATTTCGCAACAAAGGAGCGCATCCTCTCCGTGGATGCGATCATGAAGGGGCTGCTCTTTGAACGCTTTGAACTGCCGGAAAATCTCAGTGGCACGCCCGAACAGGCGCTCGCGGAATTGCAGATCCGGCTGACAGAGGAGAAAGCCGCTCTCGCAAAGTCGGAAAAGGAACAGAGCGAGATCTACAAGGCGGAAGCGCCGCTCATTGCAGAGATGTACCGCTGTGCGAAATATCAGAGCGAAGTCAGCAAGCTGCGCGGTCAGTGCATTATCATGAAGGACAAGTTCAGTCTGATGGGCTATGTGCCGGTCTCGGAGAAGGAAACCTTCGGAAAGTGCATCGGCAAGGTGAAAGACCTGAGCGTCACCTACGAAAAGCCGTGGGCAGATTCCAGAGTGCAGCCGCCGGTCAGACTCAAAAACGGCTGGTTCACAAAGCCGTTCTCGATGTTCGTGGAGATGTACGGTCTGCCGAATTACAACGGCTACAACCCGACAACCTTCGTTGCGATTACCTACACGCTGCTGTTCGGCATCATGTTCGGCGATCTGGGACAGGGCATCCTGCTTGCGCTGATCGGTCTGTTCCTCCACAAGAAGAAAAACTTTGAACTCGGCGCAATCATGGAGCGCATCGGCATTTCGAGTGCGGTTTTCGGTGCGCTGTACGGTTCGGTCTTCGGCTTTGAAGAAGCACTTGATCCCTTCTGGGAGAAGGTCGGGATTCCCTTCCTGCCGCTGAAGGCGATGGAAAACACGAATGTCATCATCTTCGGTGCGGTCGGCATCGGCGCGGCGATCATCATTATCTCGATTCTTGTCAACATCATCGTGAAGCTGCGGCGCCGGAACTTTGAAGATGCAGTGTTCAGCAATAACGGCATCGCGGGTCTGGTATTCTTCTGTGCAGTGCTGATGCTGGTCATCGGCATCATTACGGGACAGCAGATCCTGCCGAAGGGCGTGCTTGCCGCGGTGCTGGTTATCACGCTGCTGCTGATGTTCTTCCGTGAACCGCTGGGTCACTGGATGGCGCATAAGCATTACGAAATGCCCGGCATCGGTGATTTCATCGCATCCAATTTCTTCGAGTGCTTTGAATTCCTGCTCGGCTACGCCACGAATACGCTCTCGTTCATTCGTGTGGGCGGCTTCGTGTTCTCGCACGCAGGTCTGATGAGCGTGGTCTTCCTGCTGGCGGATATGATCGGCAAAGACCACAAATCGTGGATCACAATTGTTATCGGCAACCTGTTTGTCATGTGTCTGGAAGGACTCATCGTCGGCATTCAGGTGCTGCGTCTGGAATTCTACGAGGTATTCTCCCGCTGCTACGACGGCGACGGAAAACCGTTCACGCCGGTCACAGTCAGCTTTGACGACTTTTCCGATCAGCCGCAGTCCGATTCGGCTGCCTGATCCCAACCACATATTTTCAGGAGGTAATTTCCCATGTCTGCTATCGAAATCATGGAGCTGATCCTGCTCCCGCTGCTGATCGTTGTTCTGCTTGCTCTGCCTGTTTTCATGGCAATCACGAAGAAGAAGTCCGGCAAGACCATGCGCCGTGCCATGATCACGAATCTGTGCGCATTTGCCGCTGTGATGGTCTGCGCAGTGGTGTTCCCGCTGGGCGGCTTTGTCTCCGCAGAGGAGACCGCTGAGGCTGCCGCGTCTGTCTCGGCAACGGCACAGGGTCTTGGCTATCTGGCAGCTGCACTGGCAGTCGGCATCGGTTCGATCGGCTGCGGCATCGCGGTCGGCAATGCTGCCCCTGCTGCAATCGGTGCAATCGCAGAAGAGCCGAAGTCCTTTGCAAAGGCGCTGATCTTCGTCGCGCTGGGCGAAGGTGTTGCGATCTACGGTCTGCTCATCGCGATCATGATCCTCTCCAAGTTCTGATGCGCTGCTATCTGCTCAGTGACAACACCGACACCCTCATGGGAATGCGCCTTGCGGGTGTCACGGGCGAGGTCGTCCACACGCGCACAGAGCTGCTTCCCGCACTCAGCCGCGCGATGCACGCAGAGGACATCGCCGTTGTCATGCTCACACAAAAGCTCGCAGACCTCTGTGAGGCAGAGGTACTGGCATACAAAGAGCAAATCCCGATCCCGCTGCTGGTCGTCATCCCAGACCGCCACGGCAGCGCGGATATGACCGCAGCGATTTCCCGTTATCTCGCGGAAACTGTCGGTATACACATTTAACAGTAAGGATAGGTTGATATGGACGCAAAACAGAAGCTCACGCAGTTCATGGATGCCGTGAACCGCAGCACAGACGCCGAAATCGCGCAGAAGAAGGAGGCGGCTGAGCAGCAGGCACAGCAGCTTTTGCAGAATGCGCAGGCGCAGTGCGCGAAGGAATCTGAGCGGGCGCTCGCAGAGGCGAAGGCAAAGCTCAGCGCGAAGTATCAGAAGCAGATGTCGCAGGTCGGCTATCAGGGCAAGACTGCTTTCCTGAGCCACAGGCAGTCTCTGCTGATGCAGCTCTTTGCTGAGCTGCGCGAAAAGCTCATCGCCTTTACGGCTTCTGCGGACTATGCACCGTGGCTCGAAAAGCTCCTCGCGGCACAGCAGCCGGAGGCGGGTGCTGTCATTCTGCTGCGCGAAAAAGATCTGGAATTGCAGGAGCGCCTTGCAAAATCGGTGGATGCAGCCTGTACCTTCCGTGCAGACCGCAGCATCGTGCTGGGCGGACTCTCCGTTCTTTCCGCAGACGGCAGACGCTGCTTCAATCACACGCTGGATGAAGCCTATCAGGCACAGCTCCGCAATTTTTACCGCAATCATAACATCGACGGGGGGAACGAATGATGCAGCAGCCGGTTATCTACAGCGTCAACGGCCCTGTTGTGAAAATCCGCAATACCAATGTCTTCTCCATGATGGAGATGGTCTATGTCGGCAAGCGCCGCCTGATCGGTGAGGTCATCGGTCTGACCGACCTTGAGACGACCGTTCAGGTCTACGAAAGCACATCCGGTTTGCAGACAGGTGAGCCGGTCGAGCCGACGGGTGCGCCGATGTCGGTGACACTCGGTCCGGGCATCCTCACAAACATTTTCGACGGCATTGAGCGTCCGCTGCGCGCACTGGAGGAAGCCTCCGGCGCGTTCATCGGTGACGGCCTTGCTGTCCCGATTCTCGATACCGAAAAGGAATATGATGTCAGCGTCAAGGTGAAGGAAGGCACGGAGCTGCACGGCGGCGAGGCGTATGCCTCCTGTCCGGAGACCTCTGCAATCCTGCACCTGTGCATGGTTCCGCCGAATCTCTCCGGCAAGGTCGTATTTGCTGCGAAAGACGGCAAATACCGTATCAATGACGAGATCATCCGTCTGGAGGATGAGGCAGGGCGCATCCATTCGCTGACTCTCTGCCAGAAGTGGCCGATCCGCCGTGCAAGACCCGCCGCAAGACGCCTTGCACCGTCCCGCCCGATGATTACGGGTCAGCGTGTGCTGGATACGCTGTTCCCGATTGCGCGCGGCGGCACAGCGGCAATCCCCGGCGGCTTCGGTACGGGCAAAACCATGACCCAGCACCAGATCGCAAAGTGGTGCGATGCAGACATCATCGTCTACATCGGCTGCGGCGAGCGCGGCAACGAGATGACGCAGGTGCTGGAGGAATTCACCGCCCTGAATGACCCGCGCACGGGCAAATCCCTGATGGAGCGCACCGTGCTGATCGCCAACACCTCGAATATGCCGGTTGCGGCGCGTGAAGCGTCGATCTACACGGGCATCACGCTGGCGGAATATTACCGCGATATGGGCTATCACATCGCAATCATGGCAGACTCGACCTCGCGCTGGGCGGAAGCACTCCGTGAGATCTCCGGCAGACTGGAGGAGATGCCTGCGGAAGAAGGCTATCCGGCATATCTGCCCTCGCGTCTGTCCGAATTCTACGAGCGAACCGGTGCTTACGAGACCCTCAACGGCAGAGAAGGCTCTGTCACGGTTATCGGCGCGGTCTCGCCGCAGGGAAGCGATTTCTCCGAGCCGGTCACACAGAATACGCGCCGTTTCGTGCGCTGCTTCTGGGGACTCGACAAGGCGCTCGCTTACGCAAGACACTATCCCGCGATCAACTGGAATATGAGCTACAGCGAATATCTGGATGATCTCGGTGCTTACTACGAAACCAATGTTGACCCGAAATTCAACCAGTACCGCACACAGATCAGTGCGCTGCTGAAAGAGGAGCAGTCGCTCATGGACATCGTGCGCCTCATCGGCTCGGATGTGCTGCCGGAGGATCAGAAGCTCGTCATTGAGATTGCGCGCCTGATCCGCGTCGGCTTCCTTCAGCAGAATGCCTATCACGCAGAGGATACCTATGTCCCGCTGGATAAGCAGTTTAAGATGATGGAGCTGATCCTGCACGTTTATGCGCGTGCAAAGGAATTGCTTGCCGATCATGTTGAGCTGGATGCAATCCGGGAGAGCGGTGTGCTGGAACTGGTCATCAAGGTCAAATACGATATTCCCAACCGGCAGCTTGAGCGCTTTGATGCCCTCACGCAGCAGATTGACGGAATGCTGGACGCGCTCCGCGCCCAGAGGAAGGAGGCGCTGTAACGCATGAGCCTACAATATTTCGGGCTGCACAGCATCAGCGGCTCGCTGGTCGTGCTGGATCACGTTGAGGGTGTGCAGTTCGATGAAATGGCGCGCATCGTCCTCGATGACGGCACGGAGCGTACCGGCAGAGTTGCCATGCTGGAAGGCGACAAGGCGATCCTTCAGGTCTTTGAGGGAACGCACGGGCTTTCCCTGACAAATACACGCACACAGTTTACCGGCCGCCCGATGGAGATGCCGCTTTCCGGCGATCTGCTGGGCAGAGTTTTCACCGGCGCAGGCAGACCCGCAGACGGTCTGGGCGAAGTTGTGCCGGAGAAGTTCGGTGACATCAACGGCGCACCGCTGAATCCGGTTTCGCGCCAGTACCCCAGAAACTACATCCAGACCGGCATCTCCTCGATTGACTGCCTGATGACGCTGATCCGCGGACAGAAGCTGCCGATTTTCTCCGGCACGGGTCTTTCTCACAATAAGCTCGCTGTGCAGATCGTGCAGCAGGCGCGCATCGCGAAGGATGCGGGCGCGGAATTTGCAGTTGTGTTTGCGGCAATGGGCATCCAGAATGACGTTGCGGATTACTTCCGCCGCAGCTTTGCCGAGAGCGGCGTTCTGCAAAATGTCGTCATGTTCCTGAATCTCGCAAACGACCCGATTGTGGAGCGTATCATCACCCCGCGCTGCGCACTGACTGCGGCGGAGTATCTCGCATACGAAAAGCACAAGCACATCCTCGTCGTCATGACGGATATGACGGCGTATGCGGAAGCACTGCGTGAGTTTTCGTCCTCCAAGGGCGAGATTCCGGGCAGAAAGGGCTTCCCGGGCTATCTCTATTCCGATCTTGCCTCGCTGTATGAGCGTGCAGGCATCATTGAGGGGACGGAAGGCAGCGTGACGCAGCTCCCGATCCTGACGATGCCGAACGACGACATCACGCACCCTGTCCCTGACCTTACGGGCTACATCACCGAGGGACAGATCGTGCTGGACAGAGGTCTGGAGCAGGGCGGTGTCTATCCGCCGTTCTCCGTGCTGCCGTCGCTGTCCCGTCTGATGAAGGACGGCATCGGTGAGGGCTATACCAGAGCCGATCACGCTGCCGTGGCAAACCAGCTTTTCGCATCCTACGCGCAGGTGCAGGATGCCCGTTCGCTGGCATCGGTTATCGGTGAGGAGGAGCTTTCCGACCTTGACCGCAAGTATCTGGAATTTGGCAAATACTTTGAAAAATGCTTCCTCTCGCAGGGCTTCGATGAGAACCGCTCCATGGAGGAGACGCTGGATCTCGGCTGGACGCTGCTCTCGCTGCTGCCGAAATCTGCGCTTGACCGCGTGGACGATCAGGTTCTGAGCGAGCATTACGATCCCGAAGCGGCAGAGGCGCTCATGAAAAAGGTGAACGGCAATGGCTGATCAGGTATTCCCGACCAAAGGAAATCTGATGGCGGCAAAGCGCTCGCTGGCACTCTGTAAACTCGGCTATGACCTCATGGACCGCAAGCGCAATGTGCTGATCCGTGAACTGATGCAGCTTGTGGACCGCGCAAAGGAACTGCGCGGCTCAATCGAGAAAACCTATGCCGCCGCCTATGCGGAATTGCAGGAGGCGAATATTACGCTCGGCGTGGTCGGGCGCTTCACGGAGATGGTGCCGGAGGATTGTTCGGTCAAGATCGAAACGCGCTCGGTCATGGGCGTGGAAATCCCGATCATCACAAGACCGGAGGAGACCGGCGTTACCATCCCGTATGGCTTTCTCGATACGAATGTGCAGCTCGATGAGGCGTATGCCGCCTTCCGGAAGGTGCGCGATATGACGCTGATGCTGGCTGAGGTTGACAGCGGCGTTTTCCGGCTTGCCACGGCGATTTCTGCCACGCAGCGGCGCGCGAACGCACTGAAAAACGTGCTGATTCCGCGCTACACGGAGCGCATCCGCACGATTTCCGATGCACTGGAGGACAAGGAACGTGAGGAATTCACGCGCATGAAGATCATCAAGGCGACGAAGAAGTGAGGACGGAGGGTCATGGCAAGAAATTATGCGGCGCTGACCGGTAAAAAGATTGTGAAGCGCGTGCGCAGCAAACATCTTCAGACGGCAGTTGTCTGTGTGCTGGGTCTTGGCTTCTGCATTCTGGTTGTCTGCGGGATGATCAGGCTGGTGCGGGAGAATCACGAATATATCACGCCGGTTTTCGGCATGGTGCTGGCGGCACTGGGCGGCTGGTATGCGGTGTATCAGTTCATCCGGCAGATGAAGGTGCTGCGCGATGTGCCGAATGCGAGAGTCTTCCGCAAATACGGCACGCCCGATGAGATTGCACGGACAATCTCGGAGGAGAGCGGCAGTTCGCTGCTGGAAAGCGGTCAGACGCTCCTGACGCCGTCGTTCATCATGAAGCACGGCGATTACGAGAGCTTCATGCCGAGTAAGGATATTGTGCTGATGTACCGCAAGGAGCATCGCACAAACGGTGTGCTGGACAGCGTATTTCTGGTCTGCCACGATCAGTACGGCGACAAATTCGACTACCCCTTCAAGCTGGGCAAAAAGCACGCCGGCAAGATGGATTTTGCGGTTGGTGAGATCGTGAAGCACTGTCCGGAATGCCGGTTCGGCTATACGCAGGAGAACATCCGGTTTGTGAGTCAGAATGCGAAGCCGCTGAATTAAAAAAAGCAGAATGCCGCATCGGTGCAGAGCCGGTGCGGCTGTTTGTTTGCAAGAATATCTGAATATTCTGTGAATTGCTTGCAAGTTTTGCACAAATATGTTATAATTTAAAGACGGAGTGTTCGACAATCCGCAAATCTCCCGAAAGGAATCTCATGTATGAATCCTGAAATTCAGAAGCTCAGTGAAAGCATCGGCAAGGTCATTGTCGGTAAAGATAACGTCGTCCGCTGTGTGATTGCAGGTCTGCTGTGCAACGGTCATATCCTCATCGAGGATGTCCCCGGTGTCGGCAAGACGCAGCTCGCAGCGGCGCTTTCCCGTTCCATCGGCGGTTCGTTCAACCGCATTCAGCTTACGCCGGACATCATGCCCTCGGACATCACCGGATATTCGATGGTCAATCAGACCACATTTGAACTGGAATACCGTGCGGGTGCTGCCATGTGCAATTTCCTGCTCGCGGATGAGATCAACCGTGCTTCTCCGAAGGTGCAGTCGGCACTGCTGGAGGTCATGGAGGAACATCAGATTTCGATTGACGGCGTGACGCACAAGCTGCCGCAGCCCTTCATGGTGCTGGCCACGCAGAATCCGGTCGAGACCTACGGCACGTATCATCTGCCGGAAGCACAGATGGACCGTTTCTTCATGCGTGTGAGTATGGGCTATCCCACAGAGGATGAGGAAATGATGATCCTCTCGCGCACCGAACATCACAATCCGCTGGAGAACATCGCAGAAGCGGTGCTGCATCCGGAGGACATCACGAAATTGCAGGAGAAAGTTGAGGCAGTTTTTGTCAGCGATGCAGTCAAGCGCTATATTCTGCGGATTGTCGCCGCGACCCGTGCGCATGAATCGCTGACACTCGGCGCATCGCCCCGCGGTTCGATTGCGCTGTACAAGGCTGCAAAGGCAAATGCCTTCCTCTCCGGCAGAGATTACGTGACGCCCGATGATGTCAAGGAAATGGCGGAAGCAGTGCTGGCACATCGCCTGATTCTCTCCCCGAAGGGCAAATCCGTGCAGGGCGATTCCCGTGCCGTCATTGCCGATGTGCTGGGCAATGTTCCTGTGCCGATGGAGGCGGCTGCCGCACAGTCATGACGCTGGGGTATCTGTTCGCAATTCTGATCGCTCTGGTGTTCATGTTTTACATGGACGGCGATATTGGCGTGATGATGCTTGCATTTTTGCTGCTGATGCCGCTTGCTTCGCTGATCATGACGCTGCTGATCCGGAAGCGTGTGACGGTTTCGCTCGCGCTGCGTCCGGATACCGCCGGCAAAAACCGGCAGGTGTCTGCGGTCATCACGCTGGAGAAGGATACACCGCTGCCGCTGCCTTTTCTGCGGATGCAGCTTGTGGCAGATCCGCATTTCATGCCGCTGAATCCGGCGGGCAAACCGCTGGAAGAACCGCCGCTTGAACCGGCAGGCATTGGCGGCGCACTCCGGTACCGGCGGGCGTATCAGGCATACCGCAAAAAGAAGCGGACACAGCTCACGCCCTATGCCCTGCCGCTCTGTCTCTCAATGGGAACAGTGCGCAAGGCGGTCTATGAGATTCCGCTGCATCCGCAGTTCTGCGGCAGCGGCGAGATCCGCCTGACGGAGATGACCCTCTCGGATTATCTTGCCATGTTCCGCTTCAGGCTGAAGCAGGAAACGGAAAATGCGCTTTTGATTACGCCGGAGATTCCGGAGCAGAAGGCAAACAGCAATCTGTTCCGTTCGGTTTCGACGGCGGTTGCTGCCGCGGATGAGGAAACCGATGCTACCCCGAATTATTCTGCGTCCTCCATGCCCGGCTATGATCACCGCGATTACATCCCCGGCGATTCGCTCAAGCGCATCAACTGGAAGCTCTCCTCGAAGCGCCGGCATCTGATGGTGCGGCAGGATGAGCCGATTGCACTGGCGCGGCTTTCTGTTGTGCTGGATTTCCGCCGCAAGCCGCATCCTGCCGGTGAACTGGGAAAGATGCTTGCCCTTGAGGAGCAGCTCATTGAGAGCGCACTCGGCTTTTTGATGCTCTGTGCGAAATACGGCTATCCCTGCAAGCTCTGCTATGCGGATGAACACGGGGCGTGGAGCAGTCTGGAAATTGACAACGGCGAACAGCTTGCCGTGGAGGCGGTGACGCTGCTGCGGGGCGGCTTCCGTGCGCAGGAGAAGCTGGCACATCTGCCGCTGCTGCCGCCGCAGATCACGCAGGAAAACGGCGGTGTGCTGCTGTATTTTACCGCGTGCTGCGAGGCGGAAGACGCTGCAAATCTGGAACAGCATCCGGATTTGCTCTATCTGCTTGTGCCGGAACAGCTTGCAGAGCGCTGTGCTGTGCCGAAGAACGCCTCGCTCTGGCTTGTGACCGCCGAACGTGATCTGGTGCAGGCGGGCGGCGAAATGTGACCGCCCTGTTCCTGCCGAAAACCTTACGATTTATGGTGATGATATGACAAAGCAATCTGTCATACAGCGCAATCCGATCCTGCGCTGGCTCTTGCAGACGCGCCGTGTGCCGCTGCTTTTTGCCGTGACAGTCGTTTCCGGCATTTTCTATCATTATGCGCCGAAGCTGACAGTGCTGTGGATTGTCCTTTCTCTGCTGATTCAGAGCGCACTGTTCAAACTGTTTGACTATGTGAAAAAGCATAATTTCATCGGCGGCGCGATTTATGTTGCAGTCGGCACGGTGTTTCTGATGCTCTCGCTGCTGATGATGCAGCTTGGCGAAAACAGTGCATTCTTTGCACCGGAAGATCCCGCATACCGCATTGACTTCTTCGTCTGGTTTCTGACACCGCAGTCTGTTCTTGTGGTGGATTATCCCGGCTTTACCATTGCACTGTTCTTGCTGTTTACGTTCTTCATCGCCTCGGTGACGTACTATTTTACATTTGTGCGGTACCGTGTGCTGATGTCTTTCCTCGTGATGCTGTTTCCGTTTGCGATCTACGCAAAAGAAAACGAAGATATGCCTGTCCCTTCGATCATCATTCTGCTGGTATGCTATTTTGCCGTCATGATCTACTGCCGGCAGGCGCACGCAGAAGACGGCGAAGTCGTACAGCTTTATCAGCCGAATGCCGGGAGCATTCTGACTGCGCCGGATAAAAAATCCGCGCTGGCAGAGGTCAGACCGGAACTGCTGGACGGCAAATTCATTTATGCAGCCGGTATTTTCCTTGCAGCAGCGAGCATTCTGGTGCTGGTGATTCCGAAGCCGACGGTCGAGGCAGACCGTACCATGCTGGATACGCTGCTGGATGCCTCGAAGTTTTCGGATTACCTCATGAATGCGATCAGCGCCTTTACAGATTCTTCTGACGGCGGCAAATACAATCAGATGTCCTATGACCGCACGCTGTTTTATGCAGATGCGGATGAACCGATGAACCTGCGCGGCGCGACCTATACCAATTATCACTACGATGACGATACATGGTATGCATCCGATCACGACGGGATGCCGCGGCAAAATGATGTGCGCTATCATTTCGCGGAGTACGATGGGCGTAACAGTTCGCTCAGTACAATTGCCAATGAACCCGATCCCTCTGCGCTGCTGATGGCGATTCGTCACGCGGCACAGCTTGATCCTGCATTTGCTGCGGCATACGGTCTGGAGGATTTTGCGGTGACAAGTGTGGATTATTCGATCTTCCGGCGCAGGATGACGATCAGTTCTGCGACATACGGCGGCTTTCTCGTTCCCTCGCCGCTGCATACGCATGATGCGCAGATCGTGAATGACAATCTGACAGACAGGCGGCTTTATCAGAATGAGGCAGGTCTGGTGTTCCGCTATACGGCAGGGCGGATCTACGCGCAGGAGACAGCCATTGACTACGTGAGCGATCAGCTTTTGCAGAATGCGGCGGTCGAGGCGCTTGTCCGGCAGACAGACAGCGCGGAATATCTGGAGATGCTTCGTGCAGTCCGTGACGGCGGATATGATCTGACGACGGAGGAAACATGGGCGATTCTGACGGCGATCACAAGCTATCATGATGCGCAGGCGTATCAGGAGTCTGTGGAATTGCAGACGCCGGAACGGGTGCGGAATCTCGCACAGCAGCTTACGGAGGGTATGACCTCGGATTACGATAAGGCAATGGCGATCCGCGATTACCTGAAATTCGGTGACTATATCTACGATCTCCAATACGAGGTCCGGCAGGGCGACAATGTCGAGACCTTCCTGTTTGAAAGCAAGACGGGCGTTTGCTATCAGTATGCCTGTGCGATGGCAGAGCTGTGCAGAGCGGTCGGGCTGAATGTACGCTATGTGGAAGGCTATGCAATGAGCGAACCGGACAGCCGGCTCATCAGCAGCTGGGATTACGCGATTACGACCGAACACGCACACGCCTTTGTGGACGTGTATCTCCCGTGCTACGGCTGGACGATGATGGATGCAACTTCCGGCAGCGTGGCAGATCATGCGCGGGAAGGGCGCGGGAATATCATTGCAGCGCTGCAATATTCGGGTCTGATTCTTTTTGCAGCGGCGCTTCTGCTGATTCTGGTGCTGGTATGGCTGCTGCCGATGCTGCGCGAAAAGTATTTCCGCCGGAAGTATCAGCAGCAGCGGGATGCGGCAGCAGTACAGGCGGCATTTGCGCGGCTGCGGAAACAGTGGAAGGCAGATCCTGCAATGACGGCACGCGATCTCTGCGCAGAAAAGGCGGCGTTTTTGCAGGTGGATCTGAGTGAACTGTGCAGCGGAGTCGAAGAGACATTCTATGCACAGCGCTGCGCGCCGGAGACCGCAGACCGCGTTTTCCGTGTGTACTGTGCGGCATACGATGCGTGGAAACCTGCACAGAAACGTGTGCGCAGAGAACTGCGGGCTGCACGCAAAGCCGCAAAGAAACAACCCGCTGACTAATCAAATTTTGCGAATGAAATCCGGAGACTGAAATGGCCTCCGGATTTTTTGCTTGGCGAAATCACAAGCAGATATGTATATTTTCGATAATATGCATATTATCCGCGGGTTTGAAGCAGCGGAAACAATCACAAAATAATGCGAATTTTGCGGAGAAGGCAAGGGCGCAATTGTTTGAAAATGATAGACAGATTCCGGTCACGATGTGTAATATCCACGATTTTACGTGCGGTTTGACGAAGAATTCTGAACGGGTCAAGTTCGCCCGACGCAGCAGAGTGCTTGACAATAAAATTAAACAGTGGTATAATTAAAAATGAATTACTGTAATTTTGCACCAATAATATACTAAATGTAAATAACTGACACTCGTTTCACTCGGACAGTTTTTCGTTTTTACAGAATGTACATTTTGTGAGGTGTATGATGAAGCATCAGAGGATTTCCAGCGTTCTGTTTGCATCAGCACTGCTGCTTTGCGGATGCACACAGAAGGACAGCAGCAGCAGTACGCAGGAGGAGAACCCGAAAGCGGAGACATCTGCGGCAGAAACAGAATCTGCGGCGGATGACAACGGAACCGGTGAGGATTCGCTGACCATCCGGGAGACGCTGCCTGTGCAGACGAAAGATCTGGTTGGGGTGCGCGGCGAAGACGGCAGTCTGAATCTGCAAAAGCCGGTGCAGCTTGGCGAATCGGATGTGTTTCTCGGCTTTGCAGAGCAGGATGCCGTCGAACAGCTCGGAAGCGGCAATGCGGATGATTCCGTCACGCTGACGCCGGAAAGTGTCAGCCTGCGGGAGCTGCAAAATACGGTGTATGCAAACGCGGTCTATGTTCCGTGTGCAGCGGATACGGATTTTGCCGTGCCGGTTGCGATCGGCGGACAAACCGATTTTTCGCTGGCGGATCTGGAAATATCGTATGACAAGGATGCGTTCGCCTTCGTCGGATTTACCGATATAGACGGCGATGCGACCTGCAACAGTCTGCCGGATGAGGGACTGCTTTGCATCAGCTTTGTCAGCACAGAGAATATTCAGGCAGATGTGGCGCTGTGTACACTGTGCTTCCGTACAAAAACTGCGGAAAAGCTCGATTCTTCGCTGAAATTCGATGTGAAGGACATCGCAAAGTGGAATGCGGACCGTACAGGATATGAGGATGTGCCGTTCGGGACTGCCGGCGGACGGATCATAACATACTGACGGAACGCACACAAAGGGTGGTGTATCCGCCGGATGCTGTCTGCCTGCCCTGACGTCTCCCTGCACGCTGTGTGCGGACGGCAATCGGTTGCGATATATAAAAACGAAACGAGGAGGTTTCAAAGGGATGAAAGGAACTTTCAACCGTAATCTGAAACGGACAATCGCGTTTGTTTCGGCGCTGGTCGTTCTCTCCTCCGCGGTTGCCGTGACGGCATTTGCGGATCAGGCAGAGGGCGTGCAGAAGTCCGATACTGTCACGAAGTACGTGGATGATTACACCAAACTGTTTCCGGGTCTGAAGGATGCGAAGCTCAAGCTGCGTGATCCGAAATTCTCGGATAAGGAATGGTATGAGTACATCGACTACGATTTCTACTCGGAAGTTGTGGACGGTGATATGACATACCGGATCTATCAGCCGACAGACATCGGTCAGGCTTCGATCATGGCAATCGGTGACTACAATCCGAAGGAAGTGCTTGGCAATACGCCGAATCTCGCAATGAATCTCGGTGAATTGCAGGGCATTCTGGATATGGCTGCGCAGGGCGGCAATATCTCCAAGGACTTTGCAGGGCTGAACATTGCAAGCGGCATTGCCAGCAGTATGTCGAGCATCGACAAGGTCATGGACAACAGCAAGTACTATTCGCAGTCGAGTTTTCTGGGTATCCCCGGTGACAAGAAGTACACCGGTGTCAGCAATGACGGCTTCTACAATGCGGATTCCCTTGAAATTGAGATCACGGAGACAGAGACAATCACCGCCTGCAAGACCATTGCGATGGATTCCACCTACTCGGTCTCGGAAAGCACGGTGAACGGCAAGGAATCCAATACCTACAGCGAACTCAGCGACGGTGTCAGCAATACGATTGAGGAATCCAACTATGAGGAGAATTCCGCAACTGCCGGTCAGACAATCGGCGTGGCAACGTCGGATTCGCAGGAGATTTCGCAGTCTATTACAGATGCGATCGGCTGGGAAATCGTCAGTGAAACTTCTTCGTCGTATACGAAATCGCATACCGATAGCAGCGGCAATGAAGCCGGCGGCGGCTTTGAGGTCGGCGCGGAAGGAAAAGCCGGTGTTCCGTTTGTTGCAGAAGGAAAAGTCAGTGCATCTGTAAACGGCCATTACAATCATACATGGGGCCATGAGGATGAAGAATCCTGGTCTGTTTCGGATTCTCTTGCGATCAGCCAGTCCGGTTCTACATCGGTTGAGACCGGTCAGAGCTTCGCACATTCGCTGGAACAGTCTGTGGAGCAGAATATTGAAGCCTCCAATACGACGGGCAAGTCCAGCGGCAAATCGGAATCCATTGAACACAGCATGACCAGCGGCAGCGGCAGCGGTGTCAATTATTCGCACGCGAAGGATATGTCGGTGGAACTCGGCTACGGCGTGGATTATCAGTACGGCAATGAGCATTCGCTTTCTGTCGGCGTGAACAGAACTTTCAATGCCCGCGAGGACGATGAGGTCAAGAATGTCGGCTGGAAGCTTTGCGAATACATTGTCAAAGTGCCGTACTATATCGAGGCAATCAAGACCGATGCAGCCGGTGAGGAGACCGTTCTCTACGGTCAGTATGTCAACTACAATCTGCTCAACGGCGTGTGCAGAGTCTTTGCAAACGGCTACATTGAGCATTGGTATACCGGCAAGCTTGTGACCTATGCAGACTTCTTCGACGGTTTTATCACTGCAACGGAGCTGGTCGATAAGGCAAAGGCGCAGCAGGCACAGCAGGGTCAGAAGGAGGGCTGAGCAAATGAAAAAACGTACACCGATCTGTGCGCTGCTCTGCGGACTCTCTCTGCTGGCAGCGATGCCCGTTCTGAACGCTTCTGCTGCGGATAAGCCCGAAGCAAAGCTCATGAATACCGCCTTTGAAACCGCACAGGCACAGGAATTTACCACCACGGTTTATCTGCCTGAGAAATCCAATATCTCTGATTTTCAGGCGATGCTCCGCTATGATCCGGAGTGTGTCACGCTGGTGAAGGCTGCTGCCTGCAAGACCGCTTCCGGACAGACGGCGGTGAATGCCAAAAATGACGGCACGATCTATCTGACTTACAGTTCGACCGAGAATCAGACCGACAAAATTGATCTGGTAGAGCTGACCTTCCGTGTGCCGGAGGATCTTGCAGAGGGCAGCTATCATTTCCTCGAACTCACTTCCGGCGGCAATAACAGCGCTTCCACACTCGATCAGGACGGTCAGTTTACGGATGCGAAGATTGATGCCGGCTTCACGGACCTGAACATCTATGAGTACGGCGATGCCGACCTCGACGGCAAGGTGCTTTCCAGAGATGTCACGAGAGTGAAGCAGAGTGTCGTGAAGATGCGCACGCTCTCCGGACTCGAAAAAATCTACGCCAATGCCTATCTCGATTTCGATGAGAATGGCGCCCCGAAAATCAATTCCAGAGATGCCGGTATGATCCAGCAGAAGGTCGTGCGCATGGATGTCGCACTGGGCAACCGTGTTTCCGTTACCTTCTATGATGCGGACGGCAATCTCTATGCCAAGAAGTCCATTCCGAAGGGCAGCAAGCTGAAAAATGTGCCGGAACTGCCCTATACCGAAGGCATGACCGACGGAGTCTGGTCGCTTTCCGCAGCGGATGAGCAGAAAGCTGATTTCTCCGAGGTTAATTCCGATATGGAGGTTTTCTTCTGCGGCAAGAAGGATGACAAACGCGAAATCTATGAGCGCACCGTTGAGGCGCTGGAGACCGGTTTTGCACAGGAAGGCAAGTACATCGTGGATGACTTCCAGCTTCCTTACAAGAACCACTACGGCACGTTCAATATGCTGTCTTCTTCTGAATTCAGCGATGTGGACATCATCTGGGCGATTGACAGCGGTCTGCTGGCACAGAGCGTCAATATGAGCAGCAATTATGTTGTCGATGTGCCGCTGCTGGATTACACCACATGGGTTTCCTTCACCGCACACATCTATGTGGACGGCGTGGAATACGGCGCACATGAATTCCAGCGCGAAATCAAGGGTAAGATTGATATGCCGACACCGGAGCAGTTTGAGCAGATCCTCCGGACAGTTCCGGCTGATTTGCAGGAGCATTACAGACTCCCCGGCTATGTTTCACTGGAATCCTCCCGTCTGAATTACGGTGTCAAGACCGTGCAGAACGTGGATCTGAAGTGGAGCGTTGTCAAGAATGAGGACGGCTCGACCGGCGACGGAAGATGCCTCGATCCTGTGACCAACGAGATTCTCTATCTCAAGGATGAGAACCGCATCACCCTTCAGTGCGATTTCATGTTTGACGGCAATGTGGTCTACACGGGCAGAATCGCACGCACCCTGCCGGAAAAGCCCATTGAGGAGCAGGTGGAATACGCAAAGAAGTACATCAGCAGCTTTGTGCCTTCCGTGATCTCCGGCGAGACCTATTTCCCGACTTCTGTTCCGCTCTATGATCTCACGGTTACGTGGGAAGAACCGATCGAGACCGGCAAGGTTGAAATCGGCAGAAATGAGCAGGTCAACGGTCAGCTTTACAAGGTCATCAGTGTTGGTGAGAAGGCAGGCTACATGGAGTGGTCTACTGTTTACGCCAGCATTGAGCGGAACGGCGACAAGCGCTTCAAGCGCACCGGCGCAGAGTTTGAAGTGCAGCTTGCCGGCAACAGCACCGAAATCACGATGGATAAGATTCCGGATGTGAACCTGTACAATGCACTCAAGCTGATCTTCGACCACAAGTACGGCAACCACGATGAGATCCTGACAGAGGAAGAAATCTACAGTGCGGATACGATGGAAAAGCTCAATTATACGCTGGATCTTTCCGGCAAGGGCATCCATTGCCTCAGCGGTATCCGTTACCTGAAGAACTACCGCATTCTCAATCTCTCGGACAATGATCTCTCCGGCACGAACGCCAGCCTTGGTGATCTCGCAAGCCTCAATCAGCTCGTGCAGCTCTCGCTCTCGAACTGCGGCATCTCCGAGATTCCGGATTCGGTGTTCTCGTCGAAGTTCCTGATCGAGGGCATCGACCTCTCTTACAACAAGCTCAAGAACCTCAGCTTCCTGCGCCTCACCGACAGCAGAACGCAGGCTGATCTTGCCTTCACGGAACTCAAGGAACTCTTCCTTCAGGGCAACTACATCTCCGATATTACGGAGCTGGCATTTGTGGATGACAGCGGCGAGTATGTTTCCCGTATCCCGAATGTCACAACGCTGACGCTCTCCAGAGACCTCAATTATCTGGAATACAAGACCGGCGAAAAGCTCGGCAAGAAGGTTCTCAAGACCGTTGAAGAATACGAATATGACATCACGGCTCCGATGGACATTACCCCGCTTGGCACGGCAAAGAAGCTCACCACACTCTGGCTTGCCAACAACTACATCACGGACATCTCCCCGCTGGCAAACTGCAAGCTGCTTGCTACGCTTGATCTTTCCGGCAATGCAATCAAGGCAGATGCCAAGACGGACGGCCTTGCTCCGCTGAGCAAGCTGCAATCGCTGGTCTGCCTGCTGCTGGATAACAATGACATTCATACGGTCAAATCGCTGAAACGGCTGATTTATATGGATGTGCTGTCTCTGAGCAACAACGCAATCGGCAATGTGAGCGGCATCCTCGACAACATGACGGGTCTGACCTACCTCGACCTTGACAACAATGACCTCTCCTCCTTCGATGCAAGCACCTTCCGCAATCTGCGCAGACTCTATCTGGAAGACAACGTGCTGGTTCAGGTGATGAATCTGGATTACGCACCGCAGCTTACGGAACTGCGCCTCAGCGGCAATGAGCTGGATGCAAACTCCATCAGCAGCATCGGCGCGCTGACGAATCTGGAATACCTCTCGCTCTCCGGCAATACGGTGACGGATCTGGCATTCCTCAAGAATCTGACCGCACTGACACATCTGGAACTCGCAAACTGCGGTCTGAGACAGGCAAGCTCCTATGAATACAAGGACAGCGATACCGGCGAAATGATGACAGGCTACGATGACAACACCGCATACCTTTCCAGCCTCACCGGACTGACCGTCCTTGACCTCAGCGGCAACCCGGAACTGAATGACATCTCTGCACTCTCCACGCTGACCAACCTCGGTGTCTTCTACATCAACGGCGTTGAGCTTCAGAATGCGGACGCAGTCCGTGCGATGACCAAGCTGGAGTATCTCTCGATGCAGGATTCCGGTGTGAAGGAATTTACCTTCCTCAATACGCTGAATCAGCTTCGTTACCTGAATCTGGCAGGTCACAAGGCGGCGGCATTCGATTTCCGTTACATCCGCAATTATGAAAATCTGGTCGGTCTGTTCCTGGATTCCGCAGCAGAAACGACCGAGGTGCAGAATTTCAGATCCTTTGTCAATAAGGTCAACCTGAAGTATCTGACCCTTGCCAATATGCAGGTCAACAAGATGGATGAGATTCCGGATATGGATAATCTGGTCTATCTGGGTCTGCGCAATACCGGCATCCGCAACTTCAACGGTCCGCTTTCCGAGAGCGACGGCTATCTGTATCCGATCGGACGCTTTGATCAGGTGAAGTATCTGGATGTTGCACAGAATCCGCAGCTCTTTACCAAGACCAATCTCGAAACCCTCTATGACTTCGCACGCAAGGATACCGGCAAGGCTGCCGTCATGCTGTACAGAGATGATGCACCGGAAGGCTATGTACCGGGTGTTCTTGATGCAGCAATCGAGGCAATGCGCCTCAAGAATGACATCAGCTTCGGTGAGGGCGGCACGGATATTTCTGCTGCACTCAAGGCAGGCTATCCGCTTCAGAGTTCGCTCAACGGCTACACCGTCAAGTGGAATCTGGAGGAGAATGACAACTATTACATCGAAGACGGCAAGCTCTACTTCAAGAATACCGATGAGAGCAGCGCAAATCTCCGCCTCGGCATGACTATGGACATCGTGGGCCTCTATTACAGAGAGGAGATCATGGGCAGCAAGAAGAAGACGCCTGTTTCCTTCACGGCTTCCATCCAGACTTCCACCACCAAGCAGAAGACCGGTGAGCAGAGGTATGTCAGAACCGATGAAGTGACCTCGACTGAGCCGGAAATGGAAGGCTGGAAGCTGGTCAAGACCGACATGGGCTATACCGAGTACGGCGACTGGAGCGACTGGTCTGAGAAGGCAATGACGGAGTCTGATCTGCGTGAGGTGGAATCCAAGCAGCAGAAGGGCTACGGCGAATGGGGCGCATGGAGCGGCTGGAGTGACAGCGAAATCACCGGAAGCGATACCAGAGAGGTTGATACCCAGACGGTTTCGCGCTCCAGACTGAGCGGCTACAACATGGTCTATTATCTCACGCAGGGTGCAAATTCTCCGTATTACCGTCATTACCGTGAATTCAGTATCGCGGGCAACCTCGGTGCATACGGCGCAAGAACCAGCTACGGCGAGCATAACGGCGCACGCACCGCGTCGGTGGATGAGATCAATGCAGCAACGAAGATCGCGCCCGGCGGCTACTTTAACGGCTCTTACAACGGCTACATCAGCGGCAACGCAACCGCTTATGTCCTGCCCGGTGACAACGGTGTGCCGTGGTTCATCGCAAGCGAAATCTACGAGAACTACAATGTCAAGCAGTACCGTTACCGTGACCGCGCAGAGACCTCTACCACGGTTTACCGTTACCGTGACCGCAAGCTTGTCCCGACCGTTTACCACTTCGAGAAGGACATCTACGAGGACATCTATGAGGATGTCATCAGCGGTATGACGCTGATGGTCGAGTAATCTCCGCATCTGCGCACAAATCCAATAAGAAATAAGCCCTGTGTCCCCGGCACAGGGCTTATTAGAAAGGAAAGATATATGTTAAGGAGATATATATCATTCTCTCTTTCCGCACTGATCCTCCTGCTGAGTATTATCTGCCCTTCCGTTCCGCTGAGTGCCTCTGCTGCAGCTGCAAACTGCTTTACGCTGGACTGTACTTATGAGGACGGAACGGCTGAACTGCTGTTTGCAGTCGGCGGGGATGTCAATATCTGCGGCTTTGAAGCAGATTTGCTTTATCCCGCTGATATTTGCACCGTTTCCGCAGTTCAGGTGCTGAACCAGAATGTTCTGCAAAATCATCTGCCGGAGAAGGGCGTGATTGCCATTTCATGGGCAGAAGTGCAGAATACGAATACTGCCGGCGATCTGCTGCGCGTCACGTTTGAATGCAGCGAAAAGCCTGCGAAAGATGCCTTCCGGCTGAATGTGCGTGACGCCTATCTGATTGACGAGAATCAGGATTTCGTTACGGCAGAGTATACGCTGGTGCAGAAAAGTACAGGGCTGGATGATCCGGACGAAACGACTGTGACCGTGCCGGCCACGACCACGACATCGAAGACTACGACATCCAAGACCACAACATCCAAGACCACGACATCCAAGACCACAACATCCAAGACTACGACTTCCAAGACTACAACATCCAAGACTACGACTTCCAAGACTACGACATCCAAGACCACAGTTTCCGCCACTACGCCCGCTGTCATCGGCACAGACAATGTGTTCGTGCTTCAGGCTGCGGACAGCGAGGATGGCAAGCACGTTTTGCTTTCGCTGTCTGTCAGCGGCGATGTCGCATTTTACACCGCAGAAGGCGTTGTGGCGCTGGATGCAAAGGGCCTCGGTCAGCCGGAGAACATCACCTGCAGCGCCGATACACTCGCTTCGTATAACAAACAAGACGGCTGCATTTACTTCACGGTGATCAGTTCCAGCGGACATAACATGGAAACACCGGATACGCTGTTCACCTGCACGATGCCCAAAACCGCTGATGATTGCAGTCTCGAACTGACCTGCCGCATCACAGACATCAGCGATGACACTTATGCCGATGCTGACAGCAGTGTGCGCATTCAGAATGCGTTCGGCAGCAGCACGACCACCCCTGCCGTTACAACCTCTACCACCAAAAAAAGCTCCACCAAGCCGACTTCCTCCACGACCACTACGACGGAGACAACGGCAAAAACGCCTGTTTCCAGGCAGAATCAGTTTATTGCATCTGCTTCGGAAAGCGATGACGGCAGCAGCATTGTGCTGGAACTGCGCGTTGCGGGCGATGTTTCCTTCTACACGGCGGAGGGCTATCTCACGCTGAACCGGAAGGGACTCGGTGCGCCGGAGAAGGTGACAAACGGCAGCGATACGCTGGCATCCTATAACGCGGAGGACGGCCACATTTACTTTACGGTGATCAGTTCCACGGGAAAGAATCTCACCGGTGAACAGATCATTCTGACCTGCATTCTGCCAAAAACCGCAGATACGGTGAAACTCGGCTGCAAGGGTACGATTACGGACATCTGTGATGACAGTTATGAGGATGCGCTGTACAGTTTCCGATATGAGGATCTGACCGCCGCACAGACGACAACGTCCACGACACCGACCACCACAACGACGACATCTACCACCACCACGGAAACGACAACATCCACGACCACAACGGAAACCA
>DGVV01000099.1 GCA_002395085.1 Ruminococcus sp. UBA4275 | reverse complement strand
CCGTTTCCTTCTATCATATCGTCAATAACCTCGGTCCGCACGGCCTGCCGCTCGCAATGCGCGCAGACTGGAACGACTGCATTAACCTCTCCTGCTTCTCCGATAAGCCGGGCGAGAGCTTCCAGACTTACACGAACCCGAAGTTTGCCGCAGAGGGCGGTTATTCCAAGGTTGCAGAGTCCGTTATGGTCGCAACGCTCTTTACCTATGCAGGTCCGACCTATGTCGGCATCCTGAAGCATCTGGGCAAGGACGACGAGGCGGCTAAGGCACAGGCTGAAATCGACAAGATGAAGCAGAATGTCATGGAATCCGCATTCGACGGCGACTGGTTCCTCCGTGCATATGATGCATTCGGCAACAAGATGGGCAGCAAGGAGTGCGAGGAAGGCAAGATCTTCATTGAGCCGCAGGGCTTCGCAGTCATGTCCGAGATCGGCAAGGATCAGGGCGCTGACATCAAGACCCTCAACTCCATTGACAAGTACCTCAACACCAAGTACGGTCTTGTGCTGAATAATCCGGCATTCTCGAAATACTACATCCAGTATGGTGAGATTTCGACCTATCCGGGTGGCTACAAGGAGAACGCCGGTATCTTCACGCACAACAATGCGTGGATCATCTGCGCAGAGGCGTATGCCGGCAGAGGCGACAAGGCGTTTGAGTATTACAGCAAGATCGCTCCGGCATTCAACGAGGAGATTTCCGACCTGCACAAGACCGAGCCGTATGTTTACGGTCAGATGATCGCAGGTAAGGATGCTTCCCGCTTCGGCGAGGGCAAGAACTCCTGGCTGACCGGTACGGCGGCTTGGAATATGGTTGCAATTTCCCAGTACATCATCGGTGTACAGCCGGACTTCGACGGTCTGAAGATTGATCCGTCCATTCCGCACGAGTGGGATGGCTTCCAGGCAACCAGACAGTTCCGCGGTGCAACCTACAACATCACCGTGCAGAATCCGGATCATGTCTGCAAGGGCGTGAAGTCCCTGACGGTTGACGGCAAGGCAATCGAGGGCAATGTGATTCCGGTCTTTGCTGAGGGCGGCGAACACGAAGTCATCGTGGTGCTTGGCTGATAATCTGATCTGATGAGGGCTGTTCTCTGCTTCGGCGGGGGACAGCCCTTTTTCGTTTCGCTTCACGGGATTACATACACCGTCCATTCAAAATCCTCGCGCTGCAATACCTTGTTTTCCGCAGGGCTTGCATTATTTGCAGATTTGTGGTATGATATATGCAGATAGTACATCGCATACATCGCCCCTTTTTTCAACATCCATTTCAATAAGGGAGGAATCATTATGGATTTCTGGGATGCGGTCAGCCGCGGCATGGACAGACTTGCCAATAAACTTGATTCATACTCCGACCGCTCAGGCGGTTACGGCAGTCACAGCGATACTGGATTCACCATCATGGATAAGGATTACTGCTGGGAGGATCTCGATTACGTCGGGGAGGATACCTTGCAGCGCCATGTTGTCAGCGGTGCTTGCCGGATTGTCGATAAGTACGGGCAGATTGTGGACCGCGGTACGCAGGAACAGCTTGAACAGGAAATGGCAAGGCGTTCGGCAAATCTCGCTGCGAATCTCCATGCGGGCGGACCGTCATACAGTACGCCGTATTCTCCGCAGGCAGTGACGCCAGCCTTCTCTACGCCCATAACGCCCGTCGCGCCCATGAACGGTGCGCCGAATTATCCGCTGCCCGCCGCTCCGGTCAATCCTTATGTCGGCAGCGACCCCGCTGTGCAGAAACTCTCGTCCTTGCCGCCGAAGCAGCAGCCGGTGCAGGCACGGTACGGAGACATTATCGGGGTGGTGCGCCGCAATGGTGCATATGAACATTACGGCATTTATGTCAGCGATACCTGTGTCATTCATTATGCGATCCCCGCGAGTATGACCATCGGACACGCCACTGTTCACGCAACCAGTCTCCGCAATTTTCTGCGCGATGATTCTGAGTATTTTGTGCTGGATTTCCCGAAGCCCTATCAGCCGCCGGTTGTGCTGGGCGCGCAGGGGAGTTCGCCGGCGCGTGATCCCAACTCTGAGGAACTCGCTTTGAATTTGCAGCGGCAGTATGGCTATCATCTCTATACGCCGGAAGAAACCGTCGCGCGCGCAAGGTCGCGGCTGGGCGAAACCCATTACAGTCTGCTGACCAATAACTGCGAACACTTTGTGTTCTGGTGCAAAACCGGCGTCAGCGAATCCATGCAGGTTTCGAGTATGCTGCAATCGCTGCTGAACAGTCAGAACTGGCAGTTCCGCGTGCCGCTGTTCCGGTAATCTTTTTTGACAAGATCAGGGCAGACTCTTTCGGGTCTGCCCTTTCTGCATCATAAGGAGGGCTTATGAAAATTGAAGGTATTTCTGCGGAGGTCGAGGTCATCCGCAGCAGTCGTAAATCTCTCTGCGCGGAGATCACCCGTGACGGTCAGGTTCTGGTGCGCGCACCCGTGAAGATGTCCGACGCCAGCATCCGGAAATTTGTAACGCAGAAAGCAGATGCCATTGAGCGGGTCTTGCAGAAGAACCGTTCTGCCTTTGAAGCTGCGGGATGCCCTGCGGCATTTACCGTTGCGGAGCTGCGGGAGATGGCTGAGAAGGCGGCGATGATCATTCCGCAGCGGGTTGCGTATTTTGCTGAACGCATTGGCGTGGACTACGGGCGCATCACAATTCGCTGTCAGAAGACACGGTGGGGCAGTTGTTCCGCAAACGGCAATCTCAGTTTTAATTGTTTGCTGGCAGCCGTCCCGCCGGATGTTCTTGACAGCGTGGTCGTGCATGAACTCTGCCACCGGATTCATCCGAATCATTCCAGGGATTTTTACGCGGCGGTCTACCGTGTATTTCCTGATTATGACAGGTGTCATGCATGGCTGAAAGCGCAGGGGGGACTCCTTGTTTCCCGTCTCCCTCGCTGAAAATGGGCGGGGGAGTACCCCTCCCCTGGTCTCGAAAATGGCTCTACTGCGTGGTTTTTGCCCCCTCCCCCGCAATCATGACAAAAGATTACATGGGGGAGGGGGTTGGTCATGGATTTGTAACGGAAAATTCACCGCGCTGTTGTTGCAACCTGCGGCGTAATCTGCTATAATGAGGATAACATGAACCACCCGAAAGGAGGACTATTTATGAAACGTACTACAATCGCACTTCTCGCTCTGATGATCCCCGCGGCGCTGCTGACCGGCTGCGGCAGTGCAGAATCACCCGCAGAAACACCTGCAATGAATGCGGAATCCGCATCTGAAAAACCGCCCGCGAAAGCTTCAGAGGGTGAACCCGCTGAAGCACCTGCCGCAGAGGAGGCAATCAGCGCAGACTTCGCTGCGGATGATGCAGGCGAGATGGTCGGCGGAGAGGGTGACAGAAAGGGCGCTCTTGATGACGAGGCACTCGATGCCGCAGCAGAAGTTCCATCTGCGGATGCCCCCGCTGAAATCGAAGAACCCGTAGAACTGCCGCCGTATGATTCGGATGCGGATGCTTTCGTTCTCACCGCCGGCGAATGGAACGACAACGAGAACTGGGGGTTCTTCTCGAACCTCGTCAAAGGAGGCAACATCGAATTTCCTTCCTTTGGTCTTGACCCGACCGGCAGAGTAGCCGTGAAATGTGAACGCGCCGGAGAACCGGTTCGGAATGCGGTTGCTGCATTGTATGACGGCAGCGACCTGATCTGGTCGGCGGTCAGCGATGCGGACGGCATGGCGTATCTGTTTTATGATCCGGCATCGAATGTTTCCGAAACGCTGACGCTGAAAGTGGAAGGCGCAGAGGATGTCACGGTGGATGCATCCCGCAAGGCCGATCAGCAGAATAACGGCAAATCTGTTTCGCAGGCATCGTATCAGGTTGAACTCACCGGCGACACCGCCGTATACGATACGACCGAGGTGATGTTCATTCTTGATACCACTGGTTCGATGAGTGACGAGATCGCCTATCTGCAAAAGGATTTCTCCTCGATTGCCGAGGAGGTGGCTGCGGAGAATGTTGTCTTTTCGGTCAACTTCTACCGCGACGAGGGCGACGATTACGTGACGAAGTGCAATCCGTTTACGGATGATCTCCGCAAGGTGCAGTCACTTCTCAATGCGGAATTTGCTGACGGCGGCGGAGACTGGCCGGAGGCAGTTGCCGATATTCTCTCCGAAACCATGTCGCCCGATGTCTGGTCTGATGACGCAAATAAGATCGCCTTTCTGATTTTTGATGCCCCGCCGCATGACGGGCGGGAGGAACAGTTGCAGGCGGCGATCTCGAACGCTGCGAAAATGGGTGTACGTCTTGTGCCGGTTGTGGCATCGAATTCCGGCCGCGAAACCGAACTGTTTGGTCGTGCGGCAGCGATTATGACCGGTGCAAATTACGTCTTCCTGACGGATGATTCCGGTGTGGGAGAAAGCCATCTTGAGCCGATTATCGGTGATTACGAGGTGGAGCTTCTGCACGATATTATCGTGCGCAACATTCGTGAGATCGCGGGATAAGCGGGGCGGAGGAAACATCCTCCCCTGAGCAAAGTCTCGCAGATACGCAAGTTTCATACTCAGGGGAGTGCATCGCAGCAGGCACTCCCCTCTTGTTTTGCGGTCAAAAAAGCCCCTTCTGAGCTTTCAGAGGGGGCTTCGTTTATGAATCTTCGGCGTATGTTTGTGCCATGCGGTGAACCGTTGCTGCAATTTCCTGCCGCAGCGATTGCGGCGAGAGAACCTCAACTGCACCACCGTACTGCATCGCCCAATGATGCATCGCAGTCGGCTGCACATTTACTGTAATGAGAAGTGTGTTGTCCTCATTCGCCTCAACAGCGGCATCCTCTCCGAACCAGTCTACCACATCATTCAGCACATCCGGCTGAATCCGCAGCGTACAGGTGACGGCATCGCCGCTGAACATATAGAGACGTTCCGCCGGATGACGGGGATATTCTGCCGCATCCGCCCGGAGATCTTTCAGCGGCAGACGCATCAGGGACGGCAGCAGTTCGATGTCGCTGATGCGGTCAATGCGGTAATAGGAGATTGTTTCGTGTGGTTCTTTGCAGCAGACGAGGTAATATCTGCCGTTCGAGACAACGATTTCATACGGGCTGACGATGTACAAACGTTCGTTCCCGTCCTCTCGCAGCCGCGGTTCAAGTTGTATTTGGTTGTCTTTCAGGACAAATGAACAGTACCGGAACTGCACCATGCAATCCTGCCGGATTGCTTCACAGATCAGATCAACGGTAAACATCAACTGCTTTGCGGGCGGTCTGTGGAGATATTTGGCCGCGTTTTCTCCGGTCTGTTCGGTTGCTGTCGGAGGGGAAATCTGCTTGAGTTTCCGTTCGAGGTTCTCGCGGATTTGCTCCGGCAGCATGGGCATGGCGTGAAGCAGGTCGATCATCAGCCGGATTTCGCTCGGTTCAAACTGCGGATCGAGATACCAGTTTGTCTGGACAATTTCGATTGTACCGTCCTGCTTATAGCGTTTGCGGGATGAGAAATTCAGCGGATACCCCGATGCTATGAGCTGTTCGAGATAGCCCTTCAGCGTGCGGCGGTTCATCCGGATGCCATATTCTGAGGCAAGCAGCGAGAGAATTTGCTGTGCTGACAGCCTGTGCTGTTGATCTGTTTTCGTGCGCAGCAGGTCGAGCAAACGAAAAATTGCCTGATTACTCATGCGGCGCCTGCTCCTCTCTGACTGCGGTGAGATAGAGATCGAGATTTTTCTCGAAATTTACCGCCAGAACAGTCTGACCGTTTGGTGCAGTTTGCACGGTGTAGGTGTCATCGGCAGGCAGACGAAGCGTCTGCATATCGCTTGTGTATAACGTGAACGGCGCTTGAATTGCCCGCAGATACAATGCTCCGTTTGACATATTTGTGGAGAGTTCGGGGAGCGCATTTGCGAGAAGTTTCGGCACAGCGCCGGGACTTGGATGCTTGAGCCGTTCCAGAATCAGCGACATGACTGCGCGCTGGCGCTGTGTATTGATGAAATCAGCGGTCTGCGAGACGCGGATGCGGGCGTAAGCGAGCGCCTGTTTGCCATTGAGCAGAAAAGTTCCGCCGCTCGGCAGCAAATCAGCAGATTCTGCTTCGCTCATGAGATTGTTGATTTCGCTTTTCAGGATTTTGTTGACCGCAGCAGCTTCATCGTCTGTCAGCGTGAGCTTCACACCGCCGAGTGCATCGGTCAACCGGATAAATGACTTGAAATTGATGCAGATGTTGTCGTCAACCGGAATCCCGAAATTGTTGACAATGGTGTCCATCAGCAGCGTTGCGCCGCCGTAATTGTATGCAGCGGCGAGCTTATCCGTGTCGTGTGAAGGAATGCTGACGTAGGAATCGGGCATGAACGACGAAACTGTAATGGTTTGGTTATGCTTACTCGTTGAAATCATCATGATTGCATCGGCTCTGCCGCGATCTTTTCCGTTGCTGTCGGTGATGACGAGGAGAAGATTATGAACTTTTTCGTCGGGTTCCGCCATGCTTTCCGTGAGATTTCGTGTATCTGTCGGTTCATATCGAACCCTTTTGATGCCGAGCAGAACGATTCCGGAGTAGATTCCGAAGAGAATCACGGCAGTTGTCAGCAGCGTTACAATGATTCTGCACAGACAGGAATGCTTGCGGCGGCGTTTTTTTCGTTTTCTGGACTTTTTCTGCGGCCTTTCCGGCTCATAATCAAATTCCGGTGTTTGCTGCCGCCGATACTGCGGACGCGGTTCACCTTGCGTTTGCTGAAAAGAAGGTCGGCGAATACCGGCATCAGCCGTATAATCGTATTCGTAATCCTCAATTTCGTCTTCATCATAATCGGTGAAGTCCGGTTCCGGATAATTTGTACGCATTTGCGCCTGCGCATTTGGCCGTTGATATGGATTTGCCCTTACCGTTTGCGGATTTTGCCGCTGTACGGGGCGCTGATTCTGCCGCGAATATGGATGCTGTCCGCTTCGGCGTTGTCCGGTCTGACCGTTTGACTGTGTGCGGCGCTGCATTTGCGGTGCGTTTTGCGTTCTTTGTACACTGTTTTGCACGTTCTGCGGACGTGGTTTTGGCTCAGGCGGAATCGGTAATGGCTTGGTATCAGATAAATTAGACATTTCGTTGGCCTCTCTTATGGCATATTTCTGATATTATTATACCTCATTTGATTTGTGTTGTCAACGGGTTTTGCGGCTTGTAATGATTTCTTAATCTTTTGTAGGTACGTCGTTTTTCTAATTGTTCCACGTGGAACAATTCTAAGGTTTCACGAAAAATGTTCCACGTGGAACAATATATAAACGCAAAAAATGTTCCACGTGGAACAATCACGCGGAACATTTTCATTTATAGAGGTTTACGCTTGATTTTTGCAAATCGACGCGGATATTTCAGGTCGGTTTCTGCTGTTTTTTGCACAAAGACAAGGACTTTGTCTTCGTTTTCAAGTTTATATCCAAGATATTTGGGTTCTGCACAATGAAGGGTAATTGCAGCTGAATGGAATCGCTCGGAATCCGGATCAAAGCTTCGACCTTTCATCGCAATCAGTTTTCCGCCAATTTTGAGAAATGGAACGGATAATTCGCATAGCATAGAACCGGAAGCCATTGCGCGGGAGACAACAAAATCAAAGGTGTTGCGAAATAGATCGTCATGTGCGAGTTCCTCTGCACGAGCGCAAATTGCATTTGCGTTGAGTGAAAGTGCCGCGATCACACGGGTACAAAAGTCAATTTTGTTCTGTTCACTGTCCAGCATTGAGATTTGAAGATCAGGCCGCAGAATCGCTAGCGGGATCGCAGGGATTCCTCCGCCTGTACCCATATCCAGAACCTGTGAATCTGCATCGAGATGCTGGGAAAGGTAAGCAGAATCGAGAAAATGCCGCACCCAGACAGCTTCTGCATCTCGAACAGCGGAAAGATTTTGCTTTTCGTTGATGAGCATTTCTGCGTAATGTGCAAGCTTTTGATACTGCGTTTCCGTGAGCTGGATTCCGTACTTTGAGAACAGACTGCGGTAATATTCTAATTTTTCAAGTCCCATGATAGTTACCTGCCTTGAGATAGGTCATCAGAATTGCGATGTCCGCTGGTGAGACGCCTGAAATTCGAGCAGCTTGTGCGAGATTGCGCGGTTTAATCTTTCCTAGCTTTTCAATCGCCTCGGATGATAATCCATGCACAGCAATATATTCCAATTGATCAGGTAAAATGATATGCTCCAGATGAGAAAATTTTTCATTTTGCTGATTTTGTCTCGCAATATATTGTTCGTATTTGATGGTGTTGCTGACTTCTTCCGCTTCATCCGGATTCAGTTCAGAGATGATGTCAAGAATGCTAGTTAGCGCGTGAATTTCAACTTGTGGCCTTCTTAAAATACTGTCAAGATGTACCGGATGAGCAATGGCGGTTGTTCCCGCTGATTCGAGAATACTGTTGATTTCTTGTGGCATAACAGTAGACGATTTGATCATTTCTATACCGCGCTGGATTCGATCCATTTTTGTATGATATTGCGCCCATCGCTCGTCGCTGATCATACCATATTCTCTGCCCAGCGGCGTAAGGCGTGCATCCGCATTATGCTGACGAAGGGAAAGTCTGTATTCGCTTCGGGCTGTCATCATACGGTACGGATCTTCCGTTCCCTTTGTGACCAGATCATCAATCAGCGTGCCGATATAGGAACTGCTGCGGGGCAAAATCAATGGTTTTTCACCTAAAACATAGGCAGATGCGTTGATTCCGGCGATCAAGCCTTGCGCAGCTGCTTCCTCATAACCCGATGTTCCGTTGAACTGGCCCGCTGCAAATAGCCCGTGAAATTCGCGAAATGCGAGCGTTGAATCAAGGCACAAAGGATTGATGCAGTCATATTCAATCGCGTAGGCGCTCCGCATAATCTCGATGTTCTCAAATCCCTCAATCGAATGCACAAGCTGCGTCTGAACGTGTTCGGGCAGAGATGTACTGAATCCGCCGAGATACATTTCCTCAGAGTCAATTCCGGTCGGCTCAACAAAGATCTGATGGCGTTCGCGTGTCGAGAATCTGACAACCTTGTCCTCGATAGACGGACAGTATCTCGGCCCGATTCCGTGAATAACGCCTTCGTAAAGCGGTGATTCGTGGAGATTATCGCGAATAATCTGGTGTGTTTTCGGGTTCGTATTGGCAATATAGCAGACCGCATCGTTTCGTACACTTCCGCGTTTCGCGGTGAATGAGAACGGTTGCGGATTTTCGTCGCCGTATTGCGGGTTTAGTTTGTGAAAGTCGATGCTTCTCCTGTGGACGCGGCAAGGCGTTCCGGTTTTGAAACGGCGCAGTGTTATCCCGTGTTGTCGTAATTTTGCAGACAAGTATCTGGCAGGATTACAGGCATCCGGACCGCTTTCCTGACCGGTTTTGCCAATATAGATTTTACCGCCGAGAAACGTTCCGCAGCAAATCACAACGGATTTGCACCCATATACACCACCAAATGATGTTTGAACACCGGTCACAATGTTTTTTTCGTCCAGTAAAATGTCTGCGATTTCCGCTTGAATGATGTGTAAATTCGACGTACTTTCACAGATTTTTTTCGTATATACGTGATATTTCTGACGGTCTTCTTGTGCGCGCGGACTGTGTACACTGATTCCTTTGCTGAGATTCAGCATCCGCATTTGAATACAGCAGGCATCTGCGGCAATGCCCATGACACCGCCGAGCGCGTCAATTTCACGTACAAGATGTCCCTTTGCGCTTCCTCCGATCGACGGATTACAAGGCATATTTCCGATTTGGTCGAGTGAAATCGTGAACATGGCAGTTTTACATCCGCGTTTCGCGGCGGCAACTGCTGCCTCAATTCCTGCATGGCCTGCTCCAATGACCGCTACGTCAAATTGTGCGAGCATGGTATCAACTCCTAAATTGTTCCACGTGGAACATTTTTGTGTGAAACGGTTATTTTCCGACGCAAAAACGGGAAAAAACACCGTTGATGACGTCCTCTGAGACGTCTCCGCCTTCAATTTCGCGCAATTTTTGCACAGCAAATTCAAGCTGAACCGCAATCATATCCAGTTCTGCACCGGAATCAAGATCTTTGAGTGCAGTTGAAATGTACGTATCTGCGTCAATTGCAAGTTGCCGCTGACGCTCGTTCAACAGAACCGGTGTAGACGGGCTGAGATTTCCAAACAATTCTTTGAGTGCATTTTCCAGTTTTTCATGGCCGCTTTCATGAATCGCAGCGCATTTCAGTACCGGTATATCAAGCTGCGGCGGATCAGATTCCGAGGTGTCGGTTTTGTTCCACAGAATCAGACGCTTCGTGCTGCTGCATTTTTCGAGAATAGTCAGGTCGCCCTCAGTCAGCCCAAACTGTGCGTCCACGACGTACAATATCAGGTCAGCCGAATTGAGTGCGCGATAGACCTGTTCAATGCCAATTGCCTCAATCGGGTTTTCAGTCTCGCGGATGCCGGCAGTATCCGAAAGCTGCAGCGTGTAGTCTCCGACGCGCACTTGTTCGGTGATTATATCCCGTGTTGTGCCGGCGATTTCCGTGACGATGCTGCGATCTGTGCCGCAAAGCCAATTCATGACGGAAGACTTGCCTGCATTTGGGAGACCCAGAAGCACGGTTCGGATTCCCTCACGCAAAACACGCCCATTTTCGTAATTTTCGATGAGTCCGCTGAGTTTTTCATGCATCCCGCGAATGACCTTCCGGACACGTTCCGGCTCCAGTTCAGGCGGGAATTCCTCTGCATCGTCCATCCAGTAAGTCATTGCGGACAGCAGCTCGATCAGTCCGGCGCTGACCTCCAGCATTTGCTTTCCGAGGATGCCTTCCCGTGCCAGATTTGCCTGACGGAGTGCTGCTGCGCCGTCAGCGGAGATGATGTCCATGACAGACTCCGCCTGCGTGAGGGAGAGTTTGCCGTTCATGAAGGCGCGGCGGGTGAATTCGCCGGCTTCTGCGGGGGATGCACCCTGCTCAAAAAGAAGACGCAGCACTCTTTTTGTTAAATATATTCCTCCATGACAAGTGATCTCCACAACGTCTTCGCCGGTGTAGCTGTGCGGTGCGCGATAGACCGTCAGGATGCCGTCATCGAGACGTTCATCCCCCTGACGCACTTCTCCGTACACACAGGTATAACCGCGCATCTCCGTGATTTTCGTATCATGATACGGGTGGAAAACGCGCGCAGCAATGTCGATTGCCTCATCGCCCGAAATGCGGATCATTGCGATGCCGCCGGCTGCGGGCGGGGTAGAAACAGCAGCGATAGTTTTCATTTTTACCTCATAAAAAGCTTGCCGGACTGCAAAACTGGGCAGTCCGGCAAGCAGCCAACTCAAATATCAATTTTTCCGTAGACACCTGCATTGAGTGCATCTTCCGGCTTCGGACGCTTGTAATCCTTCTCAAAACTTGTGGAAAGATCGAGCTTTCTCGGTCCTTCGCTGGGTCTGCGCTCTCTGCGTTCTCCGCGATCCCCGCGTTCGCCGCGGTCATTGCGTCTGCCGCCTCTGCCGCCGCGTCTGTCATTGCGGTCAAATTTGCCGCCGCCGCTGCGATAGCCGCGTGCATTCTTGTCATCGCGCTTGTAAGCGGGAGCAGAATCGCTCGTGATGATGACTTTTCTGTTCGGCTCTTCGCCGGAGGAATGCGAGGAAACGCCCTCAATCTCGGTGACAGTAGAATGAATGATGCGTCTCTCGTAGGGATTCATCGGTTCCAGAGCGATGCTTCTGCCGGTGCGCAGAACATTTTTGCTGATGCGCGCTGCGAGTTCTTTGAGTGCCTTGCGGCGCTTTTCGCGATAGCCGCAGGTGTCGATGGTCAGGCGGACATAATCCTTATCGCCGCGGTTTGCGACCATCGAAGTGAGATACTGAAGTGCGTCGAGGGTTTCGCCGCGCCTGCCGATGAGCGAACCTGCGCCGTTGCCTTCGAGGGAGAAGGAGATCCCGTTTTCGAGTCTGCCGGCACATTTGACTTCCGGTGCAAGCTGATCGAGGATTCCCTGCAAATACTCAGCACCGATCTGCATTTTTTCGAGCTTGACTTCCGGAGAGACTTCCTTTTCGGCTTCTGCGGTATTTTCCGCAGGCTCATCCGCAGTAAAATCTGCCGCAGCAACCGGTGCAGATTCTTCTTCTGCCTCTGCTTCCGGAGCAGGTGCTTCGGTTTCCTGAGGGGCGGGTTCGGGAGCGTTATAGGTTGCGCGGACGCGGTATTCCTCTTTCTTGCCGAACAGTCCGCCAAGCAGCGAACGCTTCGGCTCTTCTATCACTTCAAATTCAATCGCGGAGATGTCCGCGCCGAAGCTTTGAGCAGCTTTTTGCTTTGCCTCATCGAGCGAGGAAGCAGTGAAAATTTCTGTCATGACTCAGGATTCTCCTTTCGGGGATGATGCATCTGCGCGTGCATTCGGATCATTTCGATCCTTTTTCTGCGGGTTCCTCATCGGGCATTGCATCTCCGTATTTCATAGCGGCGCGTTTTCTTGCCGCTTCAATGAGCTTGCGTTCATATTCCTGCCGTTCTTTTTTGGACATACCGTCGTCGCCGTCGGCATAGCGGGAGCGGTTTGCATCAGAGCGCTGACCGCCCTGCTGTTCTGCGGTATACTGTGCAGACTGTTCCATCATACGCTGCATCCAGGAAGGACCTTTTGCGAGCTGCTTCTGCTTTTCCTTTTCGTTGATGGCTTCGAGACGCTTGCCGCTGAGATAGCGGTAGATGAGCAGCGTTGTCAGCAGCGTGAGGACGGAATTGACGAGCCAGTAGAAGGAAAGACCGGCCGGCACGCTCATACCGATCCAGATGGTCATGAGCGGGGAGAGATAGAGCATCATATTCATGCTGCTCATTGTCTCCGCAGCAGCGGGATTTGCTTTCTTGTTATGCGCCTGCGTCACGATGGAGGAGACGAGGTTGATGACAGCGGAAAGCACAGGCAGCATGACGAGCATGACCGCAGTAAATCCCCAGCCGTTTTCGGGCTTCAGCGAAGGAACGCCGGCGAGGTCAAAGCCGAGGAACGAGTTTTCAAATCCGGCGAGCTTGCTGGAAAAATCTCCCATATCGCTGAAGATCTCCGGATTGGATTTTGCATAGTTGAGGAGCATCAGCTCCGGTCTTGCGGTGAGGTATTTGGTGGCGAGGTCGTTCTGCTCCATCCATGTTTTCAGGGTATCAACCGCAGTCTGAATGGTATCGCGCGGGATGCGGAGAATATAGGTAAGCGGCTGCAAAACGACGCGGTAAACGCCTAAGATGAGGAAGATTGTGAGGAAACTGCCGAGGCAGCCTGCACTGGGATTGATGCCTTCCTCTGTGTAGATCTTATTCTGCTCCTCCTGCACGCGCTGCGGGTTATTGGGGTAGGCTTTTTTGAGCTTTGCGATTCTGGGTGAAACGAGCGCCTGCCGTGCCTGATTGACCTGCATTTTATAGGTGCTGGGGAGCGTAATCAGTTTAATGACAATTGTAAACAGAATGATCGAGATGCCGTAGCTGTGGACGAGCTGATAGATCAGCCGCATGAGCCAGCCAAAGGGGATGGCGATAAGATTAAACAAGTGTTTGTTCCTCCGTTCATTTGCTGGTTGGTGCATCATTTCCGCGTATATTCGTCACTTTTCCGCGGTATTTAGCCCGCGGGGCGAGCAGCCAGCCGTAGTCGTCATAGCCTCTGCGCTGCGCAGGGCTGAGCGGATCGGGCTGCGGGATCAGATGTTTTCCGAGCGGATGGAACCGGATCGGGACGGGATCCCAGCCCCCTTTTGAGAACGGATTGCAGCGGAGGATGCGCAGTGTACCGAGCCAGCAGCCGCGCACCGCCCCGAAGCGTTCAACGGCTTGCAGGGTATAGTGAGAGCAGCTTGGGCTGTACCGGCAGACTGCGGGAAAATGCGGTGAGATATGCCGCTGATAGCCGCGGATGCAGGCAATGACAATGCGACGCATCGCGCTTCATTCTCCGGCAGGATTTTGCGGTTTGCGGGGAGAATCTTTCTTCTGATTCCCTTTTTGCTGTCTGGGATTCTGGCACGGGATTTTCCCGCTGCTGACATCCTGCAAATGCTGCACACCGCGGGTGCAGAAGCGTTCGATGAGAATGGAAGCATTCTGCTGCGGGAGCGTATTGCGGGCGACGATGACAATATCCATCCCGACGGGAAGCATCGGTTCTGCTGCGGTATAGGCAGCGCGGATGATGCGTTTTGCGCGGTTCCGCATGACGGCATTGCCGACCTTTTTGCCGGCGGTGATGCCGAGTCTGTTGCAGGGAAGCTGATTGGGCTTTGCATAGAGCAAAGCGCCGCCGAGCGAACAGAACGCGCCGCTGCGATAGAGCCGCTGAAAATCAGCATTGCGTTTCATAGGTTTCGTGAAAAGCATACGCCACAGCGCTCCTTTACGAGATGAATGGGGATCAGCTAAGAAAAAAAGAGCCACAAACCGCATTTGTGGCTCTTTGGGGTTGCGTATCGGATCAGTAGGTCAGCTTTGCACGACCCTTCGCGCGGCGGCGAGCCAGAACCTTGCGACCGTTCGCGGTTGCCATACGTTTCCGGAAGCCATGCTCCATCTTGCGATGACGCTTCTTCGGCTGATATGTTCTCTTCATGGAAAGTCACTCCTTTTCTTTTGCAGTATGAACTGTCCGTGCAGAAGCTGCTGCACATTCAGTTTGAATCGAGTTATTCTGCGGGGATTTTCTGCGCTTGGGTATGGTTACAGCATAGAAAGTCCCTGCAAGGTTCAATTATACAGGAAAGTTCCTGAAAAGTCAAGCATCTTCTTACATCTTTGTGCATCCTGAACAGAATCAAAAATTGACAGTTGCCGGTTATATGCAATTAGTCTTGCGGTTTTGTCTCATCGGTAATGAGATCGCTGTTATGGATGATAAACCAGAATGTAGAGCCCGCGCCGACGGTACTGTCTACACCGAAGGCATAATCATGCAGCCGCATGATCGCCTTGACGATGGAAAGTCCCAGTCCCGTTCCGCGGATCTCGCGCTTATAATTTTCGCTGCGGTAATATTTATCGAAGATGCGCGAAAGTGTTTCCTGATCCATTCCCTGACCGGTATCGCGCACCGAGATGCGCAGGCCTTCCGGGATATGTTCCTGCCTGATGAAGATTTCGCGGCTCTCGCCGGAATAATTCATGGCATTGTTGATGAGATTGCCGATGACCCGTTCGATTTTGCCGGCATCGCAGTTGACGATGGCTTTGCCGTCGGTTTCGAGGTTGAAGACGAAGCCGGAGACGCCCGAAAGCCCTCTGTAGCGGTCGGTGATGTCCGAGAGGCGCTGTTCCATATCGAACCTTGACCGTTCGAGTTCCATTTTGCCGTTTTCGAGTTTGGAGAGATCGAGGATGTCATTGACGAGTGCAGTCAGGCGGTCAGTTTCCTCGATGATGACATTGAGGTGCTGGGCGCGCTTGACGGGATTATCGCCGGAGAGATCACGGATCATTTCAGCGTAAGCCTTCAGCATGGTCAGGGGTGTGCGGAGATCGTGCGAGGCATTCGCAATGAGATCACGCTGCATGGAATCGACGCGGTTGATTTCGCGGCTGGCGTAGGTCAGAGTTTCCGCGAGACGGTCAGCCTCATCGTAGCCGCCGCCGGTAAATTTGATGTCATAATGCCCGTGTGCGAGCTGTTCCGCCTCTTTCGTCACCTGCACAATGGGTTTTGCGAGGCGCTTGGAGATCACCAATGAGATGCCGAAGCCCAGCACAAGCAGAATTCCCGTGATGATGATAAGCTGCCGCATCAGAATGGAGACGGTTGCGGAGACCGGCGCGAGGGGCGTATTGAGGATGAGATACCCCTGCGGATCAGAAGGTGAGCCGATGACACAGGCATAGATGAGGATTTTGGCATCTGTGAGCGGATGCACCGTCTGCGCATAAAAGACACCGCCGGGACGGTCATGCAGCTCATTGAGGATGCGGCGGCAGGAATTAGAGCGCCCGTGAATGACGCAGTTGACGCCGAGGACATCGTTCCACCAGATGGCACGTTCCAGACGGTCACAGACGACGATGCACATATCATTGCGGATGCCCAGCTCCGAGAATTCCTCCTCATAGTTTCCCGCCTGATAGCTTGCGGTCATCTTGTCGGCAAGGCGGATGATGTCGGAAGTTTTCATGCGGTTATAGAAATTCTGCAAAAACAGAACCTGAAAAACCCACAGGAGCAAAAATGCTGCATCTACGAACAGAATGAACCATCCGAAGATGTGGACGCGCATACTCTTGCGGCGCTTGTGTTCATGCTTCAAACTTATATCCCAGCCCTCTCAGTGTGACGATGAACTTGCGGTACGGGCCGAGGCTGTTCCGCAGCATCTTGATGTGGGTATCGACGGTTCTGTCGTCTCCGAGAAAGTCGAAATTCCAGACTTCTTCGAGCAGTCTTTCTCTGGTGAGGGCGATGTTGCGGTTCTCCACGAGGTAAAAAAGCAGGTCATATTCTTTGGGTGTCATCTTGACCTTTTCGCCGTCCACATAGACTTCTCTGCCGGCGAGGTCGATTTCGAGGCCCTCAAATGTAAGGCGCGGATCAGAACGGCGCTTGCAGATGACCTTGACACGCGCCATGAGTTCCTTGGGGGAGAAGGGCTTGACCACATAGTCGTCGATGCCCAGCTCAAAGCCGAACAGTTTATCGTATTCCTCGCCTCTTGCGGAAAGCATGATGATGGGCGTGGATTTGTTCTTGCGGATTTCCTTGCAGGCAGAGAAGCCGTCCAGCCGCGGCATCATGATGTCCATGATGATGACATCGTAATCGTTTTCGCGTGCTTTTTTGACGGCTTCCATGCCGTCAGCAGCTTCATCGACCTGATACCCTTCAAATTCGGCGTATTCCTTAACGACATTGCGGATATTTGCTTCGTCGTCAACAACAAGCAGTTTCATGATTGATGTGTCCTCCTTACGTTGAAATGGCGCATCGGCATACGATACACCATTTTGATTATACCATATATATGTGAATATTTTGTGAATTCTGTGCCAAAATTGAAAGTGAACCAAATAAAAATCCATTGACATTTACTGCTGAGTTTGATATAATGTAAATAACTATCGGCAGCCGGCAGAGCGCTGCGAAAAAAGGGGGCAGACAGCAATGAAGTGGAAATGGCATATTTACTATAGTGTAGAAGTGCTGTTTGCGCTTCTGACCTGTTTTGTGATTTACTATGCATTCTGCCGCCGTGAGCAGTCTGACCTTGTGTTTGTGATTTTCAATCTTTACGCGCTGCTTGCCGTGATTCTGAGCCTGATTCTGGTTGTTCGCGTAGACCGCACGCAGCAGCGCCGGAAACAATCCACACGCAAGCGCCTTGCGCATCTGACGGAGAACCTCAGCTCGCCGGCACTGCTCTGGAGCGATGATTTCTCGCAGGTCGTCATCAATGAGAAGCTGACGGGCGTGACGGGCATTGCGATGCGGGATGATTATGATGCGCGGGAGCTTGTGGGCTTGTTCTTCGGCATGAAGGAGATGAATGAGGCGGATATTCGCCGCATTGTCATGGAGCGCAATCTCGAACGGCGCTGTACCGCACCGGACGGCACAAATCATGAGCTGGTGTGGGTGACATCCTCTGTGGAGACGGATTCTGCCGGCGTGACGACATTCCTGAGCATTGCAGCCGATCTTGCGGAGCTGCGCAGCATTCAGAGCGAGCTTGCAGATTATTCGCGCCGGCTCGCCGCCTCTGAAGGGCGCTATGCGCTCTCTATGGAACTGACAGACATCGGCATTCTGCTGATTGAGCAGGGAAACCCGAAGCTGTTCCCCTCTGATAAACTCTGCGCGATGCTGGGCCTGCAAGGAACAGTCATCACCGTGCCGGAGCTGGAAAAGCTGGTGTATCCGGCAGATATGGCGGTATTTGAGCGGCATCTGCGGAATATGCGGGAGAGTATGCGCGCGTTCGTCGGGGAGATGCACCGCATTGAGCTGCGTGTGCGCGCTGCGGACGGACAGTATCACTGGTATTCCTACCGTTTCAAGGCGAAGGAGAATCCCGAAACAGGCAGACTGGTTGTCGGCGGCTCTGTGATTGACATTTCCGAGCAGAAGGCGCAGGAAGCGATGATTGAGCAGCTTGCCTATGTGGATGACGTCACCGGGATGCCGAACCGCAACCGCCTCATGCGCATGGGCGAGGAACTGTATGCGGGAACGGTGGAGATGGGAACATCCTACTGGGTCATCGTCATGGACATCGACCGCTTCCACCTCATCAACGACACCTGCGGCTATGCGGAGGGCAACCGCCTTTTGCAGAGCTTTGCGGAGGTGATGAATGCGCAGATCAAGAGCTACGGCGGATTTGCCGCGCGCATTTCGGGCGATAATTTTGCGCTGATTCTGCGGGATTCCGGCGAAGATGATCTCCCTGACCGCGCCGTGCAGCGCGTGCAGCAGATGCTTGCGACCAAGGCAAGCGGCACGCTGGTCAACCGCAACCTGACCTGTTCGGCAGGCTATGCGCGGATGCCCGCGGACGGCGACAGCTTCGAGCATATACTGGAACACGCGGAATTTGCCGTATCTGCGAACAAACGGCTGGGAAGCATCAGCCGGTATACGTCGGTCATGCATGACAGCATCATTCGGGAGAGCGATCTGGAGATGCAGCTTGCAGAGGCAATTCAGCGGAATGAACTGGTGCTGTACTATCAGCCGAAAGTGGCGCTGGAAACCGGCGAACTGATTGGTCTGGAAGCGCTGGTGCGCTGGCAGCATCCTTCGGGGCAGATGATCTCGCCGGGTGTTTTCATCCCGATTGCGGAGAAATCGCATCTGATCACGCAGATCACGCGCTTTGTGATGAACGAGGCGTGCCGGCAGGCGCGTCAGTGGCAGAAGATGGGTCTGCCGCCGATTGTGATGTCCGTGAATGTCAGCGGCACAGATTTTTACCAGCAGAACATCTGCGAGCAGCTTCTTGCGACGCTTTCGCGGAATCAGCTTGACCCGCGCTGGCTGGAGATTGAGCTGACGGAATCGCTGGCGCTGAAGGACATCGACCTGACGATCATGCAGATGCAGCAGATTCGTGCGGCAGGCATACAGATTGCGATGGATGATTTCGGCACAGGATATTCGTCGCTGAGCTACATTCAGCGGCTGCCCTTCACGATGCTGAAAATGGACCGCTCATTTGTGCTGGATATGGAGACAGATCCGGTGGTGCGGGAGATTGTGTGTTCGGTGATGCGGATTGCGAAGGCGAAGCGCATTCATACGATTGTGGAAGGCGTGGAGAAACCGGAGCAGGCGCGTTTGCTGCGGCTGTACGGCTGTGACTATATACAGGGGTATCTGTACGGGCATCCGATGGATGCAGCGGAGACAGAGGCGTATATGCGGGAGAATATGACGAAGCGGAAGGTATACTGACGGACAGCGCCGGCAGGCGGTTCCGGATTGTTTTCCTGTGCATCGCTGCCATGTTTTTCTGTTGCCATGTATTTTTATAGTGTCCAAGAATCCACCGGATTCTGATAAATATCAACCTGCAAATCAAAAGGAAAGGAATCTGTTACCATGAAAAAAAGAATCGGCATTCTCACCTCCGGCGGCGACTGCCCCGGACTTAATGCGACCATACGCGGCGTGGCAAAAGCCTGCTTTGAACTGATGGGCGAGGACAATGTGGAGATCATCGGCATCTCCAACGGCTACTACGGCCTCATCCACAATATGTGCCGCGTGATGCAGCCCAGCGATTTTTCCGGCATCCTCACGCAGGGCGGCACAATCCTCGGCACGAAGCGCCAGCCCTTCAAGATGATGACCGTCATCGGTGAGGATAACGTCGATAAGGTCAAGAATATGCGCGAGACCTACAAGAAGCAGAAGCTCGACTGCCTGCTGACCCTCGGCGGCAACGGCACGCACAAAACCTCGCATCTGCTGGCGCAGGAGGGTCTGAACGTGATCGGTCTGCCGAAAACGATTGACAACGACATCTTCGGTACAGATGTGACCTTCGGTTTCCATACCGCAGTAGATACCGCCACAGACGCGATTGACCGCCTGCATACAACGGCGGCATCGCACAGCCGCATTCTGGTCTGCGAGATCATGGGCAATAAGGCGGGCTGGCTGACGCTCAATGCAGGTCTTGCGGGCGGCGCGGACATTATTCTGATTCCGGAGATTCCGTATGACATTGAGAAGGTCTGCGAGGCGGTGATGAAGCGCACTTCCGACGGCAAGAATTTCTCGATTGTGGCAGTCGCAGAGGGCGCATACGACAAGGACGAGGCGCAGCTCAAGAAGAAGGATCGAGCGAGAAAGCGCGAAGAAGCCGGCATTATCACGGCGACCTCGCGGATTGCAGCGCAGGTGCAGGCAGGCACGGGCATTGATACGCGCGTCTGTGTGCCGGGGCATATGCTGCGCGGCGGATCGCCTTCTGCCTACGACCGCATTCTGGCGACGAAATTCGGCGTACACGCGGCGAAGCTGATTGCGCAGGAGAAATACGGCAGAACGGTTGCGATGGTAAACGGCAAGGTGACCTCGAACAAGCTGGAGGACATTGCGGGTCTGACGAAATTTGTCAGCCCGAAGGATCAGCTGGTCATCACGGCAAAGCGCATCGGCGTTTCCTTCGGAGACTAAGCGGGCAGCGCCCGCTTCAGGCTGTCGAAAAAGGTATCGCTGCGCGATGATTATAATGGGGCGCT
>DGVV01000090.1:8751-24002 GCA_002395085.1 Ruminococcus sp. UBA4275 | reverse complement strand
ACAAATCATCGCGCAGCGATACCTTCATTCACCAGTGCCATGTGGTGACCGTGGTGAAGGTAGCCGCGGTGGTAGAAGGCGCTGTTGCAGCGGATGTGCCGCCGTTCCAGCCCCACCCCGTCGTGACCGTCGTTGTTTCCGTGGTATCGGTCGTGGTTTCAGTGGTTGTGGTGGTGGTCGTCGTCGTGGTAGTCGTGGTGGTGGTCTGCGTTGTGGTTGTCTCCGGCAGATCCAGCACGCTCTCATCGGCCAGCGCACAAACCTGCCAGCCGTCCTGTGCCTGCCGCAGCGTATACTGCACCGTCTTCACGACTGACGCATCCCGCGTCATCCAGCCGGGCTGATCGTGCAGATACTGCACAGAAGCGGTGTAGCTGCCGTCTTCGCCCGCCGTAATCTCCGTGACCTGCGGCACATAGCTCAGCAGCAGCGGCGTATGCGGAATCAGGAAGCTGTCCGAATCCTTGTCGTAATAGAAACGAATCTCCTGCGAAAAGGCAATGGTTTTGCATTCCGGTTCACGCTGTGTGCCGAAGCGCTCATTGCCCGCGGCGATGAGCTTTTTTGCGGGAACGGTACTCAGTTCGGTTTCATTGTCCGCGATGAGGACGCCGTCCACGATCATCGACCACGCCGCCGCCGTCAGGAATTGCTCGTCCGAGAGGTCATCGGGGGTCTCAAACGGGCGGATGTCCATGACTGTCAGCGGCAGCACACACGCGGCAATGTCCTCGCGGTAGAGGTCGCCGCGGCGAATCTGTTTCGAGAGGGCAATGCCCTTCTGCACAATCGCCCAGACCCCGATGCCCGCCAGAACCACCAGCACAAAGCCAATCACAGCATCGCGGATGCGGGTTTTGCGGGGGGCGGAGTGTTCCGGCTGCGGATGCGCCTGCGCATTGAGTGCCTGCCGGAATTTGTCTGCTTTAGATGCGGCATCCGGTGAACTCTGCACCGGTTCTGCCTCATGTTCGTGTTCTGCCATGTGTTATCGCACCTGACCGTCGCCGTTAATGAGATATTTCACGGAGGTCAGCTCCATGAGACCCATCGGGCCGCGGGCGTGCAGCTTCTGCGTGGAGATGCCGATTTCAGCGCCGAAGCCGAATTCGCCGCCGTCCGTGAAGCGGGTGGAGGCATTGACATAAACTGCTGCTGCATCGACACCGCGCTGGAATTTTTCCGCGTGTTCGAGCGATTTGGTCACGATGCACTCGCTGTGATTCGTGCCGTACTGTGCAATATGCGCCATTGCCTCGTCGATGTCCGCGACGATTTTCACAGCAAGCTGATAATCGAGATATTCATTTGCCCAGTCGTCCTCATTTGCGGGGATCACGCACTCACCGAGGAGTGCCTTTGCGGCATCATCGCCGTGCAGCGTGATGTTATGTGCATCGAGGCGCGCCTTCATTTTGGGCAGGAATTCCGCCGCGATGTCACGGTGAATCAGCACGGTCTCAATTGCATTGCACACGGAGGGGCGCTGCGTCTTGCCGTTGTCGATGATATTGACCGCCATATCGAGGTCGGCGGAGTCATCCACGAAGACATGGCAGTTGCCCACGCCGGTCTTGATGACAGGGACGGTTGCGTTCTCCGCGACTGCGTTGATGAGTCCTGCACCGCCGCGGGGAATCAGAACATCGAGATACTGCGAGAGCTTCATGAGCTGATTTGAGGATTCGCGCGTGGTATCCGGCACAAGCTGGATGATGTCACGGGGCAGCCCCGCAGATTCCACAGCATCGCGCATGATTTCCGTGAGGCAGACATTCGAGGAGAATGCCTCCTTGCCTCCGCGCAGAATGACGCAGTTGCCCGCCTTCATGCAGAGGGTTGCGGCATCCACCGTCACATTCGGACGGCTCTCGAAAATGATGCCGATGACACCCAGCGGCACGCGTGTTTTCTGGATGCGCAGACCGTTCGGGCGGACAACGCCGCTTTCCACTTTGCCCACGACTTCTTCCAGTTGAATCAGTTGGCGCACGCCGTCTGCGATGCCGGAGATGCGCGCAGGATTCAGCAGAAGTCTGTCCTGCATTGCCTGCGACATCTTGTTCTGCACGGCGTTTTCGAGGTCGGTTTTGTTTGCCGCGACGATTTCATCGGTGCGGGCTTCCAGTGCTGCTGCAATCGCAGCCAGTGCGTCATTTTTCTGTTTGGGAGATGCAGATGCCAGCACGGCGGAAACCGCCTTTGCGCGTCTGCCCAGTTCCTGTACGGTAAGCTGTTCCATGAGAGTTCTTTCTCCTTTCGGTTGATCGGTTCGGATATGAAGCGGATGTCTGGTACAATGAATCTTTGAACGGAATTGAAATTGAATGCTGCAATGTGAGGGAAAATCACCCGTGGTAATTTACATTTTCGAGAGACGGTTATTCAGGGCGGTGTGGTCGCAGTCGGTGCGGATACCGCATTTTCTGCTCCACGCGATGATCAGTTCGGCGTTCTCCTCCTCCCAAGAGACGGAGGCGACCTTTTTGCCGCCGGAATAAACGCAGACATTGCCCAGCCAGTCACATTTGACGAGGTTGATCTCATCTGCGCTGTAGAGATTGCCGTTATAGCTGAGGGACTTGCCGTTCACGCGGATCTTGCCGCCGCCGGACTGCCTGAACCACATATACAGGCAGAGCAGCGCCATCAGCAGCAGGAGGATGAAGATGACGCCGAATCCGCCGCCGTGTCCGGTGACGCTTCTGCGCAGCCAGAGCCGCAGCGTGATAAACGATGCGATGCCGAGTGAGCCTGAGAAAACCGGCAGCGAGGCATTCTTGCCGCCCGCGAGAAAATCCACATCGGAGAGGTCTTCGCGGCAGTGATCCAGCCCGTGCAGCTCGGCATAGAGCTTGCGCTTTTTCTTCTCGATCATCACATTGGTTTGTTCATTCAGATTCATTGTCTGTGTCCTTTTCTCTTAATGATTCAGCTGCGGTCCTGTGTGGGGATGCCGCGGCGTTTTGCCCATTCCGTGAGGCGGTCTGCATTGAGTGCTTCGAGCGAGCATTTGCAGATGACGGTCTTGCCGACCATCAGCCGGATGCGCCCGAAACTGCCGTATTGCAGCAGCGTGATTTCATTTGCGTGCCAGACCTTCCCGCGGAAACAGAGCGTATCGTTTTCAATGGTGATGGGGGTGCGGTGCATTCTGCGGTATTGGCCAATGCCGCCCACCAGCCCCAGCACCAGAATGGTCAGCGTGAGGACGGCGGCGCGCATCTGTGCCTCTGCCGAATCCAGCATGATCCATGCGGCGGCAAAGGGCAGCAGCACCAGCGCCAGCAGACCGAATTGCAGCCAGACCCTTCCGGAACGAAGTTCCTCACCGCCGACTTCAAAGGCGTCGCGGATTTGCAGACGGTGATGCCGCGGAAAAACCGCAGAAGCCGTCGGCTGGGATGTCTGTGCGGGAGCGGCGGCGGGCGGCGGCTCATCTGCCGGACATCGTTCCGCAGCGCCGGAAGCAGGCGCATCGTAATAATGCAGCATCTGCTCGAAATGCGCGTGCAGCAGCTCATGATTGCAGCTGATTGCCGGATCATCGGCAGCGGAGAGCCGCACAAAGGGCTGTGTCTGTTTCAGATCGCGCAGGCATTCCCAGATTGCCAGCATCCGGATGGAAAACGTGTGCAGATCCGTCTGCTGAAATGCGGTTTGCAGAAGCTGCATCAGCACGCGCCCAAGCGTATCGGGGTCCAGCGCGGCGATGTCTGTATTCAGATAGATGCAGCGCACCGTCTGCGCATTATCCCCGATCATGCCTTCCAGCTCCTTCACCAGCGGATCGGTGCAGCCGGCACCGCAGATGCTGCGCAGCCATGCTGCATAGTCATCTCCTGCCGGAAACCCTGCACCCAGCAGGAAGGCATAAGCCAGCAGTTTCTCGTACATGAGGAATCACCGTCTGGCAGTAAAGCGTGTGCCGACCGCCTCATCATTGAGCAGCAGATCATACAGGCGCTCCGGTTTTTCGCCGTTCATGATGACCATGTCGATGCCTGCTTCGGTCGAAATTTTTGCTGCGGAGATTTTGGTTGCCATGCCGCCGCGCGCATTCGGCGTACCTGCGCCGCCCGCGACAGCCTCAATTTCCGGCGTGATTTCCGTCACAATCGGGATGAGCTTTGCATTGGCATCCCTATGCGGGTCAGCGTTGTAGAGGCCGTCAATGTCGCTCATGAGGACAAGCGTATCGGCGTGGACAAGCCCCGCCACGATTGCCGCGAGGGAATCGTTCTCACCGATTTCCAGTTCGAGTTCGTCGATGGCGACGGTATCGTTTTCGTTGACAATCGGGATGACGCCGAGTTCCAGCAGACGCTCCATGCAGTTGCCGGCATTTTCGCCGCCGTTGGTATTGAGGATTGCCTTTGTGAGCAGAACCTGTGCGACATTGACGCTGTAGTTGGCAAACTGTCTGTCATAGAGATACATCAGTTCGCACTGTCCGACAGCGGCGCAGGCCTGCTTGGTCGGGGTATCGGTGGGGCGCTCGCGCAGACCAAGCTGCCCGACACCGAGTCCGACTGCGCCGGACGATACCAGAATGAGCTGTTTGCCCGCATTGCTGAGATCGGCCAGAACGCGGACGAGATTGTGAAACCGGCGCAGATTCATGCGTCCGGTGCGGTGGGTCAGCGTAGATGTGCCGACCTTGACAACGATGCGCCGGCTTTCCGAGAGCGGGCGCAGAAGATGCTGTGCTGCTTGTTCCAAAGTAAAAACTTCCTTTATAGATTGTAGATGTATTTGCCGGAAGGGCAGGTGACTGCTTTACAGTCCGTTCACAATGTGCTGCGGATTGCCGCCCAGCCAGCCGCGGAGATTATCTTCTGTAATATCCAGCAGGCGCTTGCGGGTTTCCAGCGGTGTCCAGCCGATATGCGGCGTGATGACGCAGTTCTTTGCGTATTTGAGCGGGGTTTCGCCGTCCATCGGCTCATGTTCCAGCACATCGAGATAGGCGGCGGCGAGCATATTGTGATTGAGCGCATCTGCGAGATCCTGCTCAACGACGGTTCCGCCGCGCGAGGTATTGATGAGAATGGCGGATTCCTTCATCAGCGCGAGGGTGCGCTTGCAGATGAGTCCGCGGGTTTCCTCCGTAAGCGGGCAGTGAACCGTTACGACATCGGCGCTGCGGAGCGCCTGTTCAAGCGAGACAACCGGAAACGGGCAGTTTTCGGGTTCGGTGCGCGTATGCACCACAACGGACATTCCGAAGGCGGAAGCAATCTTTGCGACGCTGCGCCCGATGTGTCCGTAGCCGATGACGGCGATGGTTTTGGCGCGCAGTTCGCCGGTGGGATAGGGAAAGTAGGAGAAGGTCGGTGCAGATTCCCATTTGCCGAGGCGCACGTCCATCGAATAGAGGGCGACGCGCTGGAAATGGTCGAAAATATACGCAAATACGAGCTGCGTGACGGCATCAGTGGAGTAGCTGCCGGCATTGCACACCGGAATGCCGCGTTCCTTTGCAGCTTCGAGATCGACATTGTTGAAGCCGGTAGCCAGCACGCCGATGTACTTGATATTCGGGCAGGCTTCCAGCACTTCCCGCGTAATCAGCACCTTATTGCACAGCACAACATCTGCATTGCCGATGTTGCTGACGGTATCTTCCGCCGCTGTTCTGAGATGCACGTCGATATTCTGTGCCAGCGATGCAAAGCCGCGCAGGCTCAGTTCATCTTTATGATAAGACATTGTTGCCCAGTCCAGAATGACGAGTTGATCAGCTTTATACATTTACGCCTCCGTTTCTTTGGTCTGTGCGGCTTTTGCGGCTGCTTCTGCTGCCTTTGCGGCTTTGGAATCCCTGACCGAACGGACAGTGCCGGTAATGAATGCAAGCAGCAGCAGCAAGCCTTCTGCAATGCCGATGCCATAGAACAGTGCCGTATTTTCCGGCGCAAGATAGATCAGAAGCGATGCCGGAATTGCAATTGCCATAATGAGCTGATAAAGCTTCCTGGTGCGGATGAACTGAAGCAGGAAGAACAGCGAGGAAACAATTGCGAAGACAACGTGCTTCTCGGCTGCGATGGGGAAAAGTGTGGATTCAAGATTGGTAATGGGTTCCATTGTGTGAAAAAACTCCTCTCTTATTTCTCCGTTTCCGCGTCATAGAACACGCGGTATTTCCGGATATTATGTGTATAAGCGCTGATGACCAGTCCGATGCAGAGATACATCGAGACCATTGCCGTGCCGCCGGCGCTGAAGAACGGCAGCGGAATACCGATGACCGGCATGACCTTCAGCACCATGCCGAGGTTTGCCAGATCGTGGGTAAACAGAATCGCAAAGACGCCCATGCAGATGGTTTTGCCCATTGTGTCTTTGGTGCGGCGGCTGTCCGCAAAGATGCGCAGACAGATCAGCGCGAGGATGATGATGACTGCAATCGCGCCGACAAAGCCGAACGCCTCCGCAATGAAGGCGAAGATGAAATCATTGTGCATTTCCGGCACGGTGACATAACTGTCGCTGTGCAGACCCAGACCGAACAGTTTGCCGCTGCGCAGCGCCCTGATGCCGAGATTCTGCTGATATTCCAGACCGAGCGGGTCTGTGCCGGGATGAAACAGCACCCGGATTCTGCCGCGGTGGACATCCCCGAAAACATAGGTCCAGACGAACCAGATCACGATGGGCATGAGTGCCGCGCCGCCCAGCAGATACCAGAAGGAAAGTCCTGCTGCAAAGAGCATGAAGACGGTCATGGCGGCGAAGATGATCGCCGTACCGTAATCGCCCTGAACTGCAACGAGTCCCATCGGGACAGCGGCGTGAACGCCGAGCAGAAGCAGGTGCAGCGGCTGATTGAGCTTATCCACCACCTTGGAGATGTGATAGGAAAACGTGAGCAGAAAGGCGAGTTTCAGGATTTCTGAAGGCTGTAGCTGGACGAATCCGAGGTCGATCCAGTTGACGTCGTCTGCGCCCTCTCTGCCGTAAGCGAGGCTTGTGAAGGTCAGTGCGAACAAGCCCAGCGCAGCGGGCGCATACAGAAACCAGAACCGTGCCAGCTTGTGGTAGTCGATGGCGGCGACAATCAGGCAGCCGATGACGCCGAGACCGAGTGAGATGAGCTGCACAATCCAGTCATTGGAATCGACCTCATCGGTGATCTGCTGTGACCACATTGTATACAGCAGCAGCACACTCAGTCCGGAGCAGACGGTCACGAGAATCAGCAGCAGGTGGTCAATGCGGCGGAAGAAACCGCCGCCGGAGCTGTCGGTATAATGATTGCGTTTCAAACGGGCAGCCCTCCCCTCATTGACCGAACTGGAATCCGGAATGGAAGAAGAAGCGGAACCAGTTTGCAAAGGCGATGACATTGCTGTCTTTCACCCAGGCGCTGTTGTCGTCATATTTGGCGAGCAGAACGGGTTTGCCGTCATTGCCGAAGGTATAAAGCCAGCGGGTCGCGGTGACAGCGCCGATATATTCGGTATCGGTTTCAGCGGCGGCATATTCCGCAGCGTGCTGCGCGAGATACCAGAGGGTATCGCGTTCGGCATCGCTGAGCTGATTGACAGGTTCGCAGCCGCGGGCGAGTTCCGCCTGTACGGTTGTGAGCCAGTTGCCGTAAGGGTCAATCGGGTCGATGAGCCGGTAGACGCGCCCTGCCTTGTCGAAGCAGTTGACGGTCTGCGTATGCTTGCTTGAAACGTCAGTGTTATCGAGAATCTGCACGAGGATCAGATCCTGCTGCGGCTCCTGCAAAGCAGCCGGATCAATCGGGAACGGCGGCTCGGTCGGGGCAGTCGGATCAACCTCCAGCGCCTGCGGATCTGAAACGCTGTTCACAGAACGCATTTCGGTCTGCACAGGAACAGTCTGCTGAAACATCGAAGGGCCGTTCCCTGTACCGTCGCCCTTGCGGCAGCCGCACAGCACCGCTGCACTCAGCAGCAATGCGGCTGCGGCAGTCCATTTCTTGTTCATGTTCTGCATCTCCTGTTTTCGGGATTTTTTCTGTCAGGTTACGGATTCTGTGTCTGCCAGTATTTGCGGTCAAGTGTGCGGTACTGCACCGCCTCCGCAATATGCTGCACGTCAATGACCTCGCTGCCGTGCATATCAGCGGAGGTGCGCGCGACCTTCAGCAGCCGGTCATAGGCTCTTGCAGAAAGCCCCAGCTTTTCAAAGACCGTTTTCAGGCGGGTTTTCGCCTTATCGGTCATGGGGCAGAATTCCGCGAGCCTGTCCGGCGTGATGCGCGCATTGCAGGTGATTTTCGTGCCGCTGTAGCGGGCATTCTGAATCTCTCTTGCGGCAATGACGCGCTTGCGGATTTCTGCACTCGGTTCTTCTTTCTGCGAGGCTGCGAGATCGTCAAAAGAGACCGGCGCTGCTTCAATATGCAGATCAAAGCGATCCAGCAGCGGGCCGGAGATTTTGTTGAGATACTGTGCTGCGGCGCGCTGACCGCAGGTGCATTTGCGCGTGGGATGCCCCAGATAGCCGCAGGGACATGGGTTCATCGCGGCGATGAGCATGATCGAGCAGGGGTAGCGGATTGTGCCGGCGGCGCGGGAAATGGTGACCTCTCTGTCTTCGAGCGGCTGCCGCAGGATTTCGAGGGTCCGGCGGTCAAATTCCGCGAGTTCATCGAGAAAGAGCAGACCGTTATGCGCCATGGAGATCTCGCCCGGATGCGGAATTGTGCCGCCGCCGGCAAGACCGGCAGAGGAAATGGTATGGTGCGGCGACCGGAACGGACGGACAGCCACCAGCGGATGCTCGGCATCCAGCAGCCCCGCAACGGAGTGGATCATGGTGGTCTCAATGGATTCCTCGAAGGTGAGATCGGGCAGGATTCCCGGCACGCGCTTGGCAAGCATACTCTTGCCGCTGCCCGGCGGGCCGATCAGCAGCGCATTATGGCCGCCTGCCGCGGCGAGTTCGAGGGCGTGCTTGGCGGCGGCCTGTCCGTGGACATCCGCGAAATCGGGTACGGGCGGCGCATCGACCTGCATCAGCCCGATGTGCGCCATCGGGGAGAGCGGTGCATCGCCCTCAAAATGTTCGAGCAGCGCCTTCGCATTCGGCACGCCGTATACAGTGATGCCGTCCACGACCGCTGCTTCTTTCGCATTTTCGAGCGGGACAAAAATTGACCGGATGCCGCGCTCCTTTGCCTTGAGGGTCATCGGCAGGACGCCGTTCACGGGGCGCACGTCGCCGTTGAGGGAGACTTCACCGATGACCGCGGCGTCCTCCGGCACCTGCACTCTGCCCAGTGCCGCGAGAATCGCCATAAAGATCGCAAGATCATGCATACTGCCGTTCTTGCGCTTATCTGCGGGTGCAAGATTGACAATGCTGTTTGAGGTCGGGAAGACGATGCCGCAGGTATAGAGCGCCGCCTTGATGCGTTCGCGGCTTTCCTGCACGGCGGTATCGGCAAGACCGACGATCTCGAAGCGCGGGAGACCCTTGTTGACGGAAATCTCCACATCAACGGGAAACGCATTCAGACCGAACAGCCCCAGACTGCTGACCCTTGCAAACATCACTGTCAACTCCTTTCCTGTAAATTCAGCCTGCCTGCTGTCTGTTTTGTCTGCGGAAGCGGATTGTTTCCGCGATGACGGTCAGCAGGATGATGCCCAGATAGACAAAGATAAATGCCGGTGTCCATGCCGGCTTCGGCGTATCAAAGAATGCGACGTTCAGAAACAGCCCGATGAAATACAGCAGAAGCTGTACCGCCATTGCGAGCAGCATCAGCAGAAACCAGATCGGAGTCCAGCCTTTTTTCAGCGTCAGGACACCGCGCAGTGTGCCGCGCAGGATTGTTTTCCAGATCAGCACAAAGCACCCGATGCAGAGAATGCTGCCCGCGAGATAGCATACCGGATTCACACTCCAGTACCATGAAAGCAGAAAACCGCCGTTGTCTGCGCAATCATCGGTTTTATTGGAGCGGAAATATTGCAGCCACGCCCCGCCGAACAGGGAGATGCTGCTCAGCACCCAGCCGAGCAGGGCGTATGCGATATTTTTGCCTGCATGGATCTGCTCCATCGGATGCCTCCTTTGCGTGTCAGGTCAGCGGTTTTCCTGCTCCCGCTTCATGGCGGCGAGTCTTTCGCGGACTTCCTCCGCTGCCGGCAGCGCAGCCGCATCCGGATGATAGAGATGCGATGCAGCTTCCGGCGTCATTTCATCGAGCAGTTTTTCGGCGGAGAGCGTTGCCTGCGGCTGCTCACCGGTGCGGTGCGCGGCCTGATCCGCCATTTTTTCCAGTGCGATCTCCGGCGCGGGCATTGCTGCCTGCTGCGAAGGTGCTGCCTGCGGTGCGGATGCGGGTGCCAGCATATCCGTGATGCCGAGTGCGGCTGCATCGGCAGCGGGGAGGGCATCCATGCCTTTGCGCAGAGTGGTCTTTGCGGCAGCGGGTGCGCCGATGGCTTCCATCTGAGCGGAAGATTGCCGTGCGGTGACATAGAGCGGTGCTTCGTATTCCGCGGGCTGATCCAGCTTCGGATCAAACTGCGGATACCCCGGCTGCTGTTCCAGATCGCTGATGTCCTTGAGCGGGAAAAAGACCGCCCAGAGATTGAGCGCGATGCCCGCCAGCATGAGCAGCAACGTGACGCCGCTGAAACCGGTTTTCGTATGCAGAATGCCCCACAGCGAGCAGACGGCGAAAATGCCAATCAGGATGAATGCTGCGGAGCGCTTGCGTGCAGATGCAAACCAGCCCAGCACAGCAGCAGCGATTGCCAGCAGAATCTGCGTAACGCCGATGGACATGGTGAAGTAGAATTTCTCTGCACCGCGGTAGGCATCATCGGTTGATGCGTGCGCGGCGAGAAAGAAAGTGAAAGCGAGAAAAGCTGCTGCCAGCGCAACGGAAAGCCGCAGATACCATCGAAGCTGCTTGTTTGCTGTGGTCATTCTGTCGCGGTTATGTTCATACTGCGCCTGTACTTCCGGTGAGATCATCATGATTGTGTCATTCCTTTCTGAGATGTGTGGTTCAGTGTTTCTTCTTTTTCTTCTGACCTCCCTGCTGCTGCTGCTTCGGTTTTGCGGGGGCAGCGGGAGCAGATGTCTGTTCTGATTTGATTGCTTCTGCCTTTGCGAGTGCTTCCGCGAGGATTTCCTTTGCCTTTGCTTCCGCCTCTGCAATGATTGCAGCAGCACTTTCATCGGCAGAAGGTTCTGCGGCGGGAACGGTTTCCTCTGCTGCCGGTTCTGCGGCGGGAGCGATTTCCTCTGCTGCCGGTTCGGAAACAGTCTCCGCAGCAGATTTCAATGTCTCGGCAGCGGCTTCCTTTTCGCGCTTCTGTGCAGCCGCGGCTGCATCCAGCACAGCAATGGCGGTACGTGCCTGTCTGGCATCGCGTGCTTCATCAATATGCTTTTGCAGTTCGAGCGCGAGTGCCTTGCCGGAATCGGGATCTTCGGCTTCGGGGCTGCTGTAGACTGCCGGTTTTTTCTTCTTGCGGCGCAGCGAATAATCCGTGGTGAACAGCGTGGACTTCGTGCGGCGTTCGCCCTGATGCGCCAGCAGGGTCTGGATCACAATATCAGATTTGGAAATATCGAATTTCTCCTGGAAATTGGGGTAGCCGGGCATTTCGGAGAGTGACTGTTCACGGGTCATCGCGCGGAACGAGAAAACATAGAACACAACACCGACCACACCGATCACTGCGGAGACAACATCCAGCCGCATAATGCCTAGGAGTGTCACAAGAGCATACCAGAGGCCGAGGAACATATTGAGCGTGTGGAAATTTGCCCATGCGAGATAGCCCAGCACGATGATGACCAGTGCTACGAGAATCTCGAACATACCTGCGGCGAGGGTAGCGCCTGCGGGAGTCGAGCCGCCGCGGTCAGCCGTTGAGAGGGCGCGGCTGAACAGATCAAAGCCTGCGATGTAATATTTGAACACCGAGAGCAAGCAGACCATAATGCACAGGATCGTATCGCAGAGGAATGTACGCCGGTGAATTTTGTCGATTTCGTGCATCTGCATCCGGCAGTATTCGTAGTGGGATTCGTCTGCTTCAAAATGAACGAGCTGCGGTTTTTCATCGGTAAACGGGTTGATGGTTTTCTGTGCATCAGACATGGGGATCGCCTTCCTTTCTCAGATATGGTTAATATGACTGATTGGAGGATGATCCGCCGATCTCCTCCAGCGTATCCATAGTTGTGCTGTGTGCTTCTTTCGCGATGACCTGCGGAACAGCGCCCTGTGTGCGGTCATGATAGCCGTGGAGTGCAGCGGGAAGCGACTCCGGATCGCTGCCGGCATCCAGCAGATCATGCATCCGGTTATCGGGAGCGTCATTCTGCATGACGCGCGCGCCGGATTCGACTGCGCGGTGTTCCATCTGCCCGATGTATCTGTGCATTTCCTTATTTTGCTCATGAATGGAAATTTCAAAGAGCGGGAAGCCTTCTTCCTGTTCCAGCTTTTCCCAGATGAAGTCAAAGGGCAGGATAACAAGCATCAGCATGATGAGGATGCCTGTGCCGAATACACCCATTACGGTCAGGAGAATGGCTGCGATGAGAATGCCGAGCGTGATCTTCCAGCGTTTCATATACAGTGCGAGGACGCCGGCTGCATAGGCTGCGATCGTGAAGATCATACCGAAAAGCTCTCCGATGAATCCACCGCTGCTCCTGACCTGTACAAACATTCCAAGCATTCCGGCAATCACGATTGCCCAGAGTCCGAGGTCAAAGACTTTCTCACATATTTTCTTTTTGCGGCGCAGGCGGTCATATCGTTCCAGCCGTGCCGTATCGTCAAACAAAGCAGGCATAATGCATCCCCCTTTTTTATTATATATAGTATCGAATACAAATGATACTCCATATTATTATACCACATCTTCCGTGAAAAAGCAATGGGAAGCAGGTGAAATTACGCCTTTCTTCATAAACAGAAAAGCCCTGAGAAACAGCTCTCAGGGCTTTGGGGTGATTGATTATATGCGGGTGTCATCCTCTGCGGCAAACCGCGCCGCTCAGAATGCACAGTGCCATCGCAGCTGCCGCCGCTTTCTTCATTTGCATGATGATTCCTCCTTGTAATCAAAATGAATGCAGAGTCTGTGTTCTCATTTTATCACAGAATGTGCGGGCTGTTATCTGAATTTTGCTGTGTGCGCCATACGGCAGGCGGCGGAAAATGCGCGGGAGGAGTCTGCCTGAAACGCCAAAAAACCGCGCTCCACTATCGTGAAACGCGGCAGAATAACCAAAGATCAGGAGAAAGACTTGACAAACTCAAACGCATAATATATAATAGTAAAATGCCTGAATAGGGCGTAGCGGAATTTCTCCGCGTAATAGTATAGCATAGAATCCGCGGTTTGTCAAGTCCCTGCCGAAATGGAATTTTCCGGCTGCGGAAATCTGATTTTCCGTCCGCGGGGACTGTGCCGTGTGAAGTGTGAACCGTGAAACAAAGGACAGGAGGTTTTTGCCCATGAGCTTGCAGAATAATCCCGAAACGATGACGCAGGTCGCCGTCAAGGATGTGCAGGTCGGAAAAAACACCCGTAAGAGCTTCGGCAAGATCAATGAGGTTCTCTCGATGCCGAACCTCATCGAGGTGCAGAAGAAATCCTACGAGTGGTTCCTGAATGAAGGCCTGAAAGAGGTCTTCCAGGATGTCGCTGCGATTACGGATTTTGCCGGCAATCTTCAGCTTTCATTCCTCGATTTCAAGATCTCCGACAAGACCAAGTACACCATTGCACAGTGCAAGGAGCGCGATGCCACATACGCCGCCCCGCTGAGCGTGCGCGTGCAGCTCCGCAACATCGAGACCGGTGAGATCAAGGAGCAGGAAATCTATATGGGCGATATGCCCCTCATGACCGACTCCGGTACGTTCGTCATCAACGGCGCGGAGCGTGTCATTGTCTCCCAGCTCGTCCGTTCGCCGGGCGTCTACTACGGCTTCACCCGCGATAAGTCCGGCAAGATGCTGTTCAATACCACAGTCATCCCGAACCGCGGCGCATGGCTCGAATATGAAATGGATTCCAATGACGTCATCTACGTCAAGATTGATAAGAACCGCAAGATCCCGATTACCACATTCATCCGCGCGCTCGGCGTCGGTCTGAATGACAAGATCTTCGACCTCTTCGGTGATGACCACCGCCTCCGCGCGACCATCGAGCAGAAGGAACAGAAAGAGGACGACGGCGATCCTGCAACCGAGGAGAAGAACATCAACGAGGCACTTCTTGAGGTTTACAAGAAGCTGCGTCCGGGCGATCCGGCTACGGTTGATGCAGCCAGAACGCTGGTCGATAACCTGTTCTTCGATCCCAGACGCTATGATCTCTGCCGTTTCGGCAGATACAAGTATAACAAGAAGCTCGGCATCGCTTCCCGTCTCGTTGACCAGAAGCTCGCTGAGGATGTGTTCAGCGCCATGACCGGTGAGCAGCTCGCGGTTGCGGGCCAGAAGGTCACGCCGGAGCTGGCACAGGAGATTGAGCAGGCGGGCGTGACGGAAGCGTTCGTCATGGCGGAAATCCATGAGTATGAGAAGAATGAGGAGACCAATGAGACCAAGCTCGTCCACAAGGAGCGCAAGGTCAAGATCCTCGGCAACGGCATGGTCGATATTCTGCCCTATGCAAAGCTCATCATCCCCGATTTCGACCCCGCTGACTACGGCATCAATGAGAAGGTCTCTGCCCGTGAGCTGAGAGTCCTGCTCGATGAGGCGGACGGCGATGCGGATGCACTCCGCAGACTGCTCCGCATCCACAAAGACAAGCTCGTTCCGAAGCACATCACCAGAGATGACATCTTTGCAACCATCAGCTACTTCTGCAATCTCTGCGACGGCATCGGCACGACTGATGACATCGACCACCTCGGCAACCGCCGTATCCGCAGCGTCGGTGAGCTGCTTCAGAATCAGTTCCGCATCGGCTTTGCCAGAATGGAGCGCGTCATCCGTGAGCGCATGGGCATTCAGGCAAACGATGAGGAGAAGCTCACCCCGCAGGCACTCGTCAATATCCGCCCGATTACCGCGGCAATCAAGGAGTTCTTCGGATCTTCTCCGCTGTCGCAGTTCATGGATCAGAACAACCCGCTCGCTGAGCTGACGCATAAGCGCCGTCTCTCCGCACTGGGTCCGGGCGGTCTGACCAGAGACCGCGCCGGATTCGAGGTTCGTGACGTTCACTACTCGCATTACGGCAGAATGTGCCCGATCGAGACGCCGGAAG
>DGVV01000090.1:5162-8690 GCA_002395085.1 Ruminococcus sp. UBA4275 | reverse complement strand
GAAGGTCCGAACATCGGTCTGATCTCCTACCTCGCCTCCTTTGCACGCATCAATATCTACGGCTTCATTGAAGCGCCGTACCGCAAGGTTGACAAGGAAACCGGCGTGATTACCGACGAGGTCGTCTATATGACCGCCGATGTCGAAGATAATTACTTCGTCGCACAGGCGAACGAGCCGATCACCGAAGACGGCAAATTCGCCAGAAAGCGCGTTACCGCAAGACACCGCGACCAGATCGTTGAGTGCGAGCCTTCCAAGATTGACTTCATGGATGTCTCCCCGAAGATGGTCGTTTCCGTCGCAACTGCAATGATCCCGTTCCTCGAAAACGATGACGCAAACCGCGCCCTCATGGGCTCGAATATGCAGCGTCAGGCTGTTCCGCTGCTCAAGACCGAGAGACCGTTCGTCGGTACGGGTATGGAGTACAAGGCGGCTGTCGATTCCGGCGTCTGCGTGCTGGCAAAGGAAGCCGGTACGGTCACCGAGGTCAGCGCTGACAAGGTCGTCATCAAGTGGGGTCCGCATGAGGGCGATGTCCGCACCTATGATCTCATCAAATTCCAGAGAAGCAACCAGGGTACGTGCGTCAACCAGAGACCGATCGTTGACGTCGGTGATGAGGTCAAGGCGGGTCAGGTCATCGCGGACGGCCCTGCAACCTGCGACGGCGAAATCTCCCTCGGCAAGAATGCCCTCATCGGCTTCATGACCTGGGAAGGCTATAACTACGAGGACGCAGTTCTGCTGAACCAGCGTCTTGTCCGCGAGGACGTCTTTACCTCGATCCACATCGAGGAATATGAACTCGAATGCCGCGATACCAAACTCGGTGCGGAGGAGATTACCCGTGACATTCCGAATGTCGGTGAGGATGCCCTCAAAGACCTCGATGAGAACGGTATCATCCGCGTCGGTGCAGAGGTTCACGCAGGCGATATTCTGGTCGGTAAGGTCACCCCGAAGGGCGAGACCGAGCTGACCGCTGAGGAGCGTCTGCTCCGCGCAATCTTCGGTGAGAAGGCGCGCGAGGTGCGCGATAACTCCCTGAGAGTGCCGCACGGCGAATCCGGTATCGTGGTCGATGTCAAGTACTTTGACCGCGCAAACTGCGAGGAACTCGGTCCGGGCGTCAACCAGATCGTCCGCTGCTATATCGCACAGAAGCGTAAGATCTCCGTCGGCGACAAGATGGCGGGCCGTCACGGCAACAAGGGTGTTGTGTCCCGCATTCTGCCGGAGGAGGATATGCCCTTCCTCGAAGACGGTACGCCGCTTGACATCTGCCTGAACCCGCTGGGCGTTCCGTCCCGTATGAATATCGGTCAGGTGCTGGAAGTCCATCTCGGTATGGCGGCGAAGGCACTGGGCTGGCACATCATGACGCCTGTTTTCGACGGCGCACACGAGGATGACATCCGCAAGTGCTTCCGCCTCGCACAGGAACGCAATGACGCCAGAAACGCGGAGAAGACCGAGGAAACCTTCACCCTCGCTCCGATGGACAAGGTCATCGACACCACCTCCATTCCGCTCTCTGAGGACGGCAAGTTCACCGTCTATGACGGCAGAACCGGTGAGAAGTTCGATAACCGCGTCACCGTCGGCTATATGTATTACCTCAAGCTCCACCACCTCGTTGACGATAAGATCCATGCGCGTTCCGTCGGTCCGTACTCGCTGGTTACGCAGCAGCCGCTCGGCGGTAAGGCACAGTTCGGCGGTCAGCGTTTCGGAGAAATGGAGGTCTGGGCGCTGGAGGCTTACGGCGCTGCCTATACCCTTCAGGAGATCCTGACGGTCAAGTCTGACGATACCACCGGCCGTGTCAATACCTATGAGGCAATCGTCAAGGGCCAGAATGTTCCGAGACCGGGCATTCCGGAATCCTTCAAGGTTCTCATTAAGGAAATGCAGTCGCTCGGACTCGATGTCCGTGTGCTGGATGAGGATAATCAGGAGATCGACCTCAAGCAGAGCTTCGATGATGACAACGAGCCGCAGGGCAAGCGCGAGATCGACGATGAGAACATCGCAGATCCGAATGCCTACAGCGAGGATGATGTCGCAAATGAAGGCTTCCTGGTCGCGGAGAACGGCGAAGAGCCTGAAACGCATGAGATTGACCGCGATGAACTCCCTGCCGGTGACGGCGCGGATGACCTCGATGATGTCGATTTCGGTGTGGAATCTGCGGGCGATGCCGCTGACTTCTACGACGACGGCGATATGTAATCCCGCGGCGCTTCTGCGCTGATCTTCAACTGATGTGTTAGAAAGCCTGAACCGTGTGCCGGGCGCGGCATGAACGCTGCGCCGGTACACTGACCATAGGAGGGAATACGTTGGAATTCACTACCTTTGATTCCATTAAGATCGGTCTCGCCTCTCCCGAGCAGATCCGCAAGTGGAGCTACGGACAGGTCGAGCGCCCCGAAACCATCAACTACCGCACCCAGAAGCCGGAAAAAGGCGGTCTGTTCTGCGAAAAGATCTTCGGACCGACCAAGGACTGGGAATGCTACTGCGGCAAGTTCAAGAAGGTGCGTTTCAAGGGCAAGGTCTGCCCGAACTGCGGCGTTGAGATTACCCGCGCAAAGGTGCGCCGTGAGCGTATGGGCCACATTGAGCTGGCTGCACCGGTCGCACATATCTGGTACTTCAAGGGTACGCCCGCCTGCATCCGTCAGGTGCTGGGCGACATCTCCCAGAAGGATCTCGAAGGCGTTATCTACTTCACGAAATATATCGTCACCGATCCGGGTGAGCCGGATCCGACGCATGAGGGTCAGTATCTGTCCGGCTACCACAAGCTCCAGACCCTGACCGAGGAGGAGTATACCTCCAAGAATAACGGCGATTTCAAGGCGGAAACCGGCGCAGAGGCGATTCTGCACCTGCTTCAGGAGTATTCGCAGGACCGCTATGACCGCTTCCGTGACAAGCTCATCCGCGAGGGACAGCTTGATCCCGCTGACGAGCGCTTTGCAGACCCCACCTTCCGCCCCGATACTGAGGATACCGACATCGTGTGGCAGAATAACCTCGAATTTGCCTGCGAACAGCTCAAAGAGGAAATCCGCAAGCAGACCGAGAAAACCGGCACATCGAAAGTCAGTGCCTCCTCGCAGAAATCCCAGAAGCGCAGCAAGCTGCTGAAGCGTCTGGAGATTCTCGAAGCATTCCGTCAGTCCGGCAACCGTCCGGAGTGGATGATCATGCAGGCGCTGCCCGTCATTCCGCCTGACATCCGCCCGATGGTCATGCTCGACGGCGGCAGATATGCAACCTCTGACCTCAATGACCTCTACCGCAGAGTCATCAACCGCAATAACCGCCTTGCACGCATGAAGGAGCTGCACGCCCCGAATATCATCGTGCGCAATGAGGCGAGAATGCTTCAGGAAGCCGTCGATGCCCTCATCGACAACGGCAGACACGGCAAGGACGTCACCGGCCCGAATAACAGAAAGCTCAAGTCGCTCTCTGACATTCTCAAGGGTAAGCAGGGACGTTTCCGCCAGA
>DGVV01000090.1:4734-5079 GCA_002395085.1 Ruminococcus sp. UBA4275 | reverse complement strand
CCGGCCGTTCCGTTATCGTTGTCGGTCCGGAACTGAAGATGTATCAGTGCGGTCTCCCGAAGGAAATGGCACTGGAGCTGTTCAAGCCGTTCGTCCTCAAGAGACTCGTTGACATCGGCAAGATTCAGAACATCAAGAGCGCAAGAAAGATGGTTGACCGCGCAAATGACGATGTGTGGGATGCACTCGAACACGTCATCCGCGAGCATCCGGTGCTGCTCAACCGTGCGCCTACCCTGCACAGACTGGGTATTCAGGCGTTCGAGCCGGTGCTGGTCGAGGGCAGAGCGCTGAAGCTCCACCCGCTGGTCTGTACCGCATTCAACGCCGACTTCGACGGCGACC
>DGVV01000090.1:3314-4606 GCA_002395085.1 Ruminococcus sp. UBA4275 | reverse complement strand
AATAACCTGCTCAAGCCCTCCGACGGTAAGCCTGTCGCTGTGCCGACGCAGGATATGGTTCTCGGTTCTTACTACCTGACGATGGTCAAGGACGGTGAACCGGGCGAAGGCAAGGTGTTCCGCGATGTCGATGAAGCCATGATGGCTTACGATGAGCATGACATCTCCCTGCACACCAAGATCAGGGTGCGCATGACCAAGGAAATCAAGGGACAGAAGTCCTCCAAGATCATCGACTGCACCGTCGGCAGACTGATCTTCAACGAAGTCATCCCGCAGAATCTCGGCTACGTTGACCGTACCGATCCGGAGCATGAGTTTGATCTGGAGATCACGAAGGTCGTTGACAAGGGCGCACTGTCTGACATCATTGACCACTGCATCAAGGTTCACGGCGTGACCGTGACCGCTGAGGTGCTGGACCGCATCAAGGCACTGGGCTACAAGTTCTCCACCCGTTCGGGTCTGACGGTTGCCGTTATCGACGCCGTGATCCCGCAGGAGAAGAAGGAGATCCTCGCCGCGGCAGATGCCGAGGTCGATGCGCTCAATGAGCAGTATCAGTACGGCTATATCTCCGGTGAAGTCAAGTATGAGAAGGTCTGCGGCGTCTGGGCAAAGGCGACTGAGCAGGTTACTTCCGTGCTGAAGGCGCACACCAAGAGTGAGCCGTTCAACCCGATCAACATTATGGCGAATTCCGGTGCCCGTGGTTCTATCAACCAGATCCGTCAGCTCGCAGGTATGCGCGGACTCATCGCGAACACCTCCGGTGCGACGATTGAAATTCCGGTTCGTTCCAATTACCGTGAAGGTCTGAACATTTCCGAATACTTCATTTCCTCGCGAGGCGCACGTAAGGGTCTGGCTGATACCGCTCTGCGTACCGCAGACTCCGGTTATCTGACCCGTCGTCTGGTCGATGTTTCGCAGGATGTCATCATCCGCGAGACCGACTGCGGCTCGACTGAGGGCATCGAAGTGTTCTGCATCAACGACGGTCAGCGTGACCTCGAAAAGCTCGATGAGCGTCTCATCGGCAGATACCTTGTGGAAGATCTGCGCGACGAGGAGCATGAGCTGTTCGTGCCGAAGACCCGCGCCATGACCGCATCGGATGCCGCACGCATTGTTGCAGCGGGCATTGACCGCGTGACGATCCGTTCGGTGCTGGGCTGCCGCGCCAAGAAGGGTGTCTGCGCCAAGTGCTACGGCATCAACCTCGCAAACGGCAATCTCGTCGCAGTCGGTGAGGCCGTCGGTATCATCGCTGCACAGTCCATCGGTGAGCC
>DGVV01000090.1:0-3263 GCA_002395085.1 Ruminococcus sp. UBA4275 | reverse complement strand
CGGTGAGCCTGGTACACAGCTTACGATGCGTACCTTCCATACGGGCGGTATCGCGAACGCAGAAGACATCACACAGGGTCTTCCGCGTGTTGAGGAGCTGTTCGAGGCGAGACGTCCGAAGCCGTCCGCAATCCTCGCAAAGGAAGGCGGCGAAATCGAGATTTCTTCCGGCGGCGAGCATGAGCATAATAAGAAGATCGTCACCATCAAGGCGGCAAACGGTCTGGAAGTCCGCGAGGAAATTCCGTACAATGCCCACCTTGCACAGGTTCCCGGCGATGACGGCAGACTCCGTTCCATCCAGACGGGCGACTTCATCGAAAAGGGCGGAAGACTCACCACCGGTTCGATCTATCCGGTCGAGCTGCTGGAGCTGCGCGGCGTGAATGCGGTTCAGGATTATATCATCGAAGAAATCCAGTATGCATACCGTCAGCAGGGCGTTAACGTCAACGATAAGCACATCGAGGTTATCCTGCGCCAGATGATGCGCAAGGTCATCATCGACAATCCGGGCAGCAGCTATCTCCTGCCGGATTCGATGGTGGATAAGCGCGAGGTCATCACAGTCAATGAGGGCATTCAGGCGCGCATTGATGCCGGCGAGACCGATCTCCAGCTTGTCACGACCAAGCCGCTGCTGCTTGGTATCACGAAGGCATCTTCGTCTTCTGAGAGCTTTATGTCCGCGGCATCCTTCCAGGAGACCGCAAAGGCGCTCACCGATGCCGCAATCAACGGCAAGAGCGACTACCTGCTCGGTCTGAAGGAGAACGTCATCATCGGTAAGCTGATCCCGGCAGGTACGGGTATGGCGGCTTACAACAATGTGCGCGTTGTCCGTGCAGACGGTCATCCGACCGACTATGCGGGGACGGCAGCACCCGCCGTTCCGCCGCAGTTCTGATTGCAGCAAAGAGGGGAACTCCGGCAGCGGAGTTCCCCTTTTGTGTGAAGTTTAAGGAGAAGTCATGGAAGCAAACAGCAAAAAACGCAGCATCATCCCGGTACTAATCGTATACAGCATCCTGTTTTATACTGTATGGGCACTGAATGAACTGTTCGGAAAGCCCTTTGTGGAAAGCATTTGCCCGAATCCCGTCGCGGCGCAGTTTATCAAAAGCATCATCGTCAAAACGGCGGTCTGGGCTGTGCCCGCGCTGCTGCTGATCCGGCGCTATGACAGCGAAATGCGCATTCACCTGAAAGAGATGTTCACCGCAAAGGTCGAATGGCTCAAGTGGATTCCGCTCTATCTGTTCGTCACCGCTTATGTCCTGCTCGTTGCATACCGCACACACGGAAAAATCGGGATCAGCGAGGAATTCGGCGCAGAGGAGATTCTGATGTTCCTGGACGTGGGCATCACGGAGGAAACGGTTTTCCGCGGCTGGCTGCTCAATGCGACTGCGCGCGGCGAGAAGCCGTGGCTGGCTGTGCTGGTGAATGCGGTCATGTTTCTGGCGATCCATTTTCCGATATGGATTGCAGAGGGCAATTTTGTGCAGAATATCACGAGCGGCGGATTCCTGTTTATCATGGTACTGAGCGCACTGTTCAGCTATCTGTTCCTGAAAACGCGCAATCTGCTTGTACCGATCACGCTGCATATGTACTACGATCTGCTCTGCTGGCTGTTCATTTAACCGGCGGATGATCCGGCGGCGGACGCCGCAATCTTAGGAGGAACAAAATGCACATCAACACAACAAAACGGCTTGCGGCTGCCGGTCTGACAGCGCTGCTGCTCAGTTTCAGCGCGGCAGCGGCGTATGCTGCGGATACAGAAACGACCTCAGCCCCCGCAGAAACCACATCCGCGGCAGAAACAACATCGCAGGAAACGGCACTTGCCGAAACAACTGCTGCATCAACCGGCACAACCGCCGCCCCTGATCCGCTTGCTGCCCTTACATGGGAGGAGGACGGCACAGGCGGCATCCGCATCACGGCTTACCGCTGGACAAGCGAGACCGAGGTGGAGATTCCCGCCCTGCTGGACGGCAAGCCGGTCACGGAAATAGGCGACAGCGCCTTCCGCTATTGCTATGCGGATCATGTATCGCTGCCGGAGACGGTCACGCGCATCGGGAAAAGCGCCTTTGAGGGCTGCGCGTATTTGCAGTCGGCAGAGATTCCGGCTTCCTGCGAGGTGATCGGGGCGAGCGCCTTTGAGGACTGCGAACGGCTGGAGAGCATCACAGTGCCTGAGACCGTGCGCGAGATCGGGGCACACGCCTTTGACGGCACCCGCTATTATCTCCAGCGCGACATCAACTATATCATTCTGGGTGACGGCATCCTCTGCCACTGGGATGACAGCGTGATTGACGGGGAAGCCGCAGAGATCACCATTCCCGGCGGCGTGAAAACCGTCGGCGTGGAGGTGTTTGCGGAGCGGGAAACGCTGAAGACGGTTCACATTCCGGCGAGTGTCACGCGCATTCAGGCGGGCGCATTCCGCGGATGCAAAGCGCTCGAAACCGTCGATTTTGCGGGCGAAACGCTCGATGAACTCGCCGCCGATGCCTTTGCAGATACTTCATGGCGCACCGGCTCGAAGGAGGATTTCCTCACGCTGGGCGATGTGCTGTATGCCTATCGCGGCACGGATACGACCGTGCAGGTTCCGGCAGGCATCCGCGTGATCGGCGCGGGGGCATTTGCGGAAAACAACGCATTTACGACCCTGAAGCTGACGGATTCCGTTGAGGAGATTCGTGACGCTGCCTGCCGCGGCTGCACGTCATTGCAGGTTGCGACGCTTGGCGAGAATATCCGCACCATCGGAGATGCGGCATTTGCGGGATGCACTACCCTGAAATATCTGCGCATGGGACATCAGCTTGCGCACATCGGGCAGGATGCATTTGCCGGCTGTCCGGTGCTGGAGGAAGTCTATCTGCCGGATACACTGGCTGAAATCAGGACGCACGCACTGGGTTATGCGCTGCCCGCGGAGGACGGCACATACGAAAAGCTGCGGAACAGTCTTACGGTCTATGCGAATGCACCCGCCGCGCGCGATTATGCGCAGGAGAACGGCATTGCCTGCGAAAAATTGCCGGAGGAGGAGAACACCGAACCTGCACCGGAGGTCACGACGCTTGCCGGCAGCGGTATGACGCTTGGCAGACCGACCGGCACAGCATGGATTCCGGCGCTGATTCTGGGCGGCATTCTGCTGCTTGCCGGAATCATCGCGGTGTTTGTCCGCCGGAAGAAGTGAGCGGGAAGCGGTATCGCTGCGCGATGATTTGTAA
>DGVV01000123.1 GCA_002395085.1 Ruminococcus sp. UBA4275 | reverse complement strand
CCCACTATAAGAAAAGTAATGTAAATGCGTTGAAATTCTAGGTTCACAAAATAGGGGATTCTTAAGGGCTAGTAGCCCTTAAGCGGGAGTTTGAGGTGAATTTGCCTGCAAATTCATGCGAAGCGAGCGGCGCCCTCAATATAAATCCGTCGGAGACACTTTATCTACAAGCTGAGGGCTGCGATACAGAAGTATCGCAGCCCTCATTGTTTCAGATATTGCGCGGAAACCGCCGGTTCTGCAAACGGAACACAGCCCTGTTATCTGCTGAAGCCAAACAGCTTTCCGAGAATGCCAAGCACCCAGACAAAACCTGCCGCAGCACCAGCGATAATCAAAAGAGATAACGTATCCATAGGCTGCGGATTCAGGAAATTCGGGTGCAGAATGATGTCCAGCAGCAGTGCGAACGCAATCGCAGCAACGGGCGCTGTCATAACGACAGAAACCGAAAGCCTGATCTGCGTATGGGTGCTGAGCAGATGTACCGCAATGAGATAGACCGCAGCGATCAGCACCGGCAGGAAAAACAATCCTGCTTTTTGCCATGCGCTGGTATCTGTCTTCATTGCTCCCCAGGGAAACAGATAATACAGAAATTCCAGTCCAAAGAGACCCAGACCTGTCAGGATTGTTTGTCCGATCCATGTAAAAACAGATTGCATATTCGTGCCTCCCTTACAAGCTGCGTTCAGAATCGCTTAGTCCATATTGACAGTGCCGCCGCGGATAACAACATTCTTTGCCACAATCGTGCCGTGGAAGTTGATCGTCTCTGCGGAAAGCGTGACCGTGCCGTTCGGCGCATAGATCACACCGTCAAAGCTGATGTCAGAAGCGGAGAGGGTGATGTCACCCGCAGCGGAATAGAACAAGGTATTCTCATCCGAATTGATGCTGCCGACATAAACTGCAATCGTGTTATCCGTGATGAAGTCCGTGACGTTCTGATCGGTGTAGTAGATCATATCCATGCTGCCAAAGGAAACAGCATCTTCCGGCAGAACATTCTCTGCGCCCTCGAACACGGCATCAATACCGGCAGAAGCGGCTGCATAGTCAGCGGTCATCTCAGATTCCACAAGCTGATGATTGATGTACAGCTCATTGATGTTGCGGAGTTCTGCGTGAATGTCGCCGCAGTTCCACTCGCAAACGCCCTCGCAGGAGATGGTCTTCTCCACATTCAGCGTACCGGCATGAAGCTCCATGCCCTCTGCTGCGATCACATTCGATTCGCTGTACTGGTTCTCGTTTTTATTGTATTCACCGTTGTCAAAGCGCTCAATGTCATCACCGTAGAGGTCGTAATCCGGCTCGATCTGATAGTCAATTTCGCCGTCGCCGTCCTCATCGACATCCAGCGTAATCACGCCTTCGCGGTCAGTCTTGCTGTAGAGGAGCATTCCCTCCTTGATCTCAACATCAAAGAAGATCACGCGGCGGATTTCATCATCCAGATCAAACACGGAGAAGGTGTAGTCCATCTTGCCGTCGCCGTTGCCGATCATCTTGGCGTTGTAGAGGTTGTCATCAAAGAAGCCGAGCTTGATGTTGTAATTCTTGCCGATCAGATCGAACTCTGCTTCATCCTCTTTCTCATTGAGGTACTCATCCTGGCTGATATGTGCCCACTCTGTGCCGTCATCCTCGATCATAGCGAGGTCAGCAACATCGCTGTCCACACGGATCTTCAGGGAGATGTCGCTTTCTTCTTCCTCGTCATCGTCGTCCAGTGCCATGACCTGTGCGCCCGGTGCAAACATCATCGGTCTGCCGCCTGCGCGCTCAGAACCGTTCTTGATCTTCTTGTGATTGTAGTTGTTCGGATCATCCTTGATGATGTTCGTAACCAGCGCAAGGGTATTGTCATTGCTGACAAGACCGGTATGCGTCTCCGAAATATAGTAGGTCTTGGCATTCGGGGTGGTTCCGCCGATCGTAGCACTGATCAGCGGCACAGTGCCGTCGCCAGCCTTCGGCTTATCTGTATCACTGCACTCATCAAAATTGCCGTTGGTATCAAAAAGCTCCTCGACTTTGGTAATCGTTTTCTTCTTTTCACCGACAATATAATAGCTGTCCACAAGCTCAGTGATATGCTGATCGCCGTTAAAGAGGGCAGCAGTCGCATTCTCAGCCCATGTCACGAAGCTCTTTTTACCGCCATTTGCGGTCTTATACCAGTCTCTGTTCTCAATCAGGTCCTTCGTATCGCTGTAGTTCAGATCAGTCTTGGTATCAAAATGACCCCATCCGCCATCATCGCGCTTCACCACATAGGTCGTACCGTTCAGGTTGAAATAGTTGGCAGTCGGAAGCAGCTCGTACACGGAACGGGCGTTGTTTGCAATGGCTTTCAGCGGTTCATCCATAACCTGGGATGCAGGCCAGTCCATCAATCCGCCGGTTTCAAACACATACAGTGCCTTCGGAGCGCCGAGATACGGCGTACCGAGCGTAATGAACTTGTCAACCTTTTCGCGGTTCGCTGCACTGGTCAGATAAGTAGAACCGACCAGACCGCCCATGCTGTGGCAGACCAGCGTCACATTTGTAAAGCCATTGTCGTTAATGTAATCCTCAAGCTGCTGTGCGGCATCCGTAATGCTGTTGCGCCAGTCATACGGGAAAAATTCGACGGTATACTCATCACCGAAATCAGCCTTCAGCTTGTTGACCAGCTTTGTGTAGGTATCAGCGGCACCGTTCTGACCGCCCTCATCGAGATACTCAGTACGCAGATTTGCAATGGAGTTGCCGCTTTCATCGCAGTTGAGCATCATTGCTTCTGTCTGAACCTCTTTTTTGTATAGCAGCAGATTATTGATACCCCAGTGTTCATCTGCTTCAGCAGGAGCCCAGAAACGGCGTCCCGACGTGTAGGACTGATGATAATCCGAGTCACTTCTGAACGGCTCCGGAATGACATCCTCGGAATTCATATTTGCATTCGCATACAGTCTCGTGCCTGCAATGCCGGGGATCATCAGGATTGCCTTTTTCTCAATATCCTGCACGACATCAAATGTCTTATAGACTGTCTTGGTAGCCTTCACGCCGGTGACGGTGCTGTAGCTCAGCTTAACCGGAACCTGAACCTTCTTCGCAGTCTTCAGCGTGGTCTTGAAGGTCCAGCTTGCACTGAACGACTGACCCGGCTCAAGACGGGTATATGTCTTCGGGTTCTCGTCACCGCCTGCCAGCGAAATGCCTGCCGGCAGATCACCGACTTCCAGCGAGAGATTCACTGCTGCGACCTCGCTGATATTCTTAGCTTTCGCGGTCAGGTCACCCTTGCCGCCGTTGCAGTTCATTTTCTTATCGCCGCTGACGCTCAGTGCCACAGGCGGCGTCATATCCACTTCACCGGAGCTGAGGTCGAGCGCATACTCAAACATATCATCCAGTGCTTTCCGTGCAAATGCCTTGTATGTGCCGCTGTTATCCTTATAGTGTCCGTAGTTATGTTCCCAGGTCAGACCGGAAGCGATGACAGCGCCGTCACCGATCGGATACTCCACAAGCGTCGGCTCTTTCTTCGTCGTATCGCGCAGGATGACATTACTGCCTGCCGGGAGCGTGGATTCATTGAAGCAGACATGGCTGCAATAATTGGAATACAGATCAGTATCGGTCAGACCGGAATTCTTCACGATCGGATGATCCGCGTCCACAATATAGTTCTTATACTCATAGCGTGTCGTCTTTGTGACACCGCCCGGCAGAGCCGTATTGAGCTGGCCGTTTGCCCAGCCGGAATCGCAGGCGCCGAACACGACCACGCCGCCCAGCCATGCGAAGTCCTCCACACGGTTCATGAAGGAGGAATAGTTCTCATAGGTGCTGAAGCTCTGGTCATTTGCGAAAATCAGAATAGAATAATTACCGAGATTCTCATTGAGGAACTTGGCAGTCGTCGTCTTGGTAAACTCGACGCCCATAGAACTCAGCACCGTGCTGTTCGTGTTCTCCTTCCAGGGAAGGGCGTCCTCAACCAGCAAAGCCTTGCGGACGGGCTCTGAGTCGGGGGTATCACCGGCGGTTGCAGGCATCACCGGGCTGAAACCGGTCATGCAGCAAATCGCAGAAGACACCACTGCAAACGTTTTTTTCAGATGTGTGTTCAATGTCATTTGATAGCCTTTCTATGTTTGTAAACTAGAATTTCTATGATGAAATCTCACCCATAGGCTGCAAATGACCGCGGCAGCGCAGACGACGCTTCCTCCTTTTCCTGTATTCTAATTAGCCTGTGTTCAGATTTGCCGGATCAAAATGCGTGTACAGATAAGATGTTCATGTGAGATTATTACATTAAAATCAACTATAAATCTAAAAAATGTTCCGCAGATTATGGATTGGTCAAGCAGGGCAAAATCAGGTTCACGGGACATACTGCTGAATATAGTCTAGCACATCAAAAAGCACTTTGTCAATCCTGAAACTTTTCTTTTGTATGATTACACAAAAATAATCCGAGTCCCTGTTTTACAATATATCCGACTTCAACAACAGTTGTTCGTATGCATAAAAGCGTGTAAAATCGTCGTTTTCGTGTGTTTCCGTGAAAACCTGTCTATCATCCGGATGCGGCGCGGGGAGCTTTCCGAAGAAAGCCCCCCGCACTCATGCCATGCATCAGCAGCACCCGCCGCAGATGTTCTTCAGGAACGAGCAAAACGCCTGAAACCAGTGATTGCAGCACATATCCTGCGCCCTCCCTTCTCATCTGTAGGATAGACTCATTATAGCAGATACGCACCAGATAAGCAATGCAAAAATCATGGAAGCGCTGCCGGAATCTTCCTGTCACTCAGCGCTGCATCTCCTCCGGCGAAACCTGTGCCACCGTCTCGCGGAAACACTCCAGAAAAAGCTGTGCCGCCTTCGTGAAGACTGTGTAGCGCTTCCAGACGAAACAGCACCCGACCTCCAGTGCCGGAGAAAGCGGGCGGAAGCACATCTCGCTGTCACCGCTGACATTGATCAGCCGGTCGAAGCAGAGGCAGCAGCCCAGCCCCTCACGCGCCATGACAGAGCCGTTGTAAACGAGATTGTACTCCGCCACGACCCGTTTCTTCTCCTCAGACAAGCCAAACCGCTTCAGCAATTCCTGATGATTCTGCTGTTTCGGCGTAATCAGCGGGAGATAGGCGAGGTCTTCCAGTGTCACGCAGGGTTTCTCCGCCAGCGGATGGTCACGGCGCATCAGCAGACCGAAGCTGTCCTTCAGCGGAATCTCCATACCGTCATATTTTATGGTATCATAGCTGCGGAAGATGATGCCAAAGTCGATGATGCCGCGTTCCAGCCGTTCCAGCACATCAGTTGCATCCGCGCTGTAGAGGCTGTAGGTCACATCGGGATGTTCCGCCTGAATCCGCTTTGCAGTATCGGCAATCAGCCGGACGGCATAAGTCTCCCCCGCCCCGATGTACACCTTGCCGGAAATATGATCGCTGCTCTGCCGCACTTCCTGTTCCGTTTTATCCAGCAGCTCCACGATTTCTTCGGCACGCTTGCGGAGAATCATGCCCTCCTCTGTCAGCGTAACGCCTTTATTGGAACGAATCAGGAGTGTTTTGCCGAGTTCCTCCTCCAGTTCGCGCAGTTGACGGGAAAGGGTCGGCTGTGAAAGAAACAGGCGTTCTGCCGCAACCGAAAAACTCTGTTCTCTCGCGACGGCAAGAAAATACCGCAGCACACGAATATCCATTGCAACCTCCTAAGCACAGGGAAAATGATGATCTTATACGGGGATATTACGACTAATAGTATACCACGCCGGCAAATAGCTGTCAAGCATAGCAGTGTATTTAATATAGGTATTTGTAATCTGCCCTGTGATGTGTTATAATAATCTCAGCAGAGAAATGAGGTGACCGGCTGTGAAAGAACAAATCAAACAAAATCTGATTGCGGCGGGCTGTGATGACGCATTCATTGCGAAACTGGAAAGCTGCCTCTCAGACGAAAAAGAATGTGCAAGGCTGCTCGCCGCGCACCGGCGCAGACTGCTGGAAGAAGTCCACACGAAGGAACAGAATATCAGTTGTCTGGATTATCTGGTGTTCACCATGCAGAAGGAGGGCTTACAGTGAAAGCATCATACAAAGGCATTTTCACGGAGGAACGCGCACTGTTTCAGGCGCAGAATATATCCGTTGCAGAGAGTGTATTCGATGTCGGGGAATCGCCGCTGAAGCACAGCCGCGATACAGAAGTTTCCGGCACGGTTTTCAAGGGAAAATATCCGCTGTGGTACAGCAGCGGGACATTCGTGCATGACAGCACCTTTGCGGAGGGTGCGCGGGCAGCACTGTGGTATACAAATGACATCCGCATCTGCGATACGCTGTATGCAGCCCCGAAAGGCATCCGCAAATGCCGGAACGTCACACTGACGAACGTGAACTTTACAGACGCACCGGAAACGCTGTGGTCCTGCAGGGATGTCCGCATCAGCGGTGTAACGGTCAAGGGCGATTATCTCGCGAAAGACTGCGAAAATATGGTCATCGAGGGGCTGACACTGGACGGAAAATACAGCTTTGACGGCTGCCGGAATGTGACCATCAGCAATTCCACAATCATCGGGCGGGATGCCTTCTGGAACTGCGAGAACATCACCGTGAAAAACTGCCGCATCTCCGGTGAATATCTCGGCTGGAACACGAAAAATCTCACGCTCATCGACTGCACCATTGAAAGCCTGCAGGGAATGTGCTATATCGGGAACCTCGTGCTGAAGCGCTGCAGACTGATCAATACGACGCTGGCATTTGAATATTCCACGGTGGATGCAGACATCTGCGGCAGCATTGACAGTGTCATCAATCCGCTTGGCGGCATCATCCGCGCAGACAGCATCGGGGAACTGATACTCGACGAACAGCAGGTGGATGTCCGCAGAACGCAGATCATCCTGCGGGACAAATGCGCTGTCTGAATACAAAAACCGGTATGTTCACGGAGAACATACCGGTTGTCTATTATTACAGGGGAAAATCCGTAAAGCCGATCAGAATTCGCCTACCATGCTGTCCATAGCATCTGCATCATCCAGCGTGACATAACCGTCTCTGTTGAAGTCAGCACGGAAAAGCTCATACGGGGTGAGAGACATAGAGTTATTGATATGCGCTCTCAGGACATTACCGTCACCGTAGGTGAGCTTGCCATTGTTATCCACGTCACCGAGGAAGCTGTATGCAACGGCAACCAGATGAGAGTTGCCCGGATCTGCGTGCATCGAACCGATTTCAGCAGCGGTTGCATAGTCGCGGTCATTCGGGAGGTTGTTGCTGAAGAAGCCGTTGAGGCGCTTGAAGCTCTCCATGCAGGAACCGCGCATTGCATCAATCATGTAAGTGAAGCCGTGGAGATGGACCACATTGAAATACTCGTATGCGCTGCCGTCGCTGTTCTTGAACTTCGCAATTGCAGTATTGAAGCCAGCCTTCGTAGCGATCAGATCGAATGCCTTTGCGCAGGCAAGGCTGTCTGCATTGTAGTGATCATTGAAGAACACCGTGGTATCGCCGTTGTAGCGGGCATTATTGCGGATGCCGATGCCGAACTTATTGACGCGCTGCGAAACGAAATCGCAAATATCACCGATCTTCTGTGCATCCGTGTGATCAGCCTGCGTGATGAGCCAGGCATAGTGCGAGGTATAGCTGTCGAGGTAGCTCTGCATCCAGGTCTGGTTCTCAAACAGCCATGCATGGCTTGCGATATAGTCGCTGAAGCCGTAGTAATTGCAGAAATAGAGCTGGCCGGCCTTGGTGAGCAGCAGCGGCATATTGCCGATATTCTGAATGGTCGGGTTGGAATTGAACATCTCGAAGCCGCTTGCATTCACGCCGGAATAGGTCACCTTGGTGAGATTCGGGCAACGATAGACGGAGTTCGTCTTCACACTCGTCAGGGTGCTGGTCACAACGATTTCCTGAAGATTCTGGCAGTTGTTGATTGCAGTCGAATCCAGCTTCTGGAGCGTATAGGGAAGCGTCAGGGTCATAATCGCCGCTCTGCCGTACACCGAATTGTAGTCAATGGCGCGCACCGGAACATAACCGTTGCTGGTGTTCGGCACATAGCTCGGAACAGTGACATTGCTGGTGGAAACAGTGCTGAGACGGTAAATGCAGGCTGCGGTCTTTGCAGTGTTCAGACCGTACTCCCACTTGTTGCCCTGATAATCCACATACTCATAAATCGTGCTGAAATTATACTCACCGCCCAGCGATGCAGATGCGGTGATCGACTTCACAGGGGTAATTGCCTTCAGCACAGAGCCTGCCGGTGCAGCAGCAGCAGCCATCATGGTGACGGACATTGCAGCCGCGATGACGCCTTTCAGATGCTTATTCATAGTGTGTAATGCCTCCTTAGTGTGATGAATGCGTGAATTGATGTAGCTGGGAATCGTATGAATATTCAGTAATCAGCCTAGGCAATTCTGATTATACATCTTTTGTGCAATAGTGTCAATGCACTTTGTGCATATTTTAGAATTATGATAGCAACCATTCAATTAAATACAGCTAATTTGTATATAATCATTACTATATTTTGTGTATGTGCAGATTTCTGCGCACAAGATTTGATTAGTTTAACATTTTTGCATAAAATGATACATTTCTGAATGCGGCGAATCATTTTACAAATCGCATACAAATACCCGCACACAGCAAAAACTGTGTACGGGTATCCGAATCGTATGCCTGCAAGGTCATCCCGCGAGTGAAACGGTAATGTTGACACGCGGCAGCGGGCTGACCCACACCCGGCTGACCGTATCCGGCAGCGTTACAGTAAACGGCTGCGGCGATGTGCCTTCCGAGGGGGCAGAGATGTTAAACAGATTGATCGAAGCAGCCAGATCCTCCGCCTCAATGAGATCAAGCTGTTCCTCCGTACCGATCAGCGTAATCGCAGTGTTGCCCGTCGGCACTTGCAGCGAATACTTGTAGGCGGCAGAACCGTTCATCAGCTGAATATCGCTGTTTTTGATCCAGAAAGTACGGGAAGTCAGGCCGGTATCATCCAGCGAAATCATCACAGATCCGATATTAGAGCCGTCTGTGAAGCCATCCTCAAGCTGCACGGTACGTTCCAGTGAAGCACCGCCGATGGTCAGCGAGGAAAGCGGAATCTGATCTTTCAGTTCATAGGTTTCCAGTTCATCGAGATTGTCTTTCAGCGCAGGATCGCGCGTTTCAATCGCAATTTCGAGATGCTTGGTGCTGCCGTCGTCATTGCCGAGCGGCAGCTTGCAGTCGCCGTTCAAGCGGATGTGTTCCAGCAGCCAGTCAGAATCGAAACCGGCAGGCGGTGTTTTCAGTGAGATCGTCAGCGGCAGCACACGCGAATACTTCACCGGAATCTGCACCGAAAAAACTGCACCCTGTGCGCTGACGGCATCGCCCTTCACCACATTTCCGCTGCTGTCCAGAAACTGATAATTCGTAATGTTGGTATAGGTTTTGGTCTGATTGAGTTTCTCCTCTGCATCCACCACAACCTGAATATGGTCAATTTCGCTGAGGCGGGTGGAAGGTCCGGTAATCTCCACCGTAGAGGGTTCTATGCTGATCTCATCCGTGAGGATCATCGTCTCATCATCCGCACTTGTAATCTTGGTACACAGCGCATTTGTCACGCGGACAGTCTGCTTCTCAAAGCGATCCATATTGAGCGTGATGTGATCCGGCGTCAGTGAACAGTCCAGACTGTCCGTGCGGAGTTTTTTCGTGAGAGACCGCACTTTCAGCGGCAGCTCCTGCTCTCCGATGCGGTTGAGAGCGCTGTCAAAATCCACATAGACCTCGACATCGCTGCCGGACAAACCGCCGATGGCAGTCCGCGAACCTTTAATATCGCAGGCAACGCGCAGATGATCCAGCGCGTCTTTGTCCTCATCCGAAAGCAGCAGACTGAGGCCGTAGCTCTCCGCCCGCGAACCGGTAAGATCCACATTCACCGGCAGATTTTTCAGATTCTGCGTAATATCTGGACTGACCGTCTGTGCAGCATAGGTCCAGACCAGCAGTGCCAGTGCAAAGGAGAGAATCATCATCAGCACTTCCGAGCGGGTCAGCTTGCGCAGACGGATGCGGGGCAGCTTCTTTTTCATAGCATCAAGCGGTGCGCCGATGCTTTCCGGCAGATTCATCTTATCCCTCCTTCTTCGCATCAGAGGGCTGCGGAGCGCTCTGCTTTCCGGCTGATTCTTCCTGCTGTGCAGGCGCAGCATCCGCCGTTTTCTTCTCTTTTTTGCGGAAGGGCTGCCAGGATTCCTTCTCCTCCGGCAGCAGCGTATTCCGCAGCAGTTTTTCCAGCGAGGCACGGGTATAATTGCGCGTAAGAACACCGTCCTGCGCCACAGAAATCTGACCGGTCTCCTCTGAGACCACGATGATGAGCGCATCGGAATTTTCGCTCATGCCGATTGCTGCGCGGTGGCGCGAACCGAGATGCTTGTCAATCAGTTCTTCCTTTTGCGGCTTCGGCAGGAAGCAGGCTGCCGCCCAGATAATGCCGTCTCGCATAATGACCGCGCCGTCGTGCAGCGGGGTTTTGTTGAAAAAGATGTTGCCGAACAGTTCCGTACTGGGCAGCGCCTTCATGACCGTGCCGTTGAGAATCTGCTCACCGAGCTTCGTGCCGCGTTCAATGACAATGAGCGCACCGGTTGTGGTTTTCGAGAGCTGCTCCGCCGATTCGCAGATCACCGGAATGGCGGTATTCCAGCGGTCGGCAGCATCCTCGCCCATACCGAGTGTCAGGCGGGAGAACTGGGAAGTTGTCTGACCGAATTTTTCGAGCATTCTGCGCAGCTCCGGCTGAAACAGAATGATAATCGCCAGCACACCGATTTTCAGCGCGCCGTCCGAGAGCCAGAAGATCGCCTTCAGACCGATAAATTCGCTGAGAAAGCGCACCGCAACCAGCAATCCGACGCCCTTCATAAGCTGACCGGCGCGCGTCTCACGCACCAGCTTGAGCAGCGCATAGATCAGGTATGTCAGCAAGACAATATCAATCACATCCACCGGCCGGATGGAATGTACAACATTCAAGACAGACTGCCACCCGTCTTGCAGGATCTCCCGCAGCAAACAGACCACTCCTTTCCCGCTGCCTTCCATGCCGAAAGCAGCCGATACTATCGCATTCTATACTAGTATAGCACATTTTCCTGACAATTTCAACCGCCGCAGCGAATTTTTCTTTGCAAGCCCGCAAAAAATCTCCGCCATGCCGCGCAGGCACAGCGGAGATGCTGTTCACAGAAAAGTATCAGTGGAATTCCTCATTCGGATTTAGCACCGCAGGCGACTTCCAGCGGATGCCGTAATCGCTGCGCAGGATCATGCGCTTTGCCATCCAGTATTCCTTGCAGTAATCGTAATAGCCGCGCTCATGTTCGAGTGCCTCATCAATTTTCTCCTCCAGCTCATAGCGGATTGCGAGATACTCCGGCGTCAGCTCCACCTCGTCGAATACCGGTTCGCCGTCACGCGCCTCGTGCGCTTCTTCCAGCACCGCAGCATAATCTTCTGCGCCAAGATCGGCAGTCAGTTCCGCTTCCAGCGCACCGGTCATGCCTTCTGCGGTATTGAGAGCGCAGGTCACGACGGAAAACGCGCTGTCACGCAGATCGAGCAATTCGCCGTTTTCCAGCACCTTGACGCCCTGCTTGATGAGGGCGCGCGTGCTGATATGCGCGTGTTTTGCATATTCGAGTGCTTCCGGCCACCAGTGCGCCTCCGCGTACATCTCTGCTGTATCCTGACAGTAACGCAGGCAGTCCGACCAGCGGCTGTCCGCCTCCAGCATCGTCAGGGCGGGGCGGCAGCTTTCAACCACGGGATGCGCCCGCCACGGATCAAACTGCATCAGATGAAACTGCTGAAGCAGCAGACAGGCATAGAGCTGATCGACCGCAAGATCCGCAGTCGGATGTGCTTCCAGCGCATTCCCGACGCGCTCCACGATCTTGCGTGAAAATTCGACGCCCAGCTCAGCAGCGCGCTCTGCGTTCAGTTCATTGAGGTACTCCATGAGTGCCGTCTGCTTGTCCTGCTCGGATATATCGAGACTTTGCAGGAGCTGTTCAACCTCCTCGCCGCGTGCGCGCAGCGCTTCATATTTGGTTTCATCCTTGATATAATGCATAGTTCTGCCCCCTTGTGCTTTTTTGATTGCGCTCTGCGTCATCGGAGCCGGCGCAGGAAATACGCAGCCGTTTCAGACACGTATTTTAGTATATCATACCATATTTTCAAAGGAATGTCAAGTGATTTCCGGATAAACATCCAAATCCGGCAAAATGCCCCGCCCCACATAAAAATATGAAGAACATTTCCGCCTCCTGCGCAGGTTTTGTGCAAAAAGGAGATTTTTATTTGCAAAAAAAATTTGTGGTTGCATTGTCCCTCAAATCATGCTATACTAAAATATATGCAGTTTCGGGCGTTCTCCGCCTGTGTGCTGCAAAATGAATCATTTCAAATAAGTTTCGGAGGTACAAAACGTGTCTGACCAGAACCAGAAAAAAGAGGAAGCCGTCGGCGCAAGCACAGATACGCGCAACGTCAACCTCGTCCTCAAACAGGAGGAAAAGCACACGGATGAAATCATCCTCTCCTTCCCCGCACTGTTCGCAAAGCTGAAGAAGTATTTTCTCCCGTGGCTGCTGACATCCGTCATCCTCGGCGGTTTTATTGCAGGTGTCAGTATGTTCTTCGTCACAACGGCCGCTACGCCGGTGCAGGCGCTTGTCAGCCTCAATTATGACGGCATCGAGCGCGGCAAGAATCCCGACGGCACAGACTTCGACCCCAATGTATTCAAGAACCCGCGCATCATTGAGCAGGCACTCAAGGAATGCGGCATGGAGCTGGAGCAGCTTGAGACCATCCGTCAGGGTATCTCGATCATGAGCCTGATTCCGGTGGACGCCTACGAGCGCCTGACTGCTTATTACAGTGCTTACGAAGAAGTCGCAAACGGTCAGCTCAGTGCCCTCCAGAGCGTGCTGGATACCTCCTGGAATTCCACACAGTACCGCATTTCGCTGGACTACAAGGAAGCAAAGCTCAAGCGCGCGGAAGCTGTGGATCTGGTCAATGCGATCACCTACGCATACAAGGATTACTTCTTCGAGAATTACGGCTACAATGAAGCACTCGGCGGCGCACTCGTTGCAACCAACTACAAGGATTATGACTATCCGGAAGCTGTGGATATGTTCAATTCCTCGCTGGGTTCGCTGAAGCGCTATGTCAACAGCCTTGCTTCGGATGACACGGCACGGTTCCGCTCGACGGCAACCGGCTACACCTTCGCAGATCTCCGCGATACGATCAGCTCTGTGCAGACGCTTGATCTCGACAAGCTGAATTCCTACATCACCCTGAACAATGTCACCAAGGACAAGGACCGCCTCGAAGCAACCTACGAATACCGCATCGAATCGCTCCAGCGTGAGCAGACCGCACTCGAAACCAGACTGAAGTCCATCGTCGAATCCATCGAGGCATACGAGAAGGAAGACATTTTCATCTTCGGTGCCGGCACGGATGACACCAACCTCCAGACCAAGGGCGGCTCGGAACAGTATGACAAGATGATCTCGCAGAAGCTCAGCGTGACGACGGAACTCGCAGAAGCAAAGCGCGACATCGAATACTATAAAGAGCGTGTGTCTGTCCTGCGTGCAACCAAAGTCGGCAGCGCAGACAAGGTGAAGGTCGTGGAAGGCGAGCTTGCATCGCTTGATACCAAGCTCAAGGATCTCGTCACACTCGTCAACGACACCGCAAACGATTACTTCCAGAATGTCTCGCTCTCCAATTCCTACAGCGTCCTCGTTCCGGCAAGCACGGAAATCGTCGCAACCATCAAGAGCGGTATCATCAATGCAATCCTCCCGATTGCCGGTGTGGAAGCACTTCTCTTTGTGGCATGGCTCGGCACTGCATTTGTGCAGGCGCTCATGAGCGAATCCGAGAAGCACAAGAAGGCTGCTGCGCAGAAGGAAGAGCCGGAAACCACCGCGTAATCATTCTGTCTGATTGACAACAGAACAGCAAGCGCCCATGCGAGAGGCTATTCCGCGTGGGCGCTTGCATTATATATCCGCCCGCATACTTGCATTTTCACAGAAAAAATGCTATACTAATAAGATAAGACAATGCAAACTCAGATGATTATGATACGGAGGTGAACAGGTTTGCAGAAGCGATGGGAAATCGGTGAACCGGATTCCGAAAAAGCGGAGCTGCTCCGGCGGCAGGGCAGCATCTCAAAACTCTGTGCAGAGGTGCTGGTCTCCCGCGGCATTGATAATGTCAGCGCGGCAAGTGAAATGCTGGATACATCCACCCTTTCCGATCCCTTCCTGATGAAGGGAATGCAGGAGGCGGCAGACCGCATTCTGGCTGCTGTGGAAAGCGGTGAACGCATCTGCGTCTACGGCGACTACGACTGCGACGGCGTGACCGCAACGGTCATTCTGACAGACTGGCTGACCTATGCAGGCGCAAATGTCACATGGTATATCCCGACGCGCAAGGAAGGCTACGGTATGCGCGCTGAACGCATCCGCGCGCTCAAAGAGGAAGGCGTCAGCCTGATTGTGACCGTCGATAACGGCATCTCCGCTGTTGAGGAGGCACAGCTCATTGCAGAGCTTGGAATGCACCTCGTCATCACCGACCACCACCGCCCCGGCGATGTGCTGCCGCAGGCAGAAGCGCTTGTTGATCCCTATCAGCCCGGATGTCTCTCCCCCTATAAGCCGATTTGCGGTGCGGTTGTCGTGCTGAAGCTCATCGCGGCAATGGACGGCGGCGACCTCGAAATGGCACTGGAACAGTTCGGTGATCTCGCTGCACTCGCAACCATCGCGGATGTCATGCCGCTGGACAGCGAAAACCGCTACATCGTCAGGCGCGGACTCGAACTGCTGGCAAATACAGAACGCATGGGGCTCATCTCCCTGATGGCGGTCTGCGGCATTGAAGAAGGACAGCCTGTCCCTGCCTCTGCCGCGGCATTTCAGTTGATTCCGCGCATCAATGCTGCCGGACGCTTTGCATCGGCATCGCTGGCGGCGAAGCTGTTTCTGACGGATGACCCCGATGAAGCACAGCTCCTCGCGGGACAAATCCACGCACTCAATAATGACCGCCGCGAGACCGAACAGGTCATCTACGGCGAAATCCTCGATGAAATCCGCCGGAACCCGTCATTGCTCAGCAAGCGGGTGCTTGTATTCGCCGGCGAAAACTGGCATCACGGTGTCATCGGCATCGTGGCGGCGCGGCTGCTGGAGCGCTACGGCAAACCCTGCTTCCTGATGTCCCGTGCGGAAGACGGCTACCGCGGTTCGGCGCGCAGCTTCGGGGAATTCTCCGTTTTCGAGAGCCTGAAAGCCTGCGAGGAACATCTGCTGCGCTACGGCGGACATCCCGGCGCAGGCGGATTCACCGTACCGGAGGATCAGGTTCAGGCATTTGACGATGCCTTGCAGGCATATGCAGCGGCGCATCATCCGGTGATGCCGGTCATGACGCTGCACGCTGAGCGCGCGCTCTCCTTACAGGAACTCAGTCCGGAAAATGTCGCAGGACTGCGCATTCTCGAACCGTTCGGCAACGGCAATCCCGAACCGCATTTTGTGCTGAGCAGCGTGACCGTCACGGATGTCAGCCCGATGGGAACGACCGGTCAGCATACACAGATTCGCATTGCACAAGGCAATTTGCAGGCGCGCATCCCGCTCTTTCGCATGACGCCGGAGGAAACCGGCATTCTCGCGGGATCAACGCTTGATTTTCTGGTCTCGGCGGAGCTTGGAGAATACCGCGGAAAGCCGCAGCTCACGCTTCGTGCCGCAGACTGGCGCATCTCCGCGCAGGCACAGGAACAGGCAATCGCTGCCGATTCCGCCTACGATGCCTATCAGCGCGGAGAAAAACTGCCGAGTCTCGTTTACTATCAGCGGATGTGCCCGCACCGCCGCGACCTGGTTGCGGTGTATCAGCTCGTGAAAGCAAGGCCGATGCCCATTGCGGTCATTGTGCAGAAGCTCGGAAAACTCGGCATGAACCTCTGCCGTGCAAGGATGTGCGCATCCATTTTCGATGAACTCGGGCTGATGCGCTATGATGCCGCTTCCGATACCGCCGTCCGCGTACCGGTCAAAGAAAAGCGCGACCTCAATGAATCGCAGCGATACCGCACGATTCTGAAACTCGCGCAGACCGCCGCAGACGCATAACCCCGAAAAAAGACAGATGCATTCAGACCGTTTTGAGGACATCCGCTTTTGCGCTGCGAACCAGCCTTCGCAGGACAATGCGGAGAAAGGAGGACTTTATCATGCCGGAATTTCGCGATCAGACCTACACCATTGATATGATTATCGGCAAGATCCTGACCGATGACCGACAGTATGACATCTCGAAGCTGATCGCCGCGTATGAATATGCGGCACAGTGTCACGAGGGACAGAAGCGCTCATCCGGTGAGCCGTATATCGTGCATCCGGTTGCCGTGGCGTACATTCTGCTGGAGCTTGGCATGGATACCGATACACTCTGTGCCGCACTGCTGCACGATGTGGTTGAGGATACCGCTGCCACGCGCGAGGATGTTCAGCAGCGCTTCGGCCACGATGTCGCAATGCTGGTGGACGGCGTGACAAAGCTCGCCAAAATCCCAACCTTTACCAAGGAGCAGCAGCAGGCGGAGAATGTCATGAAGATTCTGCTTGCGATGTCGCAGGACATCCGCGTCATGATCATCAAGCTCGCAGACCGCCTCCACAATATGCGCACCCTGCAGTACCGCCCGCCGCAGAAGCAGCAGAATACCGCCGTCGAGACCATGAATGTCTACGCGCCGATTGCGCACCGTCTCGGCATTACCTCTGTGCAGGAGGAACTGGAAGACCTCTCCTTCTATTACCTTGATCCCTTTGCCTACGCAGAAATCGAGAGTCTGCTGGATAACAAGAAGGAAGAACGGGAAGCGTTCATCGAGAGCATCAAGGCGCGCATTGCAGAGCGCTTCCGCAGCGAGGATTTCGTCACGCCGCCGCAGATTGACGGCAGAGTCAAGAGCATCTACGGCATCTACAAGAAGCTCTATATGAACCACAAGACCATCGACGAAATCTACGATAAATACGCAGTCCGCGTGATTGTCACGACGGATAACGAATGCTACAGCGTGCTGGGTCTGGTGCATGATATGTTCCGCCCCATCCCCAACCGCTTCAAGGATTACATCGCAAACCCCAAAGCAAACGGCTATCAGTCGCTGCACACCTCAGTGCTTGGCAAAGAGGGCATCCCCTTCGAGATTCAGATTCGTACATGGGAGATGCACGCAAATGCGGAATACGGTGTCGCGGCGCACTGGAAATACAAGGAGAAAATCGAAGGCAAAACCGTTCTGGATTCCCGTATTGCGTGGATCCGGCAGGTGCTGGAAACCCAGCAGGCAAGCGATGACCCCGAAGAACTGGTTGCAACCATCAAGAACGACATTGCGCCGGAAGATGTGGTCGTGCTGACGCCGAAAGGCAAATCCGTCAGCCTGCCCGTCGGGTCTACAGTGATCGACTTCGCCTATCACATTCACACGGAAATCGGTCATCGCATGATCGGCGCAAAGGCAGACGGAAAAATCGTGCCGCTGAGCTACGAACTCCGCACCGGCGAAATCATCGAAATCCAGACCAGCAAAGACCCCGCCAAAGGTCCGAACCGCAACTGGCTTGATATGGTCAAGACCAGTGAGGCGCGCGCCAAAATCCGTTCCTGGTTCAAGCGGGAGCGCCGTCCGGAGAATATTGCTGCCGGCAGAGCCCAGCTCGAACATGAACTCCGCCGGATGCGGATGCCGCTCACACAGGAGCAGCTCCTGACCATTCTGCGCGAAGATTTGCAGCAGCCGAACTGTGATACGCTGGATGATTTTCATGCAGCCATCGGCTACGGCGGTCTCTCGCTGACCAAACTCATGCCGCGCATCCGCGAATCCTATATGCGGCGCTTTGCACCGCCTGAGCCGCTCAATACAGAGCTGCCGGAACTGCGCAAGCCGTCCAAGAGCGGCAGCGGCGTCATTGTGGACGGCGTGGAAGGTGTGGAAGTCAAGCTGGCACGCTGCTGTTCGCCCCTGCAGGGTGAGCCGATTGTCGGCTTTGCCACGATGGGACACGGCATCACCATCCACAAGAAACAGTGTAAAAAATACTGCGAGGCACTGGAGCGCAATGATCCGGAGGAAATGGGACGCTGGCTGGAAGCGCACTGGGCGTCCAATCTGCCGCCGGAAGATCTGAAAGCCAATATTGAGGTGCTTTGCGTCAATACGATGAATGTCCTCAACGACATCACGCGCGTTATCAACGAAGCGCATCTTGCCGTTTCCAATTTCAATTTCCATATGCTCAAGAGCGGCAATGCCATGCTCAATGCGACCGTTTCCGTCAGCTCCACAGAGCAGCTCAACACCCTGCTGAACCGTCTGCGCGGGCTGGGCGATGTCCTCGCTGCCGACCGCGCCGCATACTGAGCATTTCGGCGGAATGCACCGGATACGCGAATGATTTCTGCGTATCTGCGTTTATTTACTGATAGAAGATTCAGGGAGGAATCTTATGCTGAATGTCAAAACGCTTCCGGTCGGAGAACTGGAAGCAAACTGTTTTATCGTCTCCGACAGCGAACAAAATGCGGTCATCATTGACCCCGGTGCGGAGGCAGGCTATATTCTGGATACGCTGCGGCAGAATGCCGTCAAGCCGCTTGCCATTCTGCTGACGCACGGGCATATTGACCATTTCGGCGCTGCTGCGGAGGTGCAGCGGCAGACCGGTGTGCCGATTTACGTGCATCCGCTGGATGAGCCGATGCTGCATTCCGCACGGGTATGTCTCGCGGACAGTCTCGGCATGGCGGATCTCTTTGACGAACCCGAAGGCGAAATCCGCCCCATTGCAGAGGGCGATGTGCTGAAATTCACGGAGGAGCTGACATTTACTGTCCTTCACACACCGGGTCACACGCCCGGCGGCTGCTGCTTCCGCCACGAAGACATTCTGTTTTCGGGTGATACGCTGTTCCGTGACGGCGTCGGGCGCGTAGATTTCCCCGGCGGCAACATCCGCGATATGCGCGCCTCGCTGTACCGTCTCGGCGCACTCGAAGGCGACTGCACGGTCTACTGCGGACACTACGGCAGCACCACGCTCGAACATGAGCGCACCTGCGGGCATTATCTCACCCCGCGCACGTTCACATGATGGTCATACATACGTTCGGTCACGCCCGCACCTACGAAATGGAGGCGCTGCTCAAGCTGTTCCGGCCTGCGGAGAAATTTGCGTTTTCGGCGGATCTTGCTCTGCCGGAGGACGAATATCTCTCCGCCGTGCTGCTGCCGGACGGCACGGAGATGCGTCTGCAATGCGGCGTAAGAATCGGTAAAAACACACGCAGCAGCGAGAAAATTCTGCCTGCGGACATTCCGAATAACATCCTCGACCGCGAGATTTCCGGTCTGCTGTATCCGCTGCTCTGCGATCTGACCGGCATCGCACCGGCATGGGGAATGCTCACCGGCATCCGCCCCGTGAATCTGCTCCGCAAATTTGCAGAACGCACCGGCAGCATCGCGCAGGCAGCCGATGATTTCCGGCAGATCTGGCACGTCACCGAGGAGAAAACCGCGCTGGCACAGCAAATTCTGGCGGTGCAGCAGCCCATTCTCCAAGCCGCACCGCCAAACGGCGTCGGCATTTATCTCTCTGTGCCATTCTGCCCGACGCGCTGCAAATACTGCTCTTTTGTCAGCAATTCGGTCTCGCAGATGAAAAAGCTCATCCCCGATTACCTGCGCTGCATTCATCAGGAGATGGAAATGCTCAGCGAAATCCTCGATGCGTGCGGGCTGATTGCAGATACCGTGTATGTCGGCGGCGGCACGCCCACCACGATCGACCTCTATCAGCCGCTTGACTGGCTCAGCAGATACTTCGCCTGCGGGCATCCGCTGCGGGAATTCACCGTTGAGGCGGGGCGTCCTGATACCATTACGCGGGAAAATCTCGCAGTGCTGCGGCAGTTTGGCGTCACGCGCATTTCGGTCAATCCGCAGAGCTTTCAGGATGACGTGCTGAAGGCGGCGGGGCGTCCGCACACCGCACAGGATGCAGAGGATAAGTTTCTGCTTGCGCGGGAGATGGGCTTCACGAACATCAATATGGATTTTATTGCGGGTCTCCCCTGCGATACCGTCCGCGGCTTCCGCGAGAGCATTGACCGTGCCGTGTCACTCGATCCGGAGAGCATCACGGTTCACTGCCTTGCGCTCAAAAAGGCGGCTGACTTCTATCAGAGTCTCCCCATGCCCGATGCAGACGCCGTCGCGGAGATGGTGGATTATGCGCAGAAAACGCTCGTATCTGCTGGCTATCAGCCGTATTATCTCTACCGCCAGAAGAACATGGCGGCGAATCTCGAAAACGTCGGCTATGCAAAAGCCGGCTGTGAAAGTCCCTATAATGTCATGATGATGGACGACTCCCAGACGATCATCGGGATCGGTGCGGGCGCGTCTACGAAAGTGCTGGGCGGCAGACGCGGCATTGAACGGCTCACCGAATGCAAGTATCCTTATGACTATCTTGCGCGGTTCGATGAGCTGATGGATTCCAAGAAAAAGGATCTGCTTGCCCTGCTGAAAGGATAAATGGTTAAATAAATGTTCCAATATTACGACATCGGCGTCAATCTCTTTTGCCGCCAGTTTCGCGACCCCGAACAGGTATTGCACGATGCGGCACAGGCAGATGTCTTCTGCATCCTCACCGGCTCGGATATGGCAGAAAGCGAAAAGGTCGCGGCGTTCGTCCGCACACACGACTGCGCCGGCACCTGCGGCATCCACCCGCACGGCGCTGACCGCGCCCGTCCCGCCGATTTTGAGCGCATCCGCGAGATTGTCTCGCAGAATCCGAAGATCGCGGCGGTCGGAGAATGCGGCCTCGATTACGACAGAATGTTTTCCACGCGCGAAAACCAGCTTCGCTGTTTCGACCGGCACATCAGACTCGCGGAGGAGCTGCAAAAACCGCTCTTTCTCCATGAGCGCGATGCCTCTGCGGATTTCATTGCGCGGATGAAGAAACACCCCGAACAGTGTGCGCGCAGCGTCGTTCACTGCTTTACAGGCGATGCCAGAACGCTGCAAACCTATCTCGATATGGGCTTTTACATCGGCATCACCGGCTGGATCTGCGATGAGCGCCGCGGACAGGCACTCCGCGATGCCGTCCGGCTGATTCCGAAAGACCGCGTCATGATCGAAACCGACGCGCCCTATCTCACGCCCCGCAATATCAAGGGGCTTGGCAATGTCAATGTGCCGCAGAATGTGAAGTATGTTGCGGCGGCACTCGCGAAATATCTGCACCTCGATGAAGCCGAACTCACCGCGCAGGTACGGGAAAATACCATGCGGTTTTTCGGTTTATAAAACCATAAAACAATGCCGGAAATCGCACAAATGTGCTTTACATTTCCGGCATTTTGTGCTATAATAGTAGTAACCCGCCGCACGGCATTTTTCATATGCCGCGGCACACTTCCAGAGAATACGAGGTGAACCCGTTTTATGGCAAAAAAACGGAAAAAATATGCCCCGCTGATCGAACGGCGGGAACCGTATCTGCGCATTTTCCTGCTTGGATTCATCATCCTCATGCTGACAATGGCGCCTGTCATGATCTTCACCGGCGGATATTTCGTCTATTACGGCGATTTCAATTCACAGCAGATTCCGTTCTATCAGCTTGCGCATGATGCCGTGCGCAGCGGTTCGTTCGGCTGGAACTGGCAGACCGACCTCGGCGCGAATTTCATCGGCTCGTATTCTTTTTACCTGCTGGGCAGTCCCTTTTTCTGGCTGACAGCACTGTTCCCGTCTTCCGCCGTACCGTTTCTGATTCCGTGGCTGCTGGCACTGAAACACGGCGTTGCCTCCGTGACGGCTTACGCCTATATCCGCAGATTTGTGCGCAGCCGCCGCGCCTCAATGATCGGTGCGCTGCTGTATGCCTATTCAGGCTTCCAGCTTTTCAATGTCTTCTTCAACCATTTTCAGGATGTCACCGCCTTTTTCCCGCTTCTGCTCCTTGCAATGGAACAGCGCGTCAATGAAAACCGCCGCGGCGTGTTCGCCCTCGCGACTGCTTTCATGGCGGTCATCAACTACTATTTCTTCACAGGGCAGATTGTCTTCTGCGTACTGTATTTCATCTGCCGCTGCACTGCGCCGGATTTCAACGCAAATCTGCGCAAATTCTTCTCGCTTGCACTGGAAGGGCTGATCGGTACGCTGATGGCGTGCTTCATGCTGCTGCCCTCCGCCCTCGCAATCATCGACAATTACCGCGTGCGCTCGTACCTGTTCGGGCTGGATATGGTCGCCTATTCCGACCGCACCCGTCTGTGGCACATCGTGCAGAGCTTCTTCATGCTCCCTGATGCGCCCGCAAGGCCCAATCTTTTCCGCACGGAGTACGGCAAATGGGCATCCATCGGCGGCTATTTCCCGATGTTTTCCATGGCAGGCGTTCTCGCCTTCATGAGCCGGAAGAAAAAACACTGGGCAACCAGAATCGTTGCCGTGTGTGCGGTCTGCGCGTGCATTCCGGTGCTGAACTCCATGTTCTATCTGTTCAACAGCTCCTATTACGCGCGCTGGTATTATATGCCGCTGCTCATCATGGCAATGATGACCGCATACGCCCTCGACAATCCGAAGATCAAGTGGCGCGGCGGCATCGTGACCTGTGCAGTCATGCTTGGGCTGTTCAGCGTCATCGCGCTGCTGCCCCGCAAGGATGACGAAGGCAAGATTGTCCTGTTTGATTTCGCGCAGTACACATGGTATTTCTGGCTGATTCTCGCGCTCTGTGCCGCAATGCTCTATTTCACCGTCCTCGTGATCGTTTACCGTGAGCGCGGCAGACGCTATCAGCAGCTTGCAGTCGTCTGCACCGTATTCAGCTGCTTCTGCTCCAGCTTTGCAATGATCTATTTCGGCATCGGGCTGGGCGCATATCCCATGCATTATGTCAGCTACGCCATCAACGGCGGCAGAGAAATCTCGCTGGAAGCAGAGGAAGACCAGTTCTTCCGCGTGGACATCGCAGAGGATTACGACAATTATCCGATGCTCTGGGGCTATTCCAATATGCGCTGCTTCCACAGCATCGTGCCGGTCTCCATCATGGATTTCTACGATGAGGTGGATGTCACCCGCGATGTGGCATCGCGTGCAGACCTGAAGCACTATCCCCTGCGGGCGCTGTTCAATGTCAAATATTACTTTGATAAGATCCCCTCAGAGCAGGCAGCCGATTACGACTACACAATCGGCCTGCCGGGCTTTGAATATCTCAAGAAAGAGAACAGCTTCTATATCTACGAAAACAAGGCTTATCTCCCGATGGGCATGGCGTATGAATATGCCATCGACACGGATGCCCTGCGGCAGACAACCCCGCTCGCACAGGAAAAGCTGATGCTCAAAGCACTGGGCATGAGCAAAGAACAGCTTGCGGAATATGCAGATGCTGTACAGCCGCTTCCCGAATCGGAACAGTATGCGTTCAGCGATGCACAGTATGTCGATTACTGCCTCAGCCGCCGCGCCGATACCTGCGATACCTTCACTTACGATTCCTACGGGTTCGATGCTTCCATCACCCTCGAAAAGCCAAAAATGGTGTTCTTCAGCGTTCCCTATGAGGAAGGCTGGCACGCAGAGGTCAACGGCAAGGCGGTTGACATTGCGCGTGTCAATTACGGTTTTATGGCGGTGCGTGCAGAAGCAGGCGATAATCAGATCACCTTCCGTTACGAGACACCCGGTCTCAAAGCCGGTGCGCTCGCATCTGCCTGCGGTCTCGGTGCGCTGATTCTCTACCTGCTCTGTGCGGCACTCGCCGGCAATCATCTCCCCGCAGCAAAACACAAGCGCTTCTATGATTATGTCTCGGCTCTGCCGATGACGGAAAATCAGCTCTATCTGCGTTATGCGGCACAGAAGCGTCAGCTCCTGCCGCCGCCCGAACCGAAACAGAAGGAGGTACAGTATGAATCTGGAGATCATTCTGAAGAACGCACGGGACAATCTGCACAGGATCCTGAACACGGAGCGGAACAAGACGCATCAGGACAGCAGTCAGCATCAGGGCGGGATGCATACGAGCCTGATGCAGCGGGCAATGCGGCGGATCGAGCGTCCGCTGGAGAAACTGATGCCGAACCGCAGCAGCAAGCAGGGCAGCCGGAGCAATCCGCGGCAGTCCTCGACAAGCCCGAAGGGGGCAGCGCGCAAGCGGTAAATCTGCATAAACCGCTGACAATCGACGATATTCTCAGCGAGACAGCATCCGCACAGTCAGAGAAGGAGCAGCAAGAGCATGAATCATAACGAAAAAGCCGCGCATCTGGAAGAAAAAAAGCTCGGCTCAGAGGAAATCTATCACGGCAGAATCCTGCACGTCACACGCGATACCGTGCTGCTGGAAAACGGCACGGAGGCAATCCGCGAGGTGATTCATCATCCCGGCGGTGCGTGTGTCGTCGCGCTGACGGACGCAGGCGAAGTGCTGATGGTGCGGCAGTTCCGCTATCCCCATGCAGCCGAAACACTGGAACTGCCCGCGGGCAAACTCGAATACGGCGAAGATCCGCTTACCTGCGCAACAAGAGAACTGCGCGAGGAAGCAGGCGCATCCGCGCCGAAGCTCGAACCGCTCGGATACCTCTATCCCACGCCCGCATACGATAAAGAGGTCATCTATATGTACCTCGCACGCAATCTGACGCTTTCCGGCACGCAGGATCTCGACACCGACGAATTTCTCGATGTGGTGCGTGTTCCGCTGCGGGAAGCCGTGGAAATGGTCATGCGGAATGAGCTGCCCGATGCGAAAACGCAGATTGCACTGCTCAAAGCCGCCCGTCTCCTCGAACAGGAAGCACAAAACAAGGCTGATTGACAGGCAGCAAAAAAGCCGCCCGGCAGATGATGAATCTGCCGGACAGCTTCCGGTTCGTGATACAGTGCATCAAAGCTCCGCAGCGGGAGCTGCTTCTGCATTCTCAGCGCCGCCGGCTTCCGCCTCCGCTTGCATGAGTGCAAGCTGCTCCTGATAAGCGGCGAGAATCTGGTTTTCGAGATACTGCCGTGCCTGACCCGAAATCGGGTGAACGATGTCACGGAAAATTCCGGCTTCGTCCTTGCGGCTCGGCATCGCGACAAACAAACGCGCATCCCCCTGCACGACCTTGATGTCATGGACAGCGAGCATCTGGTCAAGCGTAATTGAAACGATTGCGCGCAGACGACCTTCTGTCATCATTTTGCGGATTTTGAGATCTGTGATTTCCATAGAGTAACCTTCCTTTCAGATAAAAACGCTGCGTTGTCAGCACAACGATGCAAACGCTGACACAGCGGCTGCTTACAGGATCCGGAGAAGGTTCTCTATATCTTCCGCTGCATCATGTCATGTATATCATAACACAGGAATGTGTTCATTTCGTGAATATTTTATGTCAATATGCTACTGTTTTACGGATAATTTCCGAAAAATTCAGGTTTTATACATACATTTGGTGTATAATTTAAACGCAAAAGCACAACTTATTCATCCATGTGTATTATTTCACGCATCAGTGCGTATATTATGAATCAGATAAAGGGGTTTTATTCATGAATCACCAGTTGGAAGGCAAACAGCATATCCACATGATCGGCATCGGCGGCAGCGGAATGTATCCGCTGGCACAGGTGCTGCACGCAAAGGGTTATCATCTCACCGGCTCGGATAACAACGAAACCGATACCCTCGCCGCCGTCCGCGCACTCGGCATACCCGTGACGCTTGGTCAACGGGCAGAAAACATTGAGGGAGCAGATCTGGTCGTTTACTCCGCTGCCATCGCGAAGACGAATCCGGAACGCGCTGCCGCAGAAGAAAGCGGCGTCGAGATGATGGAGCGCAGCGAATTGCTCGGCATCGTCTCCCGGTGGTACAATGATGCTGTCTGCATTGCCGGCACGCACGGCAAGACTACCACATCCTCCATGCTCGCGCAGATTCTGTTTACGGCGGGCATCGACCTCTCGGCGGTCATCGGCGGCAAACTCCCTGCCATCGGCGGCAGCGGCAGAGCCGGCAGCAGCGAGGTGTTTGTCTGTGAGGCTTGTGAATATGTGGATACCTTCCTGCGCCTCTCCCCCGATATTGCGGTCATTCTCAATATCGACGAAGATCACATGGAGTATTTCAAAACGCTCGAAAACCTCAAGCACTCTTTTACGGAATTTGCGCAGAAAGCAAGCAGAATCTTGCTTTATAACGGCGACGATGCCAACACGATTGATGCCGTGAAAAATGTCACCGGCAAGCAGATGATCCGCTTCGGCACATCCGCAGACTGCGAGTGGCGCGCAGCAGACATTGCCCACACCGCAGAGCAGACCACAACCTTTACCGTCTGGCATGAGAGCGAAAAGCTCGGAACTGCGACACTCCGCGTTCCCGGCGAACATAATGTCCTCAATGCACTCTCCGCGATTGCCGCTGCACACTGTGTCGGACTGAATTTCGCACAGTGTCAGGAGGGACTCCTCGCATTCCACGGCGCAAAACGCCGCTTTGATGTCCACGCAAATGTCGGCGGCATCACCGTCGCAGATGACTACGGCCATCATCCCGCAGAAATCGCCGCAACCCTCAAAGCAGCAAAGGCAATGCCCTATCGCCGCGTGATTGCCGTGCATCAGCCGTTTACCTACTCGCGCACACACCGTCTGCTGGATGATTTCGCGGATGCACTTCAGATTGCAGACGTCGTTGCCCTGACCGACATCATGGGCGGCAGAGAGGAAAATACGATCGACGTCTACACACGGATGCTTGCAGAGAAAATTCCGGACTGCATCTGGTTTCCGCAGGATGAGAGCATCCCGTGGACGGATGAACGCAAATACAAGAATTTTGATGATGTCTGCGAGGCGGTTTGCAAAATCGCACAGGCAGGCGACCTCATCATCACGCTTGGCTGCGGAGATGTCAATAAACTCTCCAAACAGATTGCAGATGCCCTGCGTGTCCGCTTTGGTGCGCAGGAAACGTAAAAGGTGAACACGTATGCTGAATGAAAAAGCGAACACCATATACCGCTATATCCGGGAACGGATCAGCGAAGGCTATGCCCCGACCGTGCGCGAAATCTGCACTGCGCTGAAAATCAAATCCACCTCGACCGTTCACCGTTATATCAACCTGCTGGTCGAGGAGGGGCTTCTCGATAAAATGGACAATCAGAACCGTGCCATCCGCCTGCACGGCAGCACCTCCAAACAAGTGCCTCTGCTGGGAACAGTCACAGCAGGTCAGCCGATCACCGCGATTGAGAATATCGAAGGCTATGTCGGCTACGTGCCGGACCGCCATTACAGCGGGGATCTCTTTGCCCTTCACATCCGCGGCGAGAGCATGATCAAAGCCGGCATTCTCGACGGCGACCTCGTCATTGTGGAACAGTGCGAAACCGCGGAAAACGGTGACATCGTTGTCGCACTCGTGAACGGCGAAGATGCAACCGTCAAGCGTTTCTATAAAGAAGACGGCAGATACAGACTTCAGCCGGAAAATGACACAATGAAACCGATCTATGCAGACGAAGTTGCAATCCTCGGCAGGGTTGTCGCACTGATGCGCTATCTGGATGAATAAGAAAGGAAGAATATTGCTATGCTGAATCGTGTGAAGGTCGTGCTTTGCGGCAAAGAATATGTTTTGCAGACGGAGGATGCGCCGAGCTATGTGTATCAGCTCGCGAAAACGCTGGAGAAGCGCATTTCAGACATCACAGAGAATAATCCGCGTGTTTCCGCGCATTCCGCAGTGATGATGGTCGCGCTCTCGACGATGGATGAGCTGACAAAAGCGAATAACAGCGTCGAAGTGATCCGTTCGCAGGTCAAGGAATACGTCGATGAGGCGGGCAAAGCACGTCTCGAACGCGATGCTGCCCTGCGTGAGATTGAAGCACTCAAGGGCAAGATCGAACAAATTGAGAGTCTCCAGAAGCTGAAAACGCTCAAGGAAACCGCACAGGCGGATGCGAAAAAGCAGGATACAAAACCGGAAACCAATGAGGAAGCCGCACCCGCTGAGCGTCCCACCGATGAGGAACAGCTCACATTTGAGCCGGAAGCATGAGCAAACCGGAACTGCTCGCGCCCGCCGGAAGCATGGAGGCACTCATTGCGGCGCTGCGCTGCGGAGCAGATGCAGTGTACGTGGGAGCAAAACAGTTTTCTGCGCGGGCTTATGCTGAGAATTTCAACAGCGCGGGGCTTGCAGAGGCAGCTTCGCGCTGTCATCTTTACGGTGCAAAGCTGTATCTCGCCGTCAATACACTGGTGTTTGACGGGGAATTTTCCGCGCTGGATGCCCTCCTCGCTGACATTGCCGATGCCGGTGCAGATGGCTGCATCGTGCAGGATTTAGGCGCTGCTGCTTATATTTCGCATCGTCTCCCGACGCTGCGTCTGCACGCATCCACGCAGCTCACAGTACATTCCCCCGCCGGACTGCGTTTTGCACAGTCTGCCGGATTCTGCCGTGCTGTTCTCGCAAGAGAGCTTTCCGCAAAGCAGATTGCGGAGATTTCTGCGGAGGCGAAGCGCATTGGCATGGAGACAGAAGTGTTCGTCCACGGCGCACATTGTATGAGCGTTTCCGGTCAATGCTGGATGTCTGCGGCGATGGGCGGCAGAAGCGCAAACCGCGGATGCTGCGCCCAGCCATGCCGTCTGCCGTTCACCGCAGACCCCGCACAGCGGCAGGCGTGTGCGCTCTCCCTCAAAGATCAGTCGCTGGTGGAGCATCTCGGAGAAATATGCGAAATCGGCGTAGATTCGTTGAAAATCGAGGGCCGCATGAAGCGTCCGGAGTATGTCGCGGCGGCGGTCTCCGCCTGTCGGAGCGCACTGGACGGTCAGCAGCCGGACCTTCGCACGCTGCGAGCAGTATTCTCCCGCAGCGGCTTCACCGACGGATACTTCACTGGCAAGCGGCAGAAGATGTTCGGCACACGCCAGAAAGAGGACGTCACCGCTGCGCAGAATGTGCTGCCCAGCCTGCGCGAGAAATACCAGAATCCGCGTAAAATAGCGCAAATTGATGCATCATACACGTTACAGGCAGATATGCCCGCAGCCCTCACCGTCCGCGATAGCGCAGGGAACTGCGTCACAGTGCGCGGCGAAATCCCCCAGACCGCACAGAACCGCCCCACAGACGCCGACCAGCTTCGGCGGCAGTTCGGGAAACTCGGCGGCACGGTCTACACGGCAGGCGAAGTCACCGCGGAAATCGGCAGCGGGCTGATGCTGCCCGCCTCCGCCCTCAATGCCCTGCGGCGCGAGGCGGTCACGGAGATGGACCGCAGCCGGATCCTTGCCAACACGCCTGCGCATACGCTTGGGGAAATTCCGCCGATGCCCGTACCGTCAGCCATGCCGCAAAACGGAATCCGGCTGCAAATCCGGCATCAGAATCAGTTGGAAGCACTCCCGAAAATTGCGCAGGAGCTGGAATTTCTGATGATTCCGCTGCATCTTCTGCAAGGCTTCCCGCTCACAGATTCCGGCTTTCCGACCGACAAAATCATGGTCGTGCCGCCGCGTTTCGTGTGCGATGAACAGGCGGTGCTGGAGATGCTGCGTGCCGCTGCGGATGCAGGCGTCCGGCATATTGCCTGCGGTCATATTGGGGATGTGCAGCTGGGCAGAGAGCTTGGAATGTCTCTCCACGGCGGACAGGGTCTGCACATTGCCAATGCCCGTGCAGCAGCCGTTTTTCGGGATGCCGGACTGACGGACGGTCTCCGCGCACCGGAAGCACCGCACGAATTCAGCACAAGGCAGGCGCTCCCGCTCGGCATCTTCGCATACGGCAGACTGCCCCTTATGCTCACGCGGAACTGTCCGGTGCAGCATCAGATCGGATGCGCAAAATGCAAGCATCAGCTGACAGACCGCAAGGGTGCAGAGCCGTATGTTGACTGCACGCGCTGTACGGAAAAGCCCGATTACGCCGAGATCTTCAACGCTGTACCGGTCTGGCTGGCAGACCGTCCCGCAGCCTGCCGCAATGCGGCTTACGCGCTTCTCTCCATGACGGACGAATCGCCGGAACGCATCTGCGAGATCGTAAAAGCGTATGCTCACGGCGGACAGATCATCCCGCCCAGACAGTTCACCCGCGGGCTGCAAATCAAGGTCGCCCCGACAGATTGAACACAATATTCCGCGCACGGTTCTGATTGGCTGTGCGCGGCTTTCATTTCTGCAAAAGCCCTTGCAATCCTGCCGCATTTATGATATAATAACGGTGTATATCTCTGAAAGGAGTGACGTAATTGGAAACGCTCGCTTACAAGTGCCCAAATTGTAATGCCGATCTCAAATTCAACGCTGCGGAGCAGAAATTCACCTGTGAATACTGTGCCAGCAGCTTCACTGAACAGGAAATGAAGGAGATCGCTGCTCAGATCGAACAATATGTCGAACAGCGTCCCGAAACAGAGGTGCAGACTGATACGGAATTCAGCGCGCATACATCTGTGTATTCCTGCGATAGCTGCGGCGCAACCATTATGGCGGACGACAATACCGCAGCTACCTTCTGCTATTACTGCCACAATCCAGTGATTTTGAAGGGGCGTGTTGACGGAAAATTCCGCCCCTCTTACGTGCTGCCGTTCCAGATCGACCGTGCAGCAGCACTCGCTGAATTCCAGAAATACTGCGATGCGCACAAATTCCTCCCCTCGAAATTCCGTTCTGAGGGTCAGATGGAGAAGGTCGTCGGGCTGTATGTCCCCTTCTGGGTGACTGACGTGGACATCAACGCTGAGATGGATGCCCTCTGCAAGAAGATTCGCTCGTGGACATCCGGCGATTACCACTACACTGAAACCAAGGAATATGCAGCGGCGCGCAAGGCAAAAATCCATATCAAGGGGCTTCCGGCAGACGGCGCAAGCCACATCGCGGATGAACTCATGGAAGCAGTCGAGCCATTCGATTACACCAAGATCCGCCCCTTCGCAATGCAGTATCTCAGCGGCTTTTTTGCCGAGAAATACGATGTTGATTTTGCCGGAATGTTCCCGCGCATTCAGGCGCGTGCAACGCAGGCATCCGATCAGCTTGTACGTGCATCCTTCAAGGGCTACAATTCCGTTTCCGTAACAAATTCGGACATCAAAATCATGAACACCGAGTGGAAATATATGCTGCTGCCGGTGTGGTTCATGTCCTTCAAATATGCCGGCAAAACCTACGAGTTTGCGCTGAACGGACAATCCGGAAAGCTTGTCGGAGATCCGCCGCTGAGCAAGGCGAAGGCTGCATTGTTTGCCGGCGGGATCGGGCTTGCAATCGCAATCATCTCCTTTTTCGTGGGGGTGTTCCGTATATGATGCGTCAGTTGAAAAAGATTCTGCTCGGCGGAGCTGCGGCTGTATCGCTTTGTGCCTCCATGCTGATGCCGGTCAGTGTTTCTGCCAAGCGCCAATTTGAAAATCTGATCCCCTCCTGCAAGGTCTATGACATTCAGGGTGTCCTCGATAACGAACAGGAACAGGAGATCAACCAGTACATTCAGGATACAAGCGAAAAACTGGATATGTACGTTGCGGTGCATATTGTCGGGCCGGAGACGTCATTCAATTCTGACAGCGACGTGGAAGCCTACGCCGATGACCAATACGATTACCTGTTCAATCCGGAGCAAAAGGTCGATACTGACGGCGTACTGCTGGTACTCAATAATTCGACCAATTACGACTACCTCACGACCTCCGGCATCGCGCAGCTATACTATTATAATGCAGAGGAAGACAACCGTGTCTGGTGGATTCTCGATGACATCACCCCGATGCTCAAAAACGGCAACTACGAAGACGCGATCTATGTTTTCTGCGATGAGCTGCTCGATTACTATCAGCGCGGCATTCCCGAAAATGCCTACACCTACAATCCGCACACCAAAAAATACGCCTTTTACTACAAAGGGCAGCTAAAGGAAGCCGACAAGCTGCCGTGGTGGTTCGGCAAACCCCTCAAGATGCTCGGTGCCGGCAGCGCGTTCATCGGCGCGATTGTGGCGCTCATCATTCTGGTCATCCTGCGCTGCAAATATTCGCTCACAGAGGGGCTGGATGCATCCAACTACATCCACTCGCCCAGCACCAATTTCTACGTGCGGGAAGACCATTTCCTCCGCGAACACACCTCACGCACGCATATCAACTCCGACAGCGGCAGATCCGGCGGCGGACATTCCTCGCACGGCGGCGGCGGACACTCGCACTCCTCCAGCGGCGGACACTCGCACGGCGGCGGCGGACATCACCGCTGATTCATGGATCAATATTCAAAAAGGAGATACATTTTATGGATACCACAGCACTTGCAAATTTGCTGTTCCCCGACATTACCAAGACCATTGAGGACTACGAAGCGCAATATCCCCCGCGCAATCTGCCCGAAGGTGCAGTCGTAACGCGCATTGCACCCAGCCCGACCGGATTCGTTCACCTCGGCAACCTTTACAACGCCATCGGAGAGCGCCTTGCACACCAGACGGGCGGCGTCTTCTATCTGCGCATCGAGGATACCGACCAGAAGCGCGAGGTCGAGGGTGCAGTCGAGGCAGTCATTGACGCGATGAATTTTTACGGCGTTCACTTTGATGAAGGAGCAACCGTTGACGGCGAGACCGGCGCATACGGCCCATACCGGCAGCGCCAGCGCAAGGAGCTTTACCAGACCGTCGCAAAGTCTCTGGTACTGCGCGGGCTTGCTTACCCCTGCTTCTGCACGGAGGATGACCTCAAGGCGATGCACGAGCAGCAGGAAGCCGGCAAGGAAAATTACGGCTACTACGGCAAATACGCGGTCTGGCGTGACCGTTCTTATGACGATATTGCGGCAGAGATTGCGAAGGGTACGGAATGGGTGCTGCGCTTCCGCTCCGAGGGCGATCCCGAAAACAGCGTTGCTGTGCTGGACGGCATCCGCGGGGAAGTACACGTTCAGGAGAATTTCACAGACTTTGTTCTGCTGAAATCCGACGGCATCCCGACCTATCATTTTGCACACGTCTGCGATGACCATTTCATGCGCACCACCCACGTCATCCGCGATGAAAGCTGGCTTGCAACGCTGCCGATTCATGTGCAGTTGTTCGATATTCTGGGCTGGCAGCGTCCTATTTACTGCCACACTGCCACCCTCATGAAGATGGACGGCAGTTCCAAGCGCAAACTCTCCAAGCGGAAAGATCCCGAACTGGCGCTGAGTTTTTACCGGCAGGCGGGCATCCCGCAGGAGGCAACGTGGCTGTATCTGCTGACGGTTCTCAACAGCAATTTTGAGGAGTGGCATCTTGCAAATCCGGACGCATCCTCGCGCGAATTCACCTTCTCGCTGGAGAAAATGGGCACATCCGGCTCACTGTTTGACCTTGAAAAACTGGACAATATTGCGAAAGAGTATCTCTCCCGCCAGACCACCGATCTGGTCTACGACGGGCTGCTCGCCTGGGCAAAGGAGTACGATCCGGCGCTCGCAGCACGCATGACAGAAAAGGAAGCGCTTTACCGCGGTGCAATCGGCGTCGGCAGAGGCGGTGAAAAGCCCCGCAAGGACTACGGAAGCTGGCGCGATGCAGCGGCATTCCTCGCCTTCTACGATGCGGAGACCTTCACGCTGACGGACGGCTGTCCGGAGAATGCCGACGGCGAAAACCGCCGCGACATCCTGAACCGCTACCTCGAAACGCTTGACTTCGCGGATACGCAGGAGACCTGGTTTGCGAAGGTCAAGGAGCTGACCGATGCGCTGGGTTATGCGGTGCAGCCGAAAAAATACAAGAAAAATCCGGAGGATTACAAGGGCAGTATTGTCGATGTGACAAACCTGCTTCGCGTCGCGCTGACCGGCCGTCAGAATGCGCCGGACATCTGGGAAATCAGCCATGTTCTGGGCGAAACCGAGACGCGCCGCCGTCTGGAGGCATACCGCGATGCACAATGAACCCGCAGCGAATCCTGCCCCGATTCAGTGTACGCGGTGCAGCATCCCGATGGTTCGTGTGCGTGTGGAGACATGGAGTCCGGGCAATATTCTCCTAAAGCAGCTTCAAAAAATCGCAGACGGCGCCGGACTGAGATTCTATCACTGCAAACAGTGTGGCAAAATTGAGTTTTTCAAATGAGCAATTATCATGCGATCCGGCGTGAACCGCCCCATGCGCAGACGGCAGTTTTGCTGCTGCACGGGATTCTCAGCGCGCCGCAGTATTTTGATTTTATCATGCCGGAGATTCCGGCAGAGGCAGCCGTTTACGGCATATTGTTTGAGGGGCACGGCGGACAAATATCCGGCATTGCGCAGGCAAGCATGGATCACTGGAAATCGCAGGTACATGAAGCGATGCAGGCGCTGTCATCCCGATACCGCAATATTATTATAATTGCGCACTCTATGGGAACGCTGCTTGCCGTACAGACCGCCCGCGAATTCCCCGCCAGACTGCGCCGTATGATCCTGCTTGACATCCCGATGTACGTGCATCTCACGCCGGACGGCTTCGCACATTTTACCGCAACGGGACTCGGACTCGAAATCGCGCAGGATGCCCGCGCACAGGCGGTTCACGAAGCATACAGCCTCGAACCCGATTCCCATGTGCTGCGGTATGCCGCATGGCTGCCGCGTTACGCCGAACTTTTTCGGGAGATCGTCCGGACGCGCCGGATGATGAACGAAATCCGCGTACCTTGTGACATTTTCCAATCCAGACACGATGAACTCGTCTCGATGCGCAGCGTGCGCTGCTTCCTTGGCAACCCGAATCTGCGGGTGCGTGTGCTGCATAAATCGGGACACTTTTACTATGCCGACGACGACCGCAAAACCATTCTGCGTGCCGTACGCCGCTGCATGGCGCACTATGTTCAGACGGGGAAATCCCCTGAAACAATACCGAAAAGGAGTGTATCTGCTATGAAATTCTATCAGAACCCCCAAACCGGCGAATTCGCCGCTGAAGAATGTCCGGGCTTTGCGGAGATCATCCCGAACACCGTAGACGCAGCGAAAGAGAAGCACGTTCCGGTCATCAGCCGAGAGGGTCAGACCGTCACCGTGACGGTGGGCGAGGTCGCACACCCGATGCTTGACAATCACTACATCGGCTGGATTGTGCTGGAAACGAAGAACGGTCAGGAGCGCAAGGAACTGAACCCCGGCGAAGAACCGGTCGCGCAGTTCTATGTTGCAGAGGATGACAGCCTCATTGCAGCGTATGCTTACTGCAATCTGCACGGACTTTGGAAAGCTGAAGCATAAGGGCAAAATTGCCGCGCCGAGGCAAAACCGGTGCGGCAATATCCTTATAAAAAAGAGGGAGGTTCTCACATGAAAAAACTGGGATTTGGATTCATGCGCCTGCCGCTGCTGGACGGCAAAGAGCCGACGTCATTCGACAAAGCCCAAATTTTCGGCATGGTCGATGCATTTCTGGAGCGCGGCTTCACGTATTTTGACACGGCATATATGTATCACAGCGGGAAATCCGAGGAGATGCTGCGCGAGGCACTCGTAGAACGCCACCCGCGCGAAAGCTTTCTCCTTGCGGACAAGCTGCCGACAATGTTCCTGAAAAAGCCTGAGGATGTGCCGCGCATTTTTGCGGAACAGCTCACGCGAACCGGAGCAAAATACTTCGATTTTTACCTGCTGCACTGTCTCGATACGGAGAATTACGCAATTGCGGAGCGCCTTAAATGCTTCGATTTCGTGCTGGAGCAAAAGAAAAAAGGGCTTGTCAGGCACTTCGGCTTCTCTTTCCACGACTCCGCCGCACTTCTGGACGAGATTCTGACCGCGCATCCGGAGGTCGAATTTGTGCAGCTTCAGATCAACTATCTTGATTGGGACAATGAGCGTGTGCAGTCGCGGCTGTGCTATGAAACCGCTGTCAAGCACGGCAAGAAAGTTATAGTAATGGAACCGGTCAAGGGCGGTACGCTTGCAAACATCCCCCCGCTCGCCGAGCAGATGCTCAAAGAGCGCGAGCCGTCTCTCTCTGTTCCGTCGTGGGCAATTCGGTTTGCGGCAACGCTGCCGGAGGTCATGATGGTGCTGAGCGGCATGAGCAATCGCGCACAGCTTGACGATAATACATCGTATATGCGTGATTTTCAGCCTCTGGACGATGAAGGGCGCGCACTGTGTATGCAGGTGCGGGACATCATCAACCATGAACTTGAGATTGCCTGCACCGCCTGCCATTACTGCACAGACGGATGTCCGGCAGGCATTGCAATCCCCGAATACTTCGCGCTTTACAATCAGAAAGCGGAAAAGGACAAGTATGACGATATTGCCGCAGAAAATGGAAAAGCATCGGAATGCCTCTCCTGCGGACAGTGCGAGGATCATTGCCCGCAGCATCTCCCGATCATCGGATTACTGCAGCGAGTCGCGGCGAAATACGAGGCGGAATGATGGCATCGCTGCATGAAGGCATCCTGCCGCAGGAACGGGAAAACGCTCTGCACGAGAAGATCTGCCCGTGGGCTGCGACATTCCCGCAGTATGCCTGTACGCACAACGGCATAGACGGAATGCTCGCAGCAGCGTCGTTTTTCGCACCGGCATTTCTGGAGATTGACGGCTGTGTCTTCGTACAAATGTTCATCTGGAATAACCCATTCGCGGACGCAAACGCTTTCGCGCAGCAGCTTGCATCGCAATTTCACGGTGACCGCCGCGCAATGGAACGCTGGGTAAACGCATGGAGTGTCGCAGAGCTGTTCGCGGACGGCGCTGCGCGGCTGGATGATTTGCCCGATCTTCCTGAAAAAATCCTCGATTTCGCGCGCTGCATCGCACATTTTTGGGAGCAGCGGCTGCGGGCACAATTCCCTGCGCGAACATTCATCTTTGAGATTGGCGAGGAGATCGAAGGCGAATCCGGCATTAGTATTACATTTTACCAAAAGGAGCAATGACATGAGCAGAAAGGTCACGGCGGCGGCGGTACAGATGCTGTGCAGCCCCGATCCGAACGAAAGCATGGCACGGGCTGAGGCAGCCATCCGCAAAGCAGCGGCAGACGGCGCACAGATCATCCTGCTGCCGGAGCTGTTTGAGCGGCAGTATTTCTGTCAGGAGCGCCGTTATGAATATTACGCATTTGCGCAAAAAACAGAAGATAACCTTGCTGTGCGGCGCTGCATGGATCTGGCAAAGGAACTGCAAGTCGTGCTGCCTGTGAGTTTTTACGAGCGCGACGGCAGCCGCCTGTTCAATTCAGTCGCAGTAATTGACGCAGACGGCACACTCCTCGGCGTCTACCGCAAAACGCACATTCCGGACGACCATTATTATCAGGAAAAATTTTACTTTTCTCCCGGAAACACCGGTTTCTGCGTCTGGAAAACGCGCTATGCGACGATTGGCGTGGGGATCTGCTGGGATCAGTGGTTTCCGGAGACAGCGCGCAGCCTCGTGCTGAACGGCGCAGAATTGCTGTTTTACCCGACTGCCATCGGCTCTGAACCGATCCTCGACACAGACAGTGAACCGCACTGGCAGACCTGTATGCAGGGACACGCGGCGTGTAATATCACCCCCGTGATTGCGGCTAACCGCATCGGGCTGGAGCGCGTGACTCCCTGCGCGGAGAACGGAATGCAGGAATCGGCGCTGCGCTTCTACGGTTCATCGTTCCTGACGACTGAGACCGGCGCGATTGCGGTACAGGCATCGCGCGATACGGAAGCGGTGCTGCTGCAAACTTACGATCTGGATGCGATCATGCAGGCGAAACTGGATTGGGGGCTGTTCCGTGACCGCCGTCCGAACTGTTACACGGACATCACCCGCGCATAAGAAAACCGCACGGCACACCGGATGTGTCGTGCGGATTTTTATGTATCTGCTTCTTTTTTATGCTTTTCACCGAGTTTGATTTCCGTGCCGTCCTTCATTCGTCTGAGGTTCTGGATGTGCTTGGAGATGATAACCACCGCCAGCACCGAGAGCAGCACCGTTTCGAGCCAATCGTGCGTTCCGATGCCATGCCAGACGGGCAACGCCGCAGCGCAGGCAATCGTAGCAAGGGCGATATAGCGCGTTGTCAGCAGCAAAATCGCGAGGATGGCGATGCAGACGAGGAAGAACCGCCAGTCGATTGCGAGCGAAAAACCAAGCAGCGACGCGAATCCCTTGCCGCCGCGGAACTGCATCCAGAAGGGGAACATATGTCCGAGAATAACCGCAATGCCGACCAGAACCGGCAGATGCGAGCAGCCCTCCGGCAGCGGGATGACGTGCAGCAGCAGCCAGACCGGCAGAAACGCCTTGAGGATGTCCACCAGTGCGGAACAGACCGCCGCGCCTTTTCCCATCGTGACGAGCGCATTGGATGCGCCGGCATTGCCTGAGCCGCGCCCGCGGATGTCAAAGCCCTTGATGCGCGCGAGGATCGCGGCGGTATTGATATTGCCCAGCAGGTATCCGATGAAGACACCGCAGATGTACCAGAGTGCCGTCATTCGTTGATCACCACCTGATCTTTGCCGCCGGTATGAATGCAGTGAGACGGATCAGCGCCGAGATGCACCGCATTCGCACTTTGAATTGCGATATTGAAATCTGTGTCAACAATGGTCAGCTCCGCATCCTGCTTAAAGCTGCCGATGTCGAGCGCCTGTGTACCTTCGATACGCAGATCCAGCATACACTGACGCAGACCGATGCGCGGGGTGGAATCGCCCGAACCAATGACCGAGATGCGCTGACCGAGCATCTTCGCAATGATCGTAGAATCGCGTAACGTGATGTCCGCGCCGCCGGTTTCCGAGCCAATGCAGCTAATGGACGTACCCGAACCCTCGACATTGATGCAGGCTGTATTGCAGAGGATATGCGGCTTGCCCTCATGCGCACCGATGGCAACGCTTGTCGCCATACGCAGGTCGAAATCCGCCTCGCAGCCGGAGAGCGAGATGTCAGAAGTGCCGTCCAGCGTACCGATGCCCACGCCGTCCTTGCCGCTCATCTGGACAAAGACCTTTGTGCCGGTGATGCTGATGCGCTGTCCCCTGCCGATGCCCGCGCCGATGCCGATGCACTGATTGCCGTTCGAGATGATATTGAGGCAGCCGGCGAGGTCAATCATGATCTCACCGCAGGCGAAATCGGGGTCATTGCCGATGGCAAACGCCTTGATGTCATCCGCACGGATACTGAGGTTGCCCTTGCCGGTAATATGCAGTTTACTGCTTTCCGGCACGAGGATGCCGCCGACATCCATACGGTTATCGCCCTGAAATTCGAGGCTGACGCGGCTGTTTTTGCCGAGGATGATTGCAGGTGCTTGCTGCGGCGTATTGAAGTGGACATTGCGCAGGACGAGTCTGCAATCGGAGTCATCGCGGATGCGGATATGCAGACCGCTTGCCTCACCGAACGAGCCGATGATCTCCATTTCCTCCTGCGCGACGAACATATCGGTATAATGTTCGAGTTCCAGCTTCCGCAGGTGAACGACCTGTTCATCGCTGGCAGGCATATAGGTTTTCTGCATGATCTGTTTTGCAGCACTGACGCTGAATTTGGAGATCAGAGCAGAGATGCGGTCCGGAATGGCATCCAGCGGTGCGGCATTGGGCAGCGAGGTAAAGTTACCCTGAATGAGATCCACGCCGAAGCGAATCACGGCGCGCAGTTCCTCAGCGGTTTCGACGCCTTCCGCAAGCGCCATGAAGCCGTTTGCGTGTGCAAATTCGATGATATTGGTAACGAAGTGCTGCTTCTTGGGTTCTTCCTGAATATTGGTAATCAGGCTGCGGTCGATCTTGACGTAATTCGGAGAATATTTCAGCAGATTCGTCACATTCGAGTAGCCCGTGCCGTAGTCATCAACGGCAATGTCCATCTGGTTGCTGATGCAGCGCTCCTGAATTTCGCGGAGTTCCTCACCTTCGGTCTCCGCCTGTTCGGTAAACTCCACAACGAACTGCGGCAGCAGACTGCCGTAAGCCTCTTTGAGTTTCGCGAAATCAGATTCCGAAAGGAAGTGTCCGGGAATGCTGTTGATGAAGATGCGCTTGCCCTCAAACGCCTTCTGGTTCTCATACACAGTTTTGAGGACATTATTATAGGTCAGCCACTCAATTTCGTAGAGTCTGCCGGTATCGGTCGCATAGCTGAGGAGTGTCAGCGGCGAAATCCGGAATCCGCCGGAAGTACGCATGAGGGCTTCGTAAGCGTAAATCTGACCGTTCTTCGCGCTGACAATCGGCTGGAAGTGGTAGGTCAGGAGATTTTCATTGAGGATGCGTTCCATCTGTGCGATTTCGGCATCAGACATCGCCGGTTTCGCGTCCGCAGAATCGGGCTGTCCAAGCCGCTGTGCATCTTTGAGGGTGATTGCCTCATTCAGCATGGAATCGACGGAAATGCCGCTTTCGATGGGTGCGCAGACCTGTCCGACAGAGATTTCGAGGGAATAGCTCTTGCCGGAGACCTGATTGTAGCTGACAAGGCGCTTTTGCAGCACACTGATAAGTGCTTCCGCGGTATCGCCCTGCTGCGGCGTTGTAAAGAAGGCAATGAGGAATTCATCTCCGCCGATGCGCGCGGAAACGACATCGCTGTCCACGCTGTCTGTAATGGCACTTGCGAGACTCAGCAGCGCCTGATCGCCTTCATTGCGCCCGAAGATGCTGTTAATCTGGCGCAGGCGGTTGAGACCAATGACGATCAGCACGAGATGCGAATGTGCCGGATGTTCTCCGCGCAGACGTTCCGCGAGGGTTTTGAGTGCGCCGTGCAGATTATACATACCCGTCAGCGAATCGCGGATGCGTGCCGCAACGAGGCGTTCATTCATCGCCTGCAAGCGGGAATTCGCCAGATTCGAGCCGATCACATTGCCGGCAGTATGAATAAACTTCGGCAGTTTGAAGCATTCATCCTCGATGGCGAAGCCGTAGTAGGCGTAGTAGCCGTAGACCTCATTCATCATGTGGATGACATTGATAAAGACCGTTCTGCCGGAAGCGAGGATTTTATCGAGATCCGGAATCAGTTGTGCGCGCGGGATCATCGCAAACTGTTTTTCCTTTCTGCGGTGCATAACGGTACTCATCAGTTCCGAAGGATCAGCGAACTGCCGCAGACTGTTGCTGGAGATTTCCGCCGAGATGCAATCCCGCAGGCACAAATAGGAATCCTCCGGAATATGCGCAGAGATGACATCGAGGTAGTCGATGACAGTAAGCTGTTTGCGTTCGAGCATCGAGCCGAGAATCCAATGCTCCTCCGATTCCTGATTCACAGCAATATCGAGTTTCCGGCTGAGCAGCCGGATTGCCTCATTGGGATCACGCTGTTCGGTCATATAGCATCCGCAGGATTCAGAAATGCGCAGAATCGGCTTCACATCAATATTGAGATCGACCTCCTCACCGTCGAGCATCAGCTCAGCGGTATCGAAGGTGACGGTTGTGAGCCGTTTATAGTCCTTGACACAGGTAGTGAGGCGGGGCGTATGGAAGCGTTCCTTGACAATGCCGTCGCTGCCGGTGACAATGACATCCTCCGGCACACGCAGTCCGTGCCGGTTCAGCACCGCACAGACGGCAATCGCCATCGAGTCATTGATGCACACGATTGCATCGGGCGTATCGTGGAGCAGAAAGCGCTCACAGACTTCCGCGGCAGGTTCTTCCCAGTAATTGCCGTAGCCGACGCGGTTCTCCTCATACGGGATGCCATGCCGTCTCAGGGCTTCGCGGTAGGAATTCGTCATACACTCCGAGCCATAGTTGCCGCGGATGCCGCTCATCAGGTTCACCTTGCGGCACTGATGCACCGTCAGGATATGTTCGAGCAAATCATCGAAGGCGAGATTGGAGTAGGAATAAACCGAAGGCACACCGTCCATTCTGCCGTCATAGGACATCACAGGAATATGGTGTTCTCTGGCGCGCTGAACAATCGACTCTGAAACGATCTGGTTCTGAATCGTCTCCGCCATGACGAAAACCATATCCACAATCCGGAACGGAATGAGATCACAGACAGAAAAGCAGCTTGCATCATTCCGGCTGCCGGCACGGTCGAGTCCGGAATTAAACACGAGGACCGCAAAACCGCGTTTTTTCGCTTCTTTCATAAAGGCTTTGACGCTTTCGAGAATCTCCGGATTATAAATCCGCGAGGTACAGAGCGCAAAGACATAACGGTCATTCAGCACGGTCACTCCCCCTTTTCATGTACAGCATAATAATTATTATCATTGTACCATGAATATAAAGATTTGTCAATAAGCAAACCGCTGACAAACTGGAAAAAACGCATCAAAAACAGACAACTTTTCTGACATCCGGTTCAAGAAATGTTCATATTTTGCGTTTTGTTTATTCATAACTTATCCACAAATCATTGACATTTTCCGGATTATATGCTACAATAGTATATAGGAAAATGTTGTCATGTGACCGATGAGGGGAGGGAACGCTGCAACATGAACTATTATGTCGATATTCACGCAGACATACTGCCCGGCTTTTCCGTGCCGGGTTCTCGTCCGCTGACAACCGAGGAAGCCGCAGCCCGCACGGATTTACTGCGGGAAAGCAATGTGAAACTCGCAGCAGCCGCACCGTATTATGATCCGCAGCGCTATTCACCGGAAGAATTTCTGGAAATGCGCAATGCAAAGATTGCAGCCCTCGAAGATCATGCGCAGTCCATGCGGATTGTCGGCGGTGCAGTTCTGCCGATGGAATACTGCATGGCAGCGCCGCGTGCGCTTGCTCCGATGGTGCTGGGCGAATCCGGTTATCTGCTGATTGAACTGCCGCGTGAACCGATTACGGAAGAATTCTGCGAAAAGCTATCCCGTCTGCGGATCGTAAGCGGCTTCAGCCTGATTGCCGCAGATGCCGACCGATATTTTGACATCTGGACACCGGAAGACTGGATCACGCTGCGGCAAACGGGCATTCTGCTGCAAATCTCCGTAGGCGGCATCCTACAGGCAGAACACCGGAAGCTGTCGCTGTATTTGCTGGCGAATCAGTACGCACATTTTGTCGCATCCGGCACACGCCCCGCAGGTGAACCGCTTCGGTTCACGGAATCCATGCGCACGGTGCAGCGGAGTCTGCCTGCGCATCTCTACCGCCGCATCAAAAACAACGCAGGTATGCTGCTTTCCAACGCAGAGCCATCCTCGTTCTTCTGAATCACGCCACACGGGCAGATCGCAGGCGCGGTCTGTCCGTTTTTGCAAGCGATCTCCGCACGGAGGGAAAGGCAAACCATGAAATTCACACTGATTTTCTGCTGCCTGGCGATTATGATTGTGATTGGCATACAGATCATCCGGAAGAAGCTCCCGAAACGGCAGCGCATCCAGGCAAGCCGTCTGTCGCCGTTCTGGTTCATCCTGTATATCGGGATTGGCAGCGTCATACTGATATTGCTGGTGGCACATATCATAGATTCGCTGCACGCGCTGCAAAACTTTGTCCCGCCGGAATAGGGCAGCGCTCCGGCAGCTATCAGCCCAAATGATTGATGACAAAAAATGCGGAGAACCTCAGATCAGGTTCTCCGCTCAGGCTGTCGAAAAAGGTATCGCTGCGCGATGATTATAATGGGGCGCT
>DGVV01000133.1 GCA_002395085.1 Ruminococcus sp. UBA4275 | reverse complement strand
CGACCAAAAACTTCAGTTTGGATAAACAGATCATTCATTTGACAAATCATGTGTAACCACATAAAGAGTTACATACCCAACTGTTTTTATAAAAATCACGTATCTGCGACCTCAGAAGGAGGATGATTATTTGATTCGTTTCTCAGCCAAAACACTCCCCCGCGATTTGCTGACCGGCATCATCATCGGGCTGGTTTCCATTCCTATCTCTATGGGCTATGCACAGATTGCCGGTCTGCCCGCTGTTTACGGTCTGTACGGTTCGATCTTCCCGATTCTGATATTCGGCCTGTTCTCAACCTCTCCGCAGTTCATTTTCGGTGTCGATGCCGCCCCCGCCGCACTCATCGGTGCATTCCTTTCCGCACAGGGGCTGGAAGGCGGTTCTCCGGAAGCGATGGCGCTTGTGCCGTTCCTCACGCTGCTGACGGGTCTGTGGCTTGTGCTGTTCGCAATTCTCCGCGCCGGCAAACTCGTGCAGTACATCTCCACGCCGGTCATGGGCGGATTTATCAGCGGCATCTGCACAACGATCATCCTCATGCAGATACCGAAATTACTCGGCGGCAGCAGCGGCACGGGAGAATTACCCGAACTCATCGTGCATATCCTTTCCGTATGCAGAACGCAGTTTCACGGAATTTCTCTGCTGACCGGCATGATTGCACTGACGATTCTGCTTGCAGGCAAACGCTTATGCCCGCGTGTGCCGATGGCAGTTGTGGTCATGATGCTGGGTGCGCTGCTTAGCTTCTCCGGATTCGCGGCGGCGCACGGCATCAAAATGCTGGATGCCGTCTCAGCCGGTCTCCCCGCGTGGCATCTCCCGCAGATTCCGCACGGCAGCCTCTCCGATATGCTGCTGACAACGGCGGCAGTCGCGGCGGTCATCATGGCAGAAACGCTGCTTGCCTCCAAAAATTTTGCGAATAAAAACGGCGATGTTCTCTCGGATAACCGCGAAATTCTCGTGTACGGTCTGTGCAATCTCTCAGCGTGTCTCACAGGCTGCTGTCCGGTCAACGGTTCTGTCTCCCGCACGGCTATGGGCGAACAGTACGGCGGAAAATCGCAGGTGATGTCGCTTGCCGCCTCGCTGACGATGGTCTGCATTCTGCTGTTCTGCACGGGATTCATCGGCTTCCTGCCCGTTCCGGTGCTGACGGCAATCGTCATTTCCGCGCTGCTGGGCGCAGTCGAAACGCATCTTGCAAAGCGCCTCTGGCAGCAGGATCGCAAAGAACTGCTGATTTTCCTCGGCGCGTTCTTCGGGGTACTGATTTTCGGCACAGTTGCCGGTGTTGTCATCGGCATGGTGCTGTCGTTTGTCTCGCTGATTGTCCGCACGGCAAATCCCAAGCGTTCCTTCCTCGGCATCATTCCGGGGCATGAGGGATTCCACAGTCTGGAGCGCAATACCGCTGCCGTCCCGATTCAGCACGTCATCCTCTACCGCTTCGCAAGCAACCTGCATTTCGCGAATGTGCGGCTGTTTCTGAATGATCTGGAACAGGCGGTGCAGCCCGATACCCGCTGCATCATCGTGGATTCCGGCGCAGTCTGTGAACTGGACATCACCGCCGCAGACAGTCTGGAAGCCTTCCGCCGCAAGCTCAATGACAAGGGCATCTCCCTGTATTTCGCTTCGCACATCGGCGCACTGAATGACCGTTTCCGCGCACTGGGTCTCTCCGGCTGGATCACACACGGCTATGTGCGGCGCACGATCCCTGCGGCACTCAAAAGCGCCGGATTTGATCCGCCCTATGTGCCGGAGACAGTTTCCGGCGCACGCAAAGGCGGCAGCGCACGTCTGGAATTTGAATGGGCATTCGGGGCGCAGGCGGAGGAGGAAATGGAGCATTACGTTGCGGATCTGCTGACGCATCTGAAGGCTGAACCTTCTGATTCGCAGCTTGAAAGTCTCCTGCACGCGGAAGGTCCGTGGCACGCACTGAGTGACGCCGATCAGGAAGAACTGCTGACGCATCTCTCCGGACATCTGCCGGAACTGGCAGCGCGGCTGCATCTGCCGGAATCAGAGATCGGTGCAGCACTGGAAACACGGCGCATCCGGCTGGCGCTCCGTTTGCTGGAGCGCAATCCCGATGCAATTGAAACCGTGCGGATCTATGACCGCCGGTTCGCGGAACATCTGCGCGCGCAGGATCCCGCCCTGAGTGACCGTCTGGCGGCGTATCGCAAAGCGGCACGCGAGCAGTATGCGGCAGCACATCCTGATATTCAGCCGATGCTTGCCGCGCTCGATCAGAAAACATGAGAATGCAAAACAGCGGAGAACCCGTCAAAAAGGTTCTCCGCTGTTTTATGAAAATGGTATTCCTTACACGCCGTACTGTTCGCGGTATGCCTTCATCTGCGGCAGATATGCCTTGCCGTCCACAACACCCGCTTCAATCGCCGCGATAATATCGCTGACCGTGACAATCGAGAAGACATCAATGCCGAACTCCTCCTTGACCTCCTGCACCGCAGATTTGTCGCTCTGGAGGCCCTTCTCCTGACGGTCCACCGTGATGATCATGCCGGTGATGTCCACATCCGCAACGGACTTCAGCTTCGGATACACCTCACGCAGTGCCTTGCCGGAAGTCATCACATCCTCAATCAGCACAACCTTCGTGCCGTCCGTGAGCTTCGAGCCGACGATCATACCGCCCTCGCCGTGATCCTTGACCTCCTTGCGGTCGTATGCATAGCCGACCTCAACACCGTGATCCTTCCACAGCGCGATGGATGCCGCCGCTGCCAGCGGAATGCCCTTGTAAGCCGGTCCGAACAGCACATCCGCCTTCAGACCGTGTTCCTGCATACAGGCAGCATAATACTCACCCAGACGGCAGAGCTGCTTACCGGTCTTGTAGTTGCCGGTGTTGACGAAATAGGGGGCTTTTCTGCCGGATTTCAGCGTGAAATCGCCAAAAGTCAGCACGCCGCACTCGGTCATAAACCGGATAAATTCCTCTTTGTAGGTCATGATAAACGCATCCTTTCTTATCCGCGCATGAGCGCATCCAGCTCTGTGAGGGTAAGCCCCTTCACGAGCATCTGTTCCGCATTGTCGTCGATGATATAGCCGCCTGCTGCAAGTCTCCGGACAGCCGCATAAAAATCGGTATCTCCGATGACCTCGCCCTTTGTCCGGCTGTAGAGCATCAGCCGCCACTCCGCGATCTTTCCGCCGCGAAGCGAATACCGCTCCTGCGGCATTTTCGGCAGCACCGTCTCGATGCCCTCATTCAATGCCAGCACGCCGAAGGGGGTGCCGTCCGGCTTCTGATAGAAGTGCGGGTCTGCAACAAATGCCTTTGTCCAGTCCGCACCGCTGCCGGTGTAGAGTTTTGCATTGTTCATGCTGGTTTTCCACTCCTCATACTGGCTCAGAGGATCTCCTCCATGCCGATTTTCTGCGGCTTCATGCCGAGACTCTCATAAAATGCGAGCGCATCCGGATTACAGGTCCAGACATTGAGCGTGACGTTATAACAGCCCTGCTCCCTTGCGAAGGCAACCGCCGCCTCATAAAGCTGCGAACCGATGCGCTGCCGGCGGGCGTTTTCGTCAATGCAGATGTCGTCGATGTAAAGCGTCCTGATATTTGTGAGGACGGGGTTGATTCCGTGTTCCTGCACGACACAGAATGCGTGTCCGCGCACAATGCCATCGTCATCAACATAGACAAAAACCGGTGAGCGGCTGCTGCGGAAGATCTTTGCAAGCTCCCGCGCGTCATACTTGGTAGCAGGGCCTTTGAACAGGTCAGGTCTGCCGTTATGATGCACCATATCGACCTGCACAAGCAGCCGGAGAATTGCCGGAATATCAGCATCCTCAGCCTTGCGGATCTCAGACATTCTGCACACTTCCTTTCGCGCTTTTCTCTCATTATAACACAGATTCCCCGCGATTGCAATGGGGAAAACGCGAAAATTTCCGTTTCCGGCAAAAACACTCAGGTCTGCGCGCGCAGCCGCTTCCGGATGCCTTGCAGAATATGCTGCTTTGCCTGCACGGCAGTTTCCTTGTCTGCGGGCGGTGTATCGCCCAGCGGATACGGCATACCGAGCGCCTCATATTTGGCCCTGCCCATATCGTGATAGGGCAGCACATCCAGTCCTTTCAGCGTTTGCAGCCCGCCGATGAAAAATCCGAGCTGCTCCTGTTCTGCGGGATCATCCGTCCAGCCCGGCACAATGACGTGCCTGATCCACACAGGTACGCCTTTTTCGCCGAGCCGCTCCGCAAATGCGAGAATCCGTGCGTTGGAATGTCCGGTCAGCGCCCTGTGCCGCTTGTCGTCGATGTGCTTGATGTCCAGCATCACCAGATCCGTGACGGCAAGCAGCGCATCAAAATGCGCAGGCTGTGCGGGGTCATAGCAGATGCCGGATGTATCAAGGCAGGTATGAATGCCGCGTGCCTTTGCCTTGGTGAAAAGCTCTGTCAGGAAATCAAGCTGAAGCATGGGTTCGCCGCCGGTCGCAGTGATGCCGCCGTTCTTATAAAACGGGCGGTTATGCGCAAATGCCTCCAGCAGCGCATCTGCCGTTTCCGGATGCCCGCCCTGCACATCCCATGTATCGGGATTGTGGCAGTAGAGACAGCGCATCGGGCAGCCCTGAAAGAAGATCACGAACCGCACGCCGGGGCCGTCAACCGTGCCGAAGCTCTCTGTGGAATGAATCCTGCCCTCCATGATCTGCACCCCCTTTGCAGAGACAGCCCGCCGGAACTGTCAGATTCCGGCGGGCGCTTTCATCAGATATGGTCGTGGAAAGTACGGGAAATGACGTCGTCCTGCTGCTCCTTCGTCAGCTTGATGAAGTTGACTGCGTAGCCGGAAACACGCACCGTAAGCTGCGGATACTTCTCCGGATGTGCCTGTGCATCGAGCAGCGTTTCGCGCGTAAACACGTTCACATTGAGATGATGTCCGCCCTTCTCGACATAGCCGTCGAGCAGTTCCACCAGATTGTCGATCTGCTGTTCAGTTGCCATAATAGATTCCTCCTTCTCAGAAATCGTCCGCCCCGGATGCTTCGCGCAGCGGTTCAGCATCCTCCTGTTCGTAGTTCGGAGCAGCGCACGGACCTTTCCGCGGGTCACAGGCGCTGCTGTTGACGGTCTGCACACGGGTTTCCGCGCCGATCTCCAGATTGATATGCTGTGTGCCGGAAGCGACGAGCGAATCCAGCAAAGCGACCAGCTCATCCGCATCCGCTTCCGGACGTTTCGGATCAGTTGTCAATATCCTCGCCCTCCCCGCGCAGCGCATCGAGATCCAGTTCACCGGAGAAGATCTTCGGATCTTTGCCCAGCGCATCCGGAATGATGGAGAACGTATTGGAGATGCCGTCCTGTGCATGACGGAAGGGCAGCTTCGAGACGCTCGAAAGCGATGCAACTGCACCGTGGGTATCTCTGCCGTGCATGGGGTTTGCGCCCGGTGCAAGCGGCACACCGTGCTTTCTGCCGTCCGGCGTATTGCCGGTCTTCTTGCCGTAGACAACATTCGAGGTGATTGTGAGAATGCTCATCGTGGGGATGCCGCCGCGGTAGGTATGGTGCTTGCGGATCTTGTCCATGAACATCTTGACAATATCGACTGCAATCTGATCCACGCGGTCATCGTCATTGCCGTACTTCGGGAAGTCGCCCTCGACCTGATAATCCACAACGATGCCGTTTTCATCGCGGATGCACTTGACCTTCGCATACTTGATCGCGCTGAGCGAATCGGCAACGACGGAGAGTCCGGCGATACCGGTTGCGAAATAGCGCTTGACATCGCGGTCATGGAGCGCCATCTGAAGCCGCTCATAGCAGTACTTATCGTGCATATAGTGAATGACGTTCAGGGTGTTGACATACAGTCCCGCAAGCCACTCCATCATCTGGTCATACTTGTCCATGACATCGTCATAATCGAGGTAATCGCCGACGACAGGGCGGTATTTCGGGCCGACCTGCACCTTCATGACCTCATCGACGCCGCCGTTGATCGCATACAGCAGGCACTTTGCGAGGTTGGCTCTTGCGCCGAAGAACTGCATCTCCTTGCCGACGACCATCGACGAAACACAGCAGGCAATCGCGTAGTCGTCGCCGTGGGTCACGCGCATCAGATCGTCGTTCTCGTACTGAATCGAGGAAGTCTTGATCGACATTTCCGCGCAGAAGCGCTTGAATTTCGGGGGCAGCTTGGTAGACCACAGCACGGTCATATTCGGTTCCGGCGCAGTACCGAGGTTATTGAGCGTATTGAGGTAACGGAAGGAGTTTTTCGTGACCATGTGCTGACCATCCACGGAGACACCGCCGATGGACTCCGTAACCCATGTGGGGTCGCCGGAGAACAGCGCATTATATTCCGGTGTACGCGCGAATTTGACCAGACGCAGCTTCATGATGAAGTGGTCGATCAGCTCCTGCGCCTCAGATTCCGTGATGATGCCGCGATCAAGATCGCGCTGAATGAAGATGTCGAGGAAGGTGGAGGTTCTGCCGAGACTCATGGCAGCACCGTTCTGCTCCTTGACGGCAGCAAGGTAACCGAAATACAGCCACTGCACCGCTTCTCTTGCATTCTTTGCGGGGCGGGAGATGTCAAAGCCATAGATATTGCCCAGCTCCTTCAGTTCACCCAGCGCACGGATCTGCTCAGAAAGTTCCTCACGAAGCTGGATATTCTCCGCGGTCATGCGGACAAAGTGCGTCGCCTTCTGATGCTCCTTATCCTCAATGAGTCTGTCCACGCCGTACAGCGCGATGCGTCTGTAGTCACCGATGATTCTGCCTCTGCCGTAGGCATCGGGCAGACCGGTCAGGATTGCAGATTTTCTGGCGAGGCGCATTTCGGGCGTATAGGCATCGAACACACCCTGATTGTGCGTCTTGCGGTATTTCGTGAAGATCTCCACGACCTCCGGATCGACCGTATAGCCATACTCCTTGCAGGCCTGCTGCGCCATACGGATGCCGCCGAACGGCTGAAGTGCGCGCTTGAAGGGCTTATCGGTCTGGAAACCGACAATCTTTTCGAGGCCTTTGTTCAGATACCCCGGTCCATGTGAAGTAATGGTCGAGATGATCTTGGTGTCCATATCCAGCACACCGCCTGCCTCGCGCTCCTGCTTCGCAAGCTCCATGACCTGATCCCAGAGGGATCTGGTCGCCTCTGTGGGGCCGCAGAGGAACGAGCCGTCGCCGTCATAGGGCGTATAATTTTTCTGAATGAAGTCCCGCACGTTAATGCCGGAGTTGCTCCATCTGCCGGGTGCAAAGCCTTCCCATTCCGGTGCAAATTCTTTGAACATGGTTCTGGATCTTCCTTTCATCAGTATTCTACCTATATCATACCACAAATTTCAGATTTTTGCAACTGCCTGACGCGATTTGCGGAAAATAACAAAAAATTACTTGACAAAGGCGTCGGAAGATGGTATAATGTTGACAGTAGTTATACAAATCATACTTTTTATAATATTTATGTTTCGGAGGAAGATTGTGAATCACAAAAGTAAACTTGCGCAAAAGGGAAAGTTTGCATGGACTGCAACGGTTGGTGAGAAAGGTCAGATTGTCATTCCGAAGCAGGCGCGGGAACTGTTCGGCATCGAGCCGGGCGATACGCTGATCCTGCTGGGAGATGTCAAGCGCGGCATTGCGATTCCGCCGAAAGAGAGCTTTGCCGGATTTGCCGCAAACATCTTTGCCGCCGCATCCGGCGAAAGCGACGAGAATGATGCGGAGACATGAACAGGCATCCCTGCATCACTGTACATTCAATATCGGAGATCATCAAAACAGCGGAGAACCTTCTGACGGGTTCTCCGCTGTTTCTGTTTGATGATGTTTCACTCCCACGCCTTGCGCTGCATGGCTTCGCGGAGCATTTCGCAATAGCAGTCATAGCGGCTCTGCGGAAAATTCCCTGCCTCCACCGCCGCACGCACCGCACATCCCGGCTCTTTCAGATGCCGGCAGTCGCTGTAACGGCACGGTTCTGTCACACGCACAATCTCCGGAAAGCAATCCGCCAGCTCATCGGGCGAAATCTGCGCATAGGCTTCCGTCTCAAACGTCGAAAAGCCGGGTGTATCCGCAACGCGCCCGCCGTGCGGCAGCGTATACAGCGCGGTTTCGCGTGTGGTATGCCGTCCGCGGCCCAGCTTCTTGCTGATGTCCCCCGTTTCAAGCTGTAAGCGGACATCCAGCGCATTCAGCAGCGTCGATTTTCCTGCACCCGAATTCCCCGTAAACGCGCTCACAGCACCTTCCAGCGCCTTGTAAACGGCATCCACAGTTTCGCGGCGGGCGTAATCCACAAAATAGACCGGAATATCTGTGCCGCGGTAGATGTCAGCATAGCGCTGCGCATCTGCCAGATCCAGCTTCGTAAAAACCAGCACCGGCGCGATTTCCTTGTATGCACAGACCGCCAGAAACCGGTCAAGGAGCTGGAGATTCGGCGCGGGGCTGACCGCTGACAGCACAAAGAACAGTTTATCGAGATTTGCCAGCGGCGGGCGGATCAGCACATTTTTGCGCGGCAGAATCTCCGTAATGACCTCGCCGTCGCAGACCACGCGGTCACCGGTGCAGGGCGAAATCCCCTGCTTGCGGAAGATGCCGCGCGCCTTGCAGGCAAATACACCGTCGGGGGACTCTACGGTGTAAAGTCCCCCAACTGCTTTCACAATGATGCCTTCCATCAGGTTTCGTCTCCGTTATCGGGAGCCTGCGTCCACGCTGCCGTGGTCGAAGAAACCGTCGTGGAGGAAGATGTCGCACTTGCGGTTGTCGCACTGGTCGCGGTGGTTACGGGCGGTGCGGTTGCGGAGAGACCGTCAACATTCGCAAATGCTGCTGCGGTATCCGACGAAATCGTCGTATACGTGCCGGCGTCGAAGTCCACATGGTAAGAACCGATGGTAGCGGTTGCGCCGTTGTTCTCATTCTTCAGGACAGCCACAACATCCGCCTGACCGCTGCCCTTGATGGTTGCGGAGGTCGCACCTGCTGCATAAGCCGGGTTGAAGTCGCCGCCGACACCCTTTGCAATGCCGTCCTCATAGAGCGTAATCACGAACGTACCCTCTGCATTCGCCGGAATGGTGAACGCGATGCGGACATCCGTTTCCTTCGGTTTACCGGAAGAAACCTTCAGCGTGATGACCGTACCCTCGGAAACTTCCTCACCGACGCTGACATTCTGATACAGAACCTTGCCGGCAGGTGCGTTGTCATCAACTTCTTCCTTCTGGACAACGAGTTCTGCTGCTTCTGCGGTGCTTCTGGCGAGATCCCAGTCCATATCAATGAAGTTCGGGACTTTGACAGAGGTTGCGCTCTTACCAAGCGAGACATTCACGCGGACATAAGAGCCGGGTTCGAGTTCACACGGACCCATCGGTTCGGTATCAATGACCAGACCCTCTTCCACTTCATCGCTGTAAATGGAGCGTTTATCGACATACAAGCCCTGCTGCTGAATGGTATCCGCCGCAGACTGGAAGGTCCAGTTGGAGACGTTCGGCAGCGTGACCTTCTTAGAACCGAGCGAAACACGAACCAGAACGGTATCGCCCTTGACAACCGGATCATCAACCGGAATATTCTGCTGGAAGATCGTACCGTTGTCGTAGGTCGAATACTCACGGCTCTCAATCACGATCTGGAGCTGATCGCCGTACATGATCTGTGCCTCTGTATAGTCACGTCCGACGAGGTTCGGCATCTTCTGCTCTGCCTCATTATTGGCGCTGTTATTACCCTTGAGCATATTGTAGATCAGCGTCGTAAACAGCACAGCCGCAATGACGATAACCACGATGATGACGGCACTGAGGATCGGAACAAAGAGCGATTTGCTCTCCTCCTCCTCATATTCCTCCTCATCTTCCTCCTCATAGGGTTCTTCGTCGAAGACCTCATCCTCATCGTAGAACTGATTATCCTCAGGCGCGGGGTCATCGTTATACGGCTCATCCTCCGCCGGATAGCTATCATCGCTGCCGCCGGGGACATAAGCGCGGGTGCTTTCAGATTCTGCCATCTCTGCCTCCGCGACAGGATCACCGCCGAACAGCTCCGGATAGTAGCCGAACACGCCGTCGGGGTTATCCTTGAAGGTCTGGAGATCGTCCATCATATCGCGGGCGGTCTGATAGCGGTTCTCCGGATCTTTTTCCATCGCCTTGAGGATGATCTCCTCCAGACCGACCTGAATATCAGGCTTGATGCTCGAAGGCAGCGGCACTTTTGCCTGCATATGCATCACGGCGATGCTCACAGGGTTATCGGTATCAAAGGGCTTCTTGCCGGTCAGCATCTCATAGAGCATCACGCCGACGGAATAGATGTCGCTCTTGGCATCGGTGACACCGCCGCGTGCCTGTTCCGGGCTGATATAGTGAACCGTACCGATTGCCTTATCCGTACCGGTTTTGCCGTCCTCACGCGCAAACTTGGCAATGCCGAAATCCATGACCTTGATCGTGCCGTCGCGGAGCATCATGATGTTCTGCGGCTTGATGTCACGGTGGACAATGCCTTTGCTGTGTGCGTGCTGCAAAGCGCGCAGAATCTGGAGAATGAAGTGAACAGCGTCCTTCCAGTCAAGCTGACCCTGCTGCTCCATGAACTCATTGAGCGTAATGCCGTCGATATACTCCATCGCAATCCACTGGATGCGGTCTGAGAAGCCGACGTCAAAAATCTTGACGATATTCGGGTGACTCAGCACGGCAATCGCCTTGGATTCATTGCGGAATCTGCGCAGGAATTCCTCATTCTCCGCAAACTCCTTTTTCAGGATCTTGACGGCGACAGTCTTATTGTCCACGACATCGGTCGCACGGTAGACATCCGCCATGCCGCCTTCGCCGATCAGTTCCGTGATCTCGTAGCGGCCGTCCAGTTTTTTTCCGATATTCTTGTCGTTGCGATCTTTTTCCATCTCGAACCTCCGCGCCGGATAAGTCCGGCAACTCCTTTCAGGTATCTATTTCATTGCGATGCCCCGCGGCATCACAAGGATAAACAAAGTTTAGGGGTCAGATTACGGTGTCAGCAGGATGACAGAGATATTATCCCTGCCGCCGTTTGCATTCGCCTCTGCGATGCAGACCTCCGTAAGCTGTGCCGGGGGTACTGTGCATACAAGCTCTGCGAGCCGCTCCTCCGGAATCATATTATAGAGACCGTCTGAGCAAAGCAGCAGGCGGTCGCCCGCGCCGAGCGGCACAGTCTGTGTATCGCTGAGCAGTCGGCAGGTCACGCCGATTGCCCGCATCAGTTCATTGCGTCTGGGATGCGTCTGGCGCTCCTCCGCGGTGATTTCGCCGCGCTCATAGAGGAGCTGCACGACGGTATGGTCTGTGGTAAGCTGCCGGATGCTCCCGTCCGCAGTGATCAGATAGGCTCTGGAATCACCGATATTGACGATACAGCAGCGGTCATCGCGCGCAAACGCACCGACCAGTGTTGTACCCATACGTCCGCGGACTCTGCTGCGCACAGCCGCCTCATATACCGAACGGTTTGCTGCCGCTGCCGAAGCACGCAGCAGTTCGCAGATCTGCGCATCATCCATGTCAGCCGCATAGCCGGCACAGAAATGCGCTTCTGCCTCTGAAACGGCGATCTTGCTTGCAGTACCGCCGCTCTGCATCCCGCCCATGCCGTCGCAGACCAGCGCCAGCACACCGTCTGGGAAATCCACAGCACGGATCGAATCCTGATTTTCTTCACGGATCCTGCCGATGTCACATCCAAGATATGCCCGCAATGCTGCTCACCACACTTTCTGCTGAATCAGGTTTCGCCGGTCATCGCATCACGCCGGAGCTGACCGCAGGCAGCGGAGATGTCGTCTCCGAGTGTACGGCGGACAGTTGCGTTGATGCCCTCACGCTCCAGCAGTTTCTGAAACCGCACCGCGCTGCCGGCAGTAAAGCCCGTTCCCTTGACGGGGTTGACGGGAATGAGATTGACGTGCGGACGCTGCTTCGGGAAGACGGGCCTGAGCCGCTTGCCGAGCATTGCAGCCGCCGCAGGAGAATCGTTTTCGCCGGCAATGACAGCATACTCAAAGGTGATGCGTCTGCCGGTTTTTCTGAAGTAATCGCCGCAGGCAGCGAGCAGCTCATCGAGCGGATACCGGCGGTTGACCGGCATCAGCGCGCTGCGGGTCGCGTCATCGGCGGCGTGCAGCGAGACAGAGAGCGTCAGCGGAAGATCCTCCTCCGCGAGCCTGCGGATCTGCGGAACAAGCCCGCAGCTTGAGAGCGAGACGTGTCTGAGGCTCATGCCGCGCCCTTCCGGATGGGAGAGCAGCCGCAGAAACTGCATCACATTCTCGTAATTATCGAGCGGTTCGCCAATGCCCATCAGCACGACGCCGCTGATGCGCGCCGATTCGGGGTAACCCTGATCGACGGCATAGATCTGCCCCAGCATTTCGCCGGGGGTGAGGTTGCGAATAAACCCCAGCGGTGCAGAGGCACAGAACTGACAGCCCATCTTGCACCCGACCTGTGTCGAGATGCAGGCAGTATTGCCGTGATGATAAACCATGCGAACGGTCTCAACGCGGCTGCCGTCAGAAAGCCCACATAGATATTTTACAGTATCATCGACACAAGATGCAAGCTTTTGTTCAATCTTTGGCAGGTTTATATAAAAGCGGTCATTGAGCTGAGCTTGAAATTGTTTAGAAAGTTCTGTCATTTTTGCAAAGTCAAAGACCCGCTTTACATGAATCTGCCGGAAGATCTGCTTTGCACGGAATTTCGGCGCACCCATTGCAAGGATTTCCGCTTCCAGTTGTTCCGGCAGGAGGCTTAAAATGTCGATTTTCTGCGGTTCCATGCCGTCCCCTCCTTTCAGCTTCCGATCCGTTTTCTGAGGCAGTTATTTTCGTCTGAGTTTCGCGAGGAAGAACCCGTCGCTGCCCAGCATTTCCGGCAGCAGCGTAGTCATCTCCTGACCGTACTGTGCCAGCGTCGGGATATTCTGCCACGGCTTTTCCGGTTCAAAATCCGGATGTGCCGCCAGAAACCGCCGTACAATGTCCTCATTTTCGCGTTTCAGCACGGTGCAGGTTGAGTAAACCAGCACCCCGCCTTTTTTCACCGCCTTTGCCGCTGCTTCCAGAATTGCATACTGAATTTCCGGCAGCCCTTCCGCATCGCTGAGGGGCTTATAGCGGATGTCCGGCTTGCGGCGGATGACGCCGTACCCCGAACACGGTACATCGCAGAGAACACGGTCTGCTTCTGGCTTCTGCGTGGTGCGCGCATCGCCCGCCTCCGCCGAAACGCAGGTCAGCTTCAGCGCCTTTGCCCCGCTGCGGATCAGCCGCACGCGGTTCTCATGCAGATCGTATGCCAGCACTCTGCCGCGGTCCTGCATCAGTTCCGCGATGGTAAACGTCTTGCCGCCGGGGGCAGCGCAGACATCCAGTACGGTTTCACCGGGCTGCGGATCCAGTGCGAGACAGCAGAGCTGCGAGGCAAGATCCTGCACATGGAAATATGCATTGCCTGCAAGCGAAGTTTCCGCGTGTGTGCCGCGCGGCAGACGGTAAGCCTCCGGCACGGCTGTCACCGGTTCTGCATGAGTCTGCGCGAGGAATTCCGCCGCATCCCCCTGCATCGGATTGCGCCGCAGATAAATCGGCGGGACTTCCAGTGCATCTGCGAGAAACTGTTCCGCAGTTTCGCGGTCATAATCTGCAAGCAGCGCAGCAATCAGGGCTTCCGGCACAGAATACCGCACAGAAAGTGCAGCGTTTGCATCTGCCGGAAGCGGAATCTCTTTTCCGCCGCGGAGAAATCCCCGCAGGCAGGCATTGACCATACCCGCAGCGCTGGTTTTCCGCAGTTTCTTGACGGTTTCCGTCCAGAGATTGACTGCCGCAGATTCCGGCGTATGCAGATACAGCAGTTCATAGATGCCGCAGCGCAGTACGCACAGCACCTCGGTATCAAGTTTTTCAGCGGGACGCTTCGTCAGCGCAGCGGCACAGGCATCCAGCGTAATCAGCCGTTCTGTGACGCCCTGAAAGAGCGCTGTGCAGAGTGCCTTATCCCGCGCATCGAGTTCCCTTGCATCTTCGAGGGCGTGGCTGAGTGCGAGATTGCCGTAGCTTTTCGTCTGCACCGCACGAATCAGCGTCCGGACGCAGAGCAGTCTTGCAGCAAGCCCCTGCATCTCATGTGTGCCGCCCTCTGCGGGGCGCTTACGTGGCTGCTGCAAAGCACTCGCCCTCTTTGACACGGCTGCCGCGTGCGAAATCCGCAGCCGGCATCGCCTTGCCGCCCTCGCCCTGCACGGTCAGCGGTGTGACGCATCTGCCGTCACCGCAGACAAACCGCATGGTCTTTGCGTCTGTGACCGTCCCCTCAGGCATATCCGAACGTTCACCGGTCAGCACAGAGGCGTACAGCTTGATGCGTTTGCCGCGCAGCATTGCAAAGCCGGTCACACCGCGGATGATGCGGTCAATCTCTGCTGCGGGCAGCGAGAAATCGAGACGGCTCATTTCCTTGGTGATCTTCTCCGCATAGCACACCTGCGATTCATCCTGCTGCACGGGATGCAGCGCATCCGTACCCAGCAGCGGGAGCGTTTCTCTCAGGGTCTGTGCGGCGAGTTCAGAGAGACGGTCATGCAGGGAATCGGCGGTTTCATCGGGGGCAATGGGCGTTTTCAGGGCATGGAGCATATCGCCCGTATCAAGCCCTTCCGCCATCTGCATCGCCGTGACGCCCGATTCGGTATCGCCCGCGAGAATGGCGCGCTGAATCGGTGCAGCACCGCGCCATCTGGGGAGCAGCGAAGCGTGCAGATTCACACAGCCGTATTTCGGGAGATCAAGAATCTCCTTCGGCAGAATCTGCCCGTAGGCAATGACCACAATCAGCTCCGGTGCAAGCTCTCTGAGGATGCGCAGCGCTTCTGCGGCGTCATCGCCCCGGCGGAGCGAAAGCGGCTGATACACAGGAATCTCCCGTGCAAGCGCTTCTGCCTTGACCGGTGTCGGCTGGAGTTTATTGCCCCGCCCGCGCGGACGGTCCGGCTGCGTAAAGACCGCAGGAATATCATGCCCCGATTCGCAAAGCATTTTCAGCGTCGGGACAGAAAATTGCGGTGTTCCCATAAACACGATTCGCATAGCGTCTCTCTCCTTCATCCATTATAACAGATTTTGGCGAAAAAGCGTTGCAGCCGCCGAAATCTTCATAAAAATATCATCTAACTGTCACTTACGATTCCGGCTGCACGAATTCCTCGACTTTCTCAAGGAACAGGTGACCGTCGAGATGATCATTCTCGTGGCAGGCGCAGCGCGCACCGAGATCCTTCAGCTTCATCTCGTACTGCTGACCGTTCCGGTCATAGGCACGCAGCACAACCTGCTTCGGGCGCGTGACATAACCCCAGCGGTTCGGGACAGAGAGGCAGCCCTCCACGTCGCGAACCTGCCCGCTTGTCTTGACGATTTCTGGATTTACCGCCTCGATGACGTCGCCGTCCTCCTCCAGAATCATAATGAAAACTCTGCGGAGAATACCGACCTGCGGGGCAGCCAGTCCGACGCCGCCGCTCTTTTTCAGCGTGTCAATCATATCGTCGATCAGCACTGCGAGTTTCTCGTCAAATTTCTCAACCGGACGGCACTTCTTTTGCAGAACTGCGTCGCCCTCCTTGACAATATTCCGAATTGCCATTGATTCTCTCTCCTTTCGGCATCATTCAAACCATGCGGCGCGTCTGCGCAGATCGCCCGCATGGAACGTATAACTGGAAAGCTCGATGGTCTCACGGGAAAGCTCCTCCTCCGTATACCACGGGTCGCCGCTTGTGCCGTGATCCTCGATGATGTGAAAGCTCTGCGCGGGCATGAAGCCCTGTGCGAGCAGAAACTGCCGCTCCCCTGCCGCATTGACTGCCTCATCCACGATGAGAACTGCGTGGCCGGGAGATCCGCCGTGACAGAAGAAATCGCCTGCCTGCGCATCCGCAATATCAATCGGCTCAGATTCCGCCTCCAGCGAAAGCGTTCCCGCATAGCGCATGACCGTCATCAGCCAGCTCCGGTAGTTTCCTTCAGATGTTCCCCAGACCGGCACGGGCATCCACCAGGAGAAATCCCCGAATGCCGCAACGTGCCAGCCGCGCTTCCACTTGTCAAAGCTGCACTCCATGCCGTTTGTGAGGTGATAGCTGAGCTTGTCATATTCGCCGCGCTCATAGAGATAATCGCTCCACACGCGGATAATGCTGTCGGCGCACTGCTGCGTGCCGTCCTTGCCGACGGGCAGCGCATAAACCGCAGCCGCATTGCCAATTCCCAGCGAATTGCCGTGATAATCGTAGACCGGATTGCCGTCCGGCAGCAGCTCCTGCCCGCGCATATACGCGAGAAAGCTGTCCGGATCTGCATCCGTGCGGCGGTATCCGAACGGCGGCATAATGCGCCGCTCCTGCGTACTGCCCGACAAAAAGAAGCCGACGCGGTTTTTGACCTTCACCGTTGTCTCATGCAGCGCAGCCGGCCGCCAGACCGGAAAGAGGCGCATGATGAACAGCACGATGCCGCAGGCAATCAGCAGGATCAGCGGGATCATCAGCGCGAGAACGCGCTTTGCCTTATTCATACGTTCGCTTCATTCAGCATCTGCTGAAGCACTTCCGGCGGCGTCACAACCGGCTTGCCGTCCGCATTGAGCAGCGGGCAGAGACCGCCCGTCGAGCCGCTGCCGTCCGTGTGCCAGAAATACTGCACGCCCGTCACGGTGTCCATCAGGATCTTGTTGTAGCCGGCAACACCGGTCGAATAGATTTCAATGAATCTGCCCTTGAGCTTCTTTTTCTGGAACATATTGCAAAATCCTTTCTATATTGTGATACTGTTATACACCGCAGTCACCGTTCATATCGGCAAATACAGTGACCTGCGCAAATGCCTTATCCGCATACGCCTGCTCCAGCAGAGATCGGATAAATGCACGCATCTGCGCGGTATTCTTGCATTTCATGAGAACTCTGCGGCGGTATTTGCCGTTGATGCGCCCGTATGCCGCATCCACCGGCCCCAGCACGCGCAGCGGGAGCCTGAGCCCCAGCCGCTGCACCGTTTCCCCGATGAGCTGCACAAAGCGCTCCGATGCCGCCTGCACCCGCGCCTGCTGCACCCCCGAAAAACCGATCACACACAGATCGCAGACCGGCGGGAACATCAGCGCACGGCGCATTTCCAGCTCCTCCGCGTAGAAGCGGTCGTAATCCTGCTGTGCGGCGAGCGTCAGCACATAATGCTGCGGCATATAGGTCTGCAAAATTGCGCGTCCGGGGCGTTTGCCGCGTCCGCCGCGCCCGACCACCTGCGTCACAAGCGAAAATGTCCGCTCATAGCTGCGGTAATCGCCCGCAAACAGTGCCTTATCCACCGAAACAACGCCGACCAGCGTCACATTCGGGAAATCCAGCCCCTTGCCGATCATCTGTGTGCCGCAGAGAATATCATATTCCTGATTCGCAAATGCGCGGAAGCCGGTCTCGTAGGAACTGCGCGCCATGGTCGTATCAGCATCCATGCGCAGGATGCGCGCATCCGGCAGCAGCGCCGCGAGTTCTTCTTCAAGTTTCTGTGTCCCGAAGCCCATCTGCCGCATTTTCTTGTTGCCGCATTTCGGGCAGACCGTCTCCGGCGGCTGAATGTGTCCGCAGTAATGGCACATCATCGAATTGTTCGCCTTGTGATAGGTCATCGGCACAGAGCAATTCGGGCAATACAGCGGCTCATAGCACTTCGTACACTGCATCAGCGTATGATAGCCGCGGCGGTTCAGCAGCAAAATGCTCTGTTCACCGCGTTCGAGATTCTCGCGCAGGGCATCGGCAAGCGTCTCCGAAAAAGGCGAACCGTTGCCGCGCATCATCTCCTCATTCATATCCACGACTGTAACCGCCGGCAGCGGCGCCTGATTGTACCGCTGATCCATCCGCAGCAGCGTATAAACACCGCGGTCTGCGAGATAGCGGCTCTCCAGCGAGGGCGTTGCGGATGCCAGCATCAGCACGGCATTGTGATATTTGCATCGCGCGCGTGCGACCTCTGCCGCATGGTAACGCGGGGCGCTCTCCGATTTATACGAATGTTCGCCCTCCTCATCGAGGATAATCAACCCGACATCCTGCAGCGGCGCAAACACCGCAGAGCGCGTTCCAATGACAATGTGAACCTCACCGCGGCGGATCAGCTTATCCGTATCGAGGCGCTGTCCGAGCGATAGGCCACTGTGAATCAGTGCGACCTGATTGCCGAACCGCGACTGGAAATACTGCACGATCTGCGGGGTCAGTGAGATCTCCGGAATCAGCAGCAGAACCTGTCTGCCCTGCTTCAGTGTCAGTGCAATAAGCTGCTCAAAAACGGCGGTCTTGCCGCTGCCCGTGACACCGTAAAGCAAAAAAGCGGCAGCCTTCCGTGCGAGGATCGCTGCCGACGCTGCATCATAAGCCGCCTGCTGCTGCGGTGAGAGAACGGTATCCTCCGGTGAAACCGTTGCCTGCGCATCCCGCGGGACCCGCAGCAGTTCCGTCGAGAACTCCTCTGCAATGCCCGCCTTCACCAGATTTTTCACGACCCCTTCCGTGACACCGCCCCAATAGGCACACTCCTTGACAGAAAGCGTCTCATGCTCCTGAAGCACCGCGATCACACCGCGCTGCTTGGGCGTCGGGCGAAACCACTGTGGATTCTCCCGAAACTCCGGTGTAAGCTGCACACAGCGCTGTGTGCTGTCACCGATGAGCATTTTGCCGGCATCCACCGGCGCAAGGCATCCCTTTGCAACCAGCGAATCAATCACATGAAGCTGCGATTCAATCTCGCCGCGCTGCAAGACCGCCTGCCGTTCCCGTTCGGTCTTCGCGGCATTCGCAGCTTGCAGGAGCATCTCCTCATAGGGCGTCAGTTCCGTCCCCTCCGGCACAGGCAGCAGGACATAATTCTCCTCCAGCCGCATCTTCATGCCGCCGGGCAAAACCGCACGCACGGCATCATACCACGTACAAAACGTATGTTCATGCAGCCAGCGAACGAGCATCAGCAGCTCGTCCGTCAGCACCGGCTCCTGCTCCAGCACATCTGCAACGGGCTTGAGTTTAAGCGGCTGATCTGTTTCCAGCTCCGTAACCGCCTGCTCCAGCACCATGCCGAGGCGTCTGCGGTTTGCCTTGCCGAACGGCACGGAAACACGCATTCCGGGACGAATCTGCTCACGCAGTTTTCCGCGCACGACATAGCTGTACAGGCGGTCATAGCCCGGTGCAGCGCCGTCCAGCGCAACCTGAACCGTCATCGGTGACAGCACATCGTCGATGACCGTATGCAGATCATTCACTGCGGCTCAACGCTTTCCGGCTCCTCAATCTTATACTTGCCGGCAGCAAATTCATCCACCGCCGTCTTCACCGGATTCTCCTCCAGCACCACAAGTTTGACAGATTTGTCATCCAGACGCGGCTTCTGGTCGGGGGTCAGCTTGGCGCGCTTTTCAGCAGCAGCCTTCGCCTCATCCTTTTCGCGGCAATGCTGTTCCGCGATCTCTCTGGCGCGCTTCGCAACGCCGATCACCAGCGAATAATAGCTCTCGTTCTTGGAAATAATCTGATACATGGAAGGTCTCAGCATCATAAGTCATCTCTCCTCTCATTCACTAAGCAGCAGGTCCAGATCTGTAAACGACGGACGGATTGTCTCAGCGCGCAGAATCGCCCCGAAATCGGCAACGGCATCTTCCAGCGCGTCATTCATCACAATATAGTCATATTTTTCAGCAAGCGGCAGTTCTTCCTTCGCCCGCGAGATGCGCTTCTCAATCACCTCATCGGTCTCTGTGCCGCGCTTATGCAGTCTGCGGCGCAGCTCCCCGATCGAGGGCGGAACCGTAAAGACCAGCACGGCATCCGGACAGCGCTCACGCACCTGCAATGCGCCCTGCACCTCAATTTCAAGGATGACGTGTTTTCCGGCAGCGCGCATTTCCTCGACCTCTTTCAGCGGTGTGCCGTACAGATTGCCGCAGTATTCGGCGTGTTCGAGGAAGCCGTTCTCCGCAATGCGGCGCTCAAATTCCTCGCGTGCAAGAAAATAATAATGCACACCGTTCTCCTCGCCGGTGCGCGGCTGACGGGTCGTTGCCGAAACCGAGACCACGCAGTCGCCGCGCTTCAGAATCTCCGCAACCATTGTACCCTTGCCGCATCCGGAAGGACCGGAAAGCACAATCAGCAAGCCTTTATTCTTCATCTTCTGTCTCCTCCTCCGCAGGGGCATTTGAGCCGGCAAGCCGCGCCGCAATCGTCTCCGGCTGGATTGCCGACAGGATCACATGATCGCTGTCCATGACAATGACCGCTCTGGTACGGCGTCCGTAAGTCGCATCAATGAGTCTGCCGCGGTCACGCGCATCCTGCATAATGCGCTTGATCGGCGCGGAATCCGGACTGACAATCGTGACGAGCCGTGCGGATGAAATCATGTTGCCAAAGCCAATGTTGATCAGTCGCATTTCCGGCTCCTTTCACTCAATATTCTGAATCTGCTCGCGAATCTTCTCGATTTCCGATTTCATATCGACAACCAGCCGCGTAATGCCGAGATCCTGCGCCTTCGAGCCAATGGTATTGACCTCGCGGTTCATCTCCTGCACGAGAAAATCGAGCTTTCTGCCGACCGGTTCAGCGCTTTCAAGCAGTTCACGGAACTGTGTAAAGTGGCTGTGCAGCCGGACGGTCTCCTCATCAATCGCGGTTTTTTCCGCAAAAATCGCGGTTTCCGTGAGGATACGCTGCTCATCAATATTCTGATCGGCAAGCAGTTCCGTGAGTTTATTAAAGAGGCGCGCGCGGTAATTCTCCGCAACAGAAGGCTCAATGCGTTCAATTTGCGCGAGCATTCCCTCCAGACCGGTCAGCTTGCTGCGGAGATCCTCCGCAAGACGGCAGCCTTCGGTCTCGCGCATTTGCAGGAAGGAATGCAGAGCCTCATCGGCGGCCTGCGAAACCTGCGCCCACACAGCAGATTCATCGTCCTGCTCTTTTGTGACGGTAAACACATCGGGCAGACGAAGCAGTGCGGAGAGCGTGAGGTCATCCGCGAGCCACTGTGCGTCGCCGCCGACGCTCTGATTGAGGGAACGCAGTGCATTGACGTAGCCCTCTGCAACAGAGCGGTTTATGACGATCTGCGAATCCTTGCCGTCGGGACGGTTGATGGTAACAGAGACCTCAACCTTGCCGCGGGCAATTTTGCCGTTGAGAAAGCTTTTGAGCTTCTCCTCCAGATAGAGGCAGGTGCGCGGGAGACGTGCGGAAAACTCGTAATAACGATGGTTCACTGCACGGATCTCGACGAGAACATCGCGCCCGTCAGCGAGAAGCTGCGCGCGGCCGTAACCGGTCATACTTTTCGGCATAGAATCAATCCCTCTTTTCTTTTCGTGCGGCCTATCAGCCGCGATGATACAATGCTCATCTATTAAGTATACCATAATCCGCACGGAAAATCAAGGGGATATTTGCAACAATTCTCCTGAAAACAGCAAAGACCTGCCTCTCCGGAGAGAGACAGGCCTTGTTTATCATGTGAATCGCTGAGAAGTGTGCAGATTATGCCTTGCCGAGATCCGAGTTCGGGATCAGACGAGCAAGGAAGCGGAGAAGCTTAGAGAGGTCGTTCGGATCAATCTTGTTGTTCTTCGCGACGTCAGCATTCTTCTCACCCTGTGCCGTCAGAACTGCGGTAGAGTCGCCGCCGACATTTCTTGCAAGATACACAGCGTCCTTAACATCGACAACCTTGTCGCAGTTGACATCACCGTACAGAATATCGCCATCACCGCCGGTGGTGGTGGTGTCCTTCGTGGTGGACGTGGTAGAAGTAGACGTGGTGGTCGTGGTGGTCGTGGTATCCGGCACCGGATTCTTGGGTTCCGGCTTTGCTTCCGGATACAGTTCAGCCATCGTACCGAGAGACATCATGATGTCACCAGCGTGCCAGAAGCGGTGATACAGCAGATCAACAGAAGCAACGTTGGTGAATGCGCTGCAGTCGGTTGCGCAGTCCATACCGTAAGAGTAGGTCTTGCCAGTATCCTTGAACTCAACCATCTTTGCGCCGGCAGCGACGTCAGCCTTGTAAGCCGCCTCAAGCTCCTTGTAAAGCTCGGAGTAGGACTGACCCTCATCCTTGTACATCTGACGGAGGTCGATGAACTTGGAGCCATCGGTGACCTCGTAGTACGGATACCGGCCACCCTTGCCGTCAGTATCAACATCCTGTGCCCAGAAACGAGCCAGAGAACCGTTGTGGTCAACCAGGGACAGACCGATGTCATCACGAGCAGCATCCCAGGTCTGATCCATGAGCTGCTGTGCGAGGAAGAGAGCGTGCTCAGCGAGGTCATCGCTGTCAGTCACTCTGCCCTTAGCATCAATGTTGGAAGCGCCGTTTGCCTTTGCGTAGTAGATGAAGGTGTTAGCGCAGGAGCAGACGCAGCCGAGGTCGGTGTGCTGCCAGCCAGCGGTGGAAGCAGACAGACCGGTGTTCTCGGTGTACTTGTTGTTCCAGTTCTCCGGCTGGCCAGACCACTTCAGGCTGGACGGAACCTCATAGAAGCCGTCATTAATCTTGGTCTCGCTGGTGAAGAACTTAATCCACTTATCCAGAACGATCTTGAGCGCTTCCTTAACGCTCACGCCGCCCGGCTTGATGTCAGCGCAAGCTGCCTCAGCCGCGGGATCAGTGCAGAGGATGTAATAGAGCTCAGCCAGACGCTGGGTTGCCCAGTACTGGTTACCGGTCCAGTTGTTGGAACCCGGGTCAGCGTAAACCGGCTGCTCGATGTAAGCCATGTCATAGAAGGTGGAAACGCCGGACGGATAAGCGCTGTAGTCGCCCATCCAGCAGTTGGTAGCGCCGCCTGCGAACGGACCTTCCTTAGAGGACAGCCAGAGGTAGAACTCGAGCTGACGCTTCAGAGAAGTCTCGTAGTCCTTCTTAGCGCCTTCAGCCTTCATGCCAGTGCTCAGATCCTTGTCGTACAGGAGGCCGAATGCTGCCAGCGGGTTCTGATAGAACTGATGTGCGTGAGAGCAGCCGATCTGCCATGCCCACGAACCATCCTGTGCGCCGCCCCATGCGGTGTACCAAGCCATCAGGTAGTGCTTACCCTGATCGCCGCCGCCGTCGGAGTCTGCCTGCATACTCTGGCAGCCGATCTTCTTGTAGTACTTATCGTACATATCGTTACGGCAGAAGTCACCCAACATACCAGCCTTGGAGCTGACGGAAGCATTGCCGACACCCCAGCGGTTTGCTGCGTAGACAGCCTGAATTGCACGGTCCTCAGCGTCAGGAGCGTTCGTGTAAGACCAGGACTTTGCGGTAGATTCCTGGAATGCGAACTTCATGCCCTTGCCCTCTGCGCCGTACTCCAGCGTCTCGATTGCCGGATGCGGAATGGTCTCGAAGCAGGACTCCTGGTCGCCGCGCTGGAAGGTGTTGATGAAGGTCAGGTTACCCTTCTCGCCGCGTGCAGAACCGCCGAAGCCATACCAGTCATCGACGTCTGCGAGCCAGTGGAGCAGATACTCTCTGCCTTCGGAAGAATAAGCGGATGCGAAGGTCTTGCCCAGCGGGTTCTTACCGACGTTGGACTCACCGCCGGTAGACGGATACAGACCGATGTCATCCGGATGCTCAGCGGAAACCTGTGCGCTCAGGCCCTTCTGAGAGACAGTGAAGAAGCCCTGCTGCTGGTCAGCAGACGGAATCAGAGCCTCCAGAGTCTTCCATGCATCAGCCAGGTCGGAGCCGGAAGCGCCGTCCACGATACCCTTCTTGACGATGTTATCGTGCATAGCAGCGATCCAGACGATGTAGGACATAGCCTCGGAAGTGGTCTCATGACCGTAGTCCGGAGCCTCGCAGATCAGCTCCTCGACGGAGTGATACGGGACACCGTCCTTGCTGAGGTAGCCGTTGGTCTTACCCTGGGTGTAGACATCATCGTACAGCGACATGAAGCGCTGTGCGTAGGTCTCGTCACCGTACTTCTCTGCCTTCGTACGGGTGCCTGCTGCAGAAGCAGTCACAGAAAGCAGGGTGCTGGATGCCATTGCCGTTGCGACAATAGCAGAGAGAATCGCTCTGTTCTTCTTGAATTGCATTCTTTTTTCCCCTCTCGTAAAATTGTTTCATTTTGCTTCTGTACTGCACGGACCGTCCGCAGAAGCATTCGGACGGAAACGAATTGCGGAAGGGCAAACCGGCATAACCCGTGCTGTCTCCGGCTGGCCCGACGCCTGTATGAGCGGGTGTATACTCCGTCAGCTACGCTTGCTGCGGCATCCGGTCCGGCATCCACTCCATAACCTTCAGCACGCCGCACGGCGGGCTTGACAGGATATGATACGCCCCATACAGTTCCTGAGTTCATTATAAGGTTTTTCCAAAGTTTTGTCAAGAGCTTGGCGCAAACTGAAACAGACAACTTTTATTTTTCGGATGTTTTCACAATTCCGGTTCGCTTATTTTGTGCAAGATTACAGTATTTTGTTTGATAATTCGTATTCTCAGGCGATTTTCCGCCTGCTTTCACCGCTTTCACACATCGAAACGGTAAAATTTGTATGCTGGGTGATTATGCGTCTGATCCGGCAGGCGACTGTCCGTCTTTCATTTATAAATAGTATGCAGAAGCATTTATCCTGAGTGCCGGCATTCCGGTATATAATTGTACTGTTCATATTTTAGTCATATATTATACACGATGCGTTCATGTTAATTTGAGATAATGAAAGGGACTGGGTACAGTCATACGAAAGGGGAACCGATATGGTTGAAATCAAAAACTTAACAAAATATTACGGTGAAAATCCAGCCGTGCAGGATATTTCCTTCACGGTCGGTGATCACGAGGTGCTGGGATTTCTTGGCCCGAACGGTGCAGGCAAATCCACGACCATGAACATGATCACCGGATGTCTGCCCTCCACCTCCGGTACTGTCCTTGTGGACGGCTTTGACATCGCGAAAAATCCGCTGGAAGTCAAGCGCCGCATCGGCTATCTGCCGGAACTGCCGCCGGTCTATCCGGATATGCGCGTCCGCGAGTATCTGACCTTCGCTGCCGGGCTGAAGGGCGTACCGCGCGCAGAACGGAAAAAGCAGGTCGAAAACGCAATGGAACGCCTGCACATCACCGATGTGCAGAAGCGCATCATCGGCAATCTCTCAAAGGGTTACCGGCAGCGTGTCGGATTTTCACAGGCTCTGCTCGGCACACCGAAATTTCTGATTCTCGATGAGCCGACAGTCGGTCTCGACCCGACACAGGTTATGGAAGTGCGCCGCCTGATTCAGGATCTTGCAAAGGATCACACGATCATCTTCTCAACCCATATCCTTGCGGAAGTAACCGCCGTCTGTGAACGTGTCGTCATCATCAATAAGGGACAAATCCGTGCGGAGGATACAATCGCAAATCTCGAAAACAGTATGCCGGGCGACAAAATGCTCAAGCTCAAGGTCGAGGGCGACATCACCCGCATCACTGCCATTCTCAATGAGACAGAGGGTGTACTGTCCGTTGAGGAGGTCGAATATGAGGCTTCAGGCGTCAATTCGTTTACCGTCAAGGTCAAGGACGATAATGTCCGCAAGCCGATTGTTGCATCGCTCGTCGCACAGGACTGCATGGTTGTCGAAATCACGTCCGTCCACTCCAGTCTGGAAGATGTCTTTATCAGGCTGACCGGCTCCGGCAAGCAATCCCGCGATGATGAGCCGGCAAAGTCTGCTGATACCGGAAAGGAGGACGCCTGATGTTTTCTCTTTATAAAAAGGAAGTGCAGTCTTACTTCCTCTCGCCGTTCGCTTATGTCGTCAGCGCACTGTTCCTGCTGGTCTTTTCGCTGAGCTTCGTCCGCGGCATCTCCACGATGAATTCCAATGTCATGAAATTCTCGTTCCCGAATATCTTTTACAATAATTTCTTCTACTTCATCTTTATGATCCCGCTGCTGACCATGCGTACCTTCGCTGAGGAACGCAAATCCCATACGGAGACACTCTGGCTCTCCGCCCCCATTACCATTCCGCAGGTTGTGCTGGCAAAGTTCCTTGCCGTCGCAACAGTCTATCTCATCATGCTGCTGCTCTCGCTGTTCTTCCCGCTTGTCGTCTTCTGGCACGGCTCTGTGGTCGGCTCAAGCCTGCTCTGCGGATACATCGGCTTCTTCCTCTGGGGTCTCGTCTGCATCGCCGTCGGTATGCTGATGTCTGCCCTCACGGACAGCCCCATCATCGCGGCAGTTCTCGGTGAAGCGGCAATGGTGCTGGTTCTGTTCCTCGATAACTTCACCAGTACGCAGTTTGTCCAGTCGGTCAAACCGCTCCATGCCATTCTCTCATGGTTCTCGACGGAAAACCGCTTTGCCGTGTTCTCGCAGGGACTTTTCAGCATCGCGGACCTCGTATTCTTCCTGGCACTTTCCGCAGTCGTCCTGATCTGGACCATCATTGTCATTGAAAAGCGCCGCTGGAGCCGCGGCTGAGAAAGGAGAAAGCGCATAACATGAAAACATCTGTTCACGCAAAAAACAAGCGCTTTTCCGCGCTCGCACTGGTGCTTGCCCTGCTGGTGCTGGCTGTTGCAGTTCCGGTCACCCTGATCTTTGACCGCCTCGGCATCAACATCGACATGACCCCCAACAGCCTCTATACACTGACGGATACCACCCGCAATTACCTCGCAGACCTCGATGCACGCGGCGAGGTCGTCGATGTCTATTTCCTCATGAAAATGGAGGAACTCGAAGACGATCTTGAGGTGCTGGCTCTCTACCGTACACTCCTCGCCTATGACGCCTACGACTGCTTCAATCTCATCGACTTTGACCCCGATACCGACCCCGCTGTGCTGAAGGAGATCAACCCGCAGAACAAGTACAATCTCGGTGAGGGCGATTTCCTCTTTGTTCACGGCGATATGGTCAAGCGTCTGCCGGCATCGCTCATGTATACCTATAAAACAGATCAAGATTCCAATGTCACCGATGCCGAATTCCGCGCGGAAAATTACTTCACCGGCTATATGAAAACGGTTGTCGAGGGTGAGCTTCCGATCGTCTACTTCCTCACCGGTCACGGCGAAACGCCGCTCTCCGATATGACCAAGCTCACCACAAACCTCGCAAACAACAATTACGGCTCTGCCGAACTCAATCTCACCACCACCGCAAATGTTCCCGATGACTGCTGCATCCTCGTCATCGCAGGACCGCAGTACGACATCAGCGAACCGGAGTACGATTCCATTGTCTCCTATATCAACAAGGGCGGCAATGTCTCCCTGCTGATCTCCCCGAATTCCGAACCGTTATCCTACAAGTATCTGGAGCGCATCCTGAGCGATTTCTGCATCGGCATGAACTATGACCGCGTCAGCGAGACCGATCCTGACCGGCATTCCTACGCCGATCCTTATGCCTTCAAGTGCAATTTCGCTGCGCCCAGCACCGAAAATGACGTCGATCTGACGACTGCACTCGCACAGACCGCCGGCACGCTGCCGGTCTATATGCCGTATTCCCGCAGCTTCTACAGCGTCTACGGCACGAATTACAGCCTGCTCTCCGTCGGTGACCTGCTGGTCACGGAGACAAGCGCGGAAGCAGAACCCTGGGGCGGTACACAGCGCGATCCGGAAAGCGTGACCGGCAGACAGCTTTCCCTCGCTATGTATGCGGAAGATCCGCAGCGCGATCATGCCAAGGTCGTCGTCTTCGGCAGCGCAGACATCATCACCGATGCAGGCACGGGCAATGCCTACTTCATTCAGCCGCTGAACCTGTTCCTTTCTTCGGTCACATGGATGTATAATTCCGACATCGACATGAACATTGAAGACAAAGCCCGCACCTACGATGCACTCAAAGTCAACAGCAGCTCGGAGGCAACACTGCTGATGGGTCTGTTCATCGGCTTCCCGATCGTGGTCGCCGCTGCCGGCATCTTCGTCTGGCTGAGGAGGAAGAACGCATGAAGCCGCTTCGTTGGATCATCGCGCTGCTGGTTGCTGCCGTCGTGCTGACGGCTGCCTTCTTCGTCATTGACAGCCGGCAGAAAAAGCAGAAGGAACGTGCCGAAATCGGAGCGGGAAAAACGCTCTTTTCCTTCGATTCCTCTCTGCTGACGCGCATTACCATTGATAATGAGGAAGGCCATTTTGCATTCGACTGGGACGATATTCAGGGCTGGCAGCTTGTCAGCAGTGAAAAATTCCCCATCAATCCATATGCGGTCGCTGCAATCGGTGAATACTTCTCCAATCTCCAGTCGGTCAAGACTGTTGCATTCAACTGTCAGGATACCGCCGTCTACGGCTTTGCAAATCCGGTGGTTCTGAAGGCTTATACCAGTGAGACCGGCAGCGAGAATCCCTATGTGCTGTACATCGGAGACCCCACCCCCACCTACGACTCCTATTACGCCATGACCGATGCCTCTGACGATGTTTATACCATCGACTACAACTCCGGCTCGATCTTCTGCGTCGCAAAGGATACCCTCAAGAACGCCTATCTCTTTGATTCGCTCTCCTCTTCCGTGAAGTACTATCATCTGGAACGCGACGGCGAAACCGTCATGGAACTGGACCGCGACAGCGATTACCTCTGGCAGCTCAAACAGCCCGCTCAGTATGAACTGAATCGCGCTGCCTTCGAGAACGACATCGACAGTCTGGTGCGTATCAAGGTCAACAGCTTCGTGGAGGAGCATCCGACTGACCTTGCTCAGTACGGTCTGGAGCATCCCCGCGCAACCCTCACAGTCCGTGCGACCAGCATGGAGGATGTTATTATGCTGGGCGATGCCTGTCCCAGCACCGACGGTTCCAATCTGCTCTACGGCTACCTCAAGGGAAGCGAACAGGTCTTCCGCGTCCTTTACGGCGATGTCAAGTTTATTCTGGAGAATACCGCTGCCAATTATCTTGTGCCGGTCTGCCAGAGTGTCTCCGTTGCGGAAATCAGTGCAGTGGAGATCGACATGGGCGACATCTACGATATGCACGAGACGCTGTATATGGACTACAGCAACAAGCAGTATTCCCTCGGTGATACGGACATCACCGCACTGGGCAGCGAAAAGCTCGATTCCCTCTTTGCTGCATATTTCAATTCCATTGCGGAACTGCGCTTCTATGACATCGACCCGAAGGCAAAACCTGAAGGCGACACCGCAATGCGCATCACCTATACCTATCTGGACGGCAGCACCGCCGAACTGGAGTTCATTCAGGAGAGCGAAAACTCCTTCTGGCTCATGAAAAACGGCAAATATTCTGGTCTGGTGGTTCGTATGAACAACTTTACCGCAGCAAATTCGATCATCCCGAACTATGAAGCTCTCATGGAGGAGCTGAACAAGTAAATTCCACGCAAAAAGCGGAGAACCTCTCAGACGGTTCTCCGCTTTGTTTCCCTGCAATCCCGCTGCTTTGCAGCACATTTTTGATGCGGCTGCCGCATATACTGTAATGCGGGCGCAGGCGGACAAGGCCTGCCGTCCCGAAAAGGAGGCAGCAGCATGAAAATCCGGAATGCAGCCCTCGGCATCGCAGCACTCTGCGCTTTCGCCGCGGCACATTATCACGATAAAATCCACATCGAATTCGATACCCCTGCACCCGCAGAATTCGTCCGGCGCGCAGAAGAATTCACGCGCGATGCAGCAGATTTTCTCCGCGCCTGTCAGGAATCTGCCGCCGCAGACGAAAGCAGCACGGAAATCCGGAACATCGCACCGGACAACTACTACCGCATCCGCCGCGACTGGGACGACCCCGCCTCACAGATCGGTGCATACGCCGATTACGAAATCGCGGTGCGGTGCTGTCCGGCAGGCTATACGGTCTATGACCCCGAAGGCACACCGCTTTGCACCCCGCAGCCCGAAAACTGAACGGATGCATCAGCAGATATGACAATCTGACACTTGATTTTTTAGGCGAGTTATGCTATACTTTAAGTTGTATAAGTATCGTTGAATCGAATGATTTTTGTTAAATTTGAGGAGGAAGAAAACATGAAAAACCAAAAAACAGCATCCCTGCTGACAGCAGCCGCAATGCTGCTCTCAGCAGGCGGCACAGTCCTCTGCGCGCTTCCTGCCGCACCGGTCTATGCCGAAACATCGGAAGGCGGTCTGGTCTATAACAACCGCAACGGCAGAGTCGCGATCACCGGCTTTACGGATGATCTCCCCGCAGAAGTGGTCATCCCCGCGGAAATCGAAGGTACTGCCGTCACGGAAATCAAGAGCAGCGCATTCCGCGATTGCACCGTGATGACATCCGTCAGCATCCCGCAGGGCGTCACAGACATCGGCTATGAGGCATTCTGCGGATGCACCGCGCTGGAGAGCATCACCATTCCGGCGGGCGTGAAGTACATCTGGCAAAATGCGTTTCTCGGCTGCACCGCACTGACTTCCGCATCCATTCCGGATGGACTGGAAAACCTCGGAGATGCAGCATTCTCCGGATGCACCGCACTCGCAGAGGTGACCGCTCCGGATCAGATTTCAGCAATCGGCAGCGCAGTTTTTGCGGATACTGCATGGCTCGCGGCAAAACAGGAGGAAGACCCGCTGGTCTGCCTCAGCAACACGATTCTCGACGGTACTGCCTGCGTCGGTGATGTTACCATTCCGGACGGCGTGACCGCCATCGGTGACAGTGCATTCCGCGGGAATGAGGAGCTGACCTCTGTCACTTTGCCCGCATCCGTCAGAAGCATCAACAGCAGAGCCTTTCTGGGCTGCACCGCACTGGAATCCGTCGCCATCGCAGCGGAGACCGAATCCATGATCATCAAGATTGATTCCTTCAGCGGCTGTACTGCCCTGACGTCGATGACGTTTCCGAAAGGCGTCCATACCATCTCGAACGGCGCACTCGCAGAATGCACCTCGCTGAAATCAGTCTCGATTTACAATCCGGACTGCGTCTGCCCCTCGTTCCTGCCTGATCCCGCACCGGAAGGACTCGTGATCTACGGCTATGCAGACTCGACCGCGCAGACTCTGGCAGCGGAAAACAACCTCACCTTTGAGGAGCTGGGCAATGCACACGTTACAGGCGACCTCAACGGTGACCGCACACTGGATGTACGCGATGCTGTGCTGTTCATACGCTTTACCGCAGAAGATGCCAGCGTGCTGGGTCTGTTCTCGGAGTTTGCTGATTTCGATGAAGCTGATTTCAACAATGACGGTGTGCTGAATCTGCTGGATGTCTGCATCATGCTTAATATGATCGCAGAGGCTTAAATCAACCGGTCTCAGACAGCATTTCTTTCCGTTATCACATTCAACAGGCAGAAGCCGGTACATCCCCTGCGGATGTACCGGCTCCTTTGTTTCTTCGTGCCTGTATCTCCAACATCCGCCTCCAGCGACTATCCATGCGCCGGAAACGTCCTCTGCCTCATCTGCGCGGCTGCGGACGCGGCGGCTGCGGCGGATCAAATGACAGATTCACTGCATAGGGATTCTCCGGATACTTCGACTGCGCAATCTGATCCTGCATCAGGCGAAGCGCCTCACCGAACCGCTGATAATGCACAATTTCCCGCTCCCGCAGGAAACGAATGACATCGCGGACATCCGGATCATCCGCAAGGCGCAGAATGTTGTCATAGGTCGTGCGCGCCTTCTGTTCCGCCGCGAGATCTTCGTGCAGATCCGAAATCGCATCCCCAACCGACTGAAATGTCTCCGCAGAAAACGGAACACCCGCCGCCGATGCCGGATAAATGCCCGTCGTGTGATCCACAAAATACGGCGCAAATCCCTGTGCCTCAAGCTGTTCTGCGGTCAGCCCCTTCGTAAGCTGATAAATCAGTGCGGAAACCATCTCCATGTGGCCGAGTTCGTTTCAACATATATGCTGTCTGTAATGATTACAAATTCAATTCAGCACGAAGCTGCATCGGCTCCGTCTCCCAACCTCTGCGATCAGGTCCGGAATTGCGCCCTCTTTTCCCTTGCGGGCGATGATACCTGAGTCGAATAAAGCACCGCTTCAGTATTGCATTTTGCTGCTCTGCCGACATATTTTCGTCATTCAACGCGTCGATTGCCGCCTGAAAAGTCCGGCAGCGCTCTTCGTAGTCAATCCGGCGCGGAGCATTTGTTTCGGCATCGCGGAGCTGCTCCTCAGTTCGTGACTTGTCAGCGTTATTCTTTTCAAGCAGATCATTGAAGATATGTTTCGGCATCTCGTCCTCCACATACTTTTCCCATAAGGACTTTTCTTTTTCCTCAAGCGCAGCCAGGCGCTCTCTGAGCTGTTGGCAATAGACGTCATGTGCTGCTAGATCGGCAACAGCTCCCAAGCCAATCTTAACGCGAAAATCTGTAATGCACCCGCTCAAAATATGCTTAACTTCTTCAATCGTTTCATCCATTGTGCTGCTCGCGTTCTTGCAGTAGGTCATATTCGGGCATTGCATCCGGTCTGCGCATCTTCCGTTATACGGCCTGCGGATCAGATAATACCCGCATTCGCATTGTATCAGCCCGCTCAGCGGGTTTTTGAGCGTACAGGTAATGTTTGTGCGCGGAATCGTCCGGGCTTCTCTGCGCGCTCTGACGGCTTCCCAGAGCGTATCTTCAATGATTGCCTCATGCTTGCCGGAGTAGGTCGCATAGTTTTTCTGATGCGGATTGCGGCGGACAACCACGCCGTTCTCGATCATTTTAATTGTCTTGCGTGCCTGCCATTTCACCATACCGATATAGATCGGGTTATCGAGCATACTGTAGATTGTCGGCGGCGTCCATCGGGCGCCGTTTTTCGTTTTACTGCCGATACTGTTCAGCCGCGTACAGATTGCAGTTGCGCCGCTGCCGTCAGCGTACATCCGGAAGATCAGGCGCACATTCTCTGCCTCCGCTTGGTTGATCTCCAGCGTATGCGCCCATCGCTTGCCCTCGCGGATCCGTGTGCGCTCATAGCCATACGGTGCGCGGCTACCGATATAGTTCCCGTTCTCAACGGACAGCACTCTGCCGTTGCCCATGATGCGCTTCTGGTACTCCAAAAAGTCATTGCCGCGCATCAGCTCGCGGTTGAAGAAATCCCGGTCACGGGCATCGTTCAGATCGAAAATACCCTGCAATGTGATAATCAGTGTGCCGGTATATCGGAACAGCTTGGTCAGCCTGCCGATGTCCTCCAGATCACCGCGTGAGAGCCGCTGCGGCTCCACGATCAGGACAGCTTTATACTGTGGGCGCTCGATCAGGTGCAGCACCTTCTGCACCTCCGGCCTTGCCTCGATTGTTTCACCGGACACGACTTCGCGGAACCGGTTGCACTCCGGGACAAGCTCGCTCAGATTCTGCACGCACCACTCATTGAGCATCTGCTCATGCTTGGCAAGCGTTTCTGAGACGGACAGCGCCGGATCATCCGTGCGGCTCTTGCGGAGGTAGATCAGTACCTCCTCCGGTTTTAGGTCTGGTACTGTGAACATAGGATCACTCCCCTTCTGCTACATCATTATCTCATGAAGCACTTGACAAAACAAATGTTTCGTGATACAATAAATTATAGAACACTCGTTCGCGTCGGTTGACTTCGGTCAGTCGGCGCTTTTTTCTTTTTGGCGCTGTTCTTCTTCCCAGAGCCGATTGTCTTCATCAACGATATCGCGTGTTTCTTGATTCATATACTCGCGCAATCTATACAACTCATCAGCTCGTTTTCCCAGTTCCTTGATACCTTCGTGATTCATCATTCTGATAGAAGGAACGACTTGATGAATTAGAGGATAAATGTCTTCATCAGTTATTGCGGGAAATAGTTGCCTTAGCATTTTCCAGTCACTTTCATATTTAGCATTAACTTCATCTTCAAATTTTTTTGCGTATGCATCCCATGTCTGGTCGTCTAGTTTCTGTTCGGATTTACCAAGTAGATAGTCGATGCTGACGCAGAAAAACTCTGCAATCTTTCCAAGGCTTTCGGGATTCGGAATCGTTCCCTTCTTCCATTTTGTAACTGATGCAGAAGAAATGCCGATTTCTGCCGCAACCCGATTCGGTTTCTTTTTCTGTTCATCGCATAAAGATATAAAACGCTCCCAGAACATTGAAATCCCTCCTTAATGGCATTATTGACAAAATGTAATTCTTATTTTGTGCAACTTGCAAAAATCTTACTCAGGTGAGAAAAATCGCTTGACAATCTTACTAAACTGTGATATAATCTTACTAGAGTGAGATAAATAATGTTCTTGCTTCTAGTATATCACACTGGAGTAAATTTGTCAAGTGGAAGGTGAGGTGAAAGAAAATGCAGAGACCGATGACAGCAAACCTGTATAAGGCGCGTCTGGCTATGCTCGGTCTGACGCAGGCATCCATCCTGCCGAAGATCAGAGCCATGACAGAGATGAGCGTCAACTCGACGCAGTTGTCTGCCGCCCTGAATGGTGTAGGAATGCAGCCGAAGCACGAGCGAATCCGCGAAGCAGTCGAAACGCTGCTTACCGAACTGGAAAAGGAGGAAACCAATGAAAGGAAGGAATGTTAAGAAATTGAATGAAATCGCATTGCTGAAAACCATTATCATGCTGTGCGCTTCTTGCGGCGCAAAAAAATTCACGCTTCGGACTATACCCGCGAGAAAAAAAGCATATCGGCTCTTTATTAGTATGCCTGAAACAGCTGTTAATATTTGGACGGATGATGATGCGTTTTTGAATGCATTTCGAGAAGTAGTTGAAATTGAGGAGGAAACCTAAATGAACGAACTGAAAATCTTTGAGAATGAGGCGTTCGGTGAAATCCGCACCCTCGAAACCGATGACGGCAAGGTGCTGTTCTGTGCATCTGATGTCGCCAGTGCTCTTGGTTACAGCAATAAGAGAGACGCTATCGCAAGACATTGCCGGTGCGTCGCGAAACACGACGTACCTCATCCGCAGTCGCCGGGCAAGACCATTGAGATGTCTTTCATCCCCGAAGGCGACGTCTACCGCCTGATCGCCCACAGCAAGCTGCCGAAGGCTGTTGAATTTGAATCGTGGGTGTTTGACGAGGTTCTGCCTACGATTCGCAAGACCGGCAGCTACGGCGCGCAGAACATCTCCCCGATGCTCCAGTACCTCATCCAGATGGAGCAGAAGCAGAACGCACTCGAATCCAGACAGAACGAACTGGAACATCAGCTTGATTTCAACAAGCACGAGCTGATTCAGGCAACCTTTGAATTTGGACGCATCGGCATTCTCCAGCGCAAGGAGATCAGCAAGGCAGTCCGGCTCCGCACGATCGAGCTCTGCCGCTATGCGAATGTGTATGAGAGCGTCGGCAAGCGCGTTGTCAACAGCATCTACAAGGCATTGCAGAAGCATTTTGATGTGCCGTCCTACGTTGACCTTGCATTCAATCAGTACACGGACGCAATGGTGTTCATCAAGGAGTACACGCCTGATCCGAAGCTCGCCGCCGCAATCAGCAAGGCAATGCCGAAGATTGATCTTTCCGTTTTGACAGCACTCATGAGCGGCGAAGAGGACGAATAATCACCATCAAAACCACCCTCGCATACAATATATCAGAAAGGGGCTGATTATATGATGCCGGAAATCAATATCAACCGCGAGGAGACCGTCATCCCGACAGACCTTGTTTTCCCGGATGAACCGGGCGTCACATGGTGCGAGTACAAGGAGCACCTCTGGAAGGACGGGCAGGAATACCGCGTGCTGCACATGGAACACCGCAACCCTGAGACCGGCAGACTGCTCTGCATCGCAGATGTGCTCAAACCGGTGCTTTCGCCGGAGGAGTATGAACGCCGCCGCGCACTGCTGGAAGCCGCCTGCGCAAAGCTGCTCCGCTCGGCGGAGGCGAAGAATGCAAGAACGGAGGAAGATTCTGCATGAGCGACCTTGAATTCTGGAGCGGCATGGCGCTGCTGATCGCGGTAGTGATCGGGCTTGCGGCGGCGTACTGCATCCACTTTATGCACGTTATGCGCGATGACGAAGATCAGCGCGTGGACGAGCTTGCGGACATCCGTGCGGATGAGCTGATCGAAAATGCGGAGGTGCGCGTGCATCAGCAGATGTACATTGTCTGCGGGCAGGGATACGAAAAGTGAAGGAGGAACTATGAAAATCACCGAAGAACAGGCCGCCGGGATGTACCGGAAGTACACCGAGGAAGGCGCAACCTACAAGAAGCTCGCTGAGGAGTACAAAGTCAGCATCCCGACGGTTGTCAAGGCGGTCTCGGCGCAGGAAGCAAAGCACCGCTGGGATGATCCGAGCAAGGCACCGCTTGCCTGCGATCAGGAAGCTGCTCCGGCAGTGCCGCAGAGCGTGGTGGATGCCGTATCGGATAAGATCGCGGCGGTTGAGGCGAAGATCGAGCTGACGGTTGCAGGCATCAAGATGAAGCAGCGCGAGCTTGAAGCCATGCGCACGGAGCTTGCAGAGCTGCAAAAGTGGATGAAGGAGGCGCAGGCATGACCACTCCGATCACGCTGGAAGCCCATAAGAACTACAGCGGCAAGAGCGGCGGAACATTCCGGTGCATGAGCGTCAATCGCGGCGGCAGCGCTGTCATGTGCAATATCGAATCGGGATGGACATTCACCGCACACAATCCTGTGCAGTATCCAAGCGGCGCCATTGAATGGTCGCACAGCACCGGCGGGCGATTCGACACGAATCTGCACTTGCAGGCGCAGATTGAGATGCTGGACGATCTGCATAACATCATTATGATTGCGGCGGCGGAATGCCCCTGCATCCCGGATGCTACCAGAAATCTCATCAACGATCTGCTCGAAAAGCTCCACTCTGACCGCTGGGCAAAGATGTGGGAGCGCGCGGCGGAAGGAGGAAGGCAATGAAAGCACTGAAACTCGCTGGCATCGTCTCGATGTGCGATGTGGACGGAGATCTGAAATCGCTCCGGAGCAAGCTGCTCGGCGGAGATGTCTCGACCATCGGGCTGGTGGACGGCGGTATTATGATCGTGGATGCCAACGGGCAGCAGCACGGCAAGCCCTACAACCAGCTCGCAAGCCTTATCGCACACATGGCGGTCTTCGGCATCGCGCTGATCGTCGGCGCAGACGATGCGAATGACGAGTTTGACGATGTACCGGATCAGTATCTGGCGCTTCTGAGCTGCTCCGACGAATGAAAAAGCCGCATCCGATGGACGAGATCGGACACGGCTGCAAGCAAAAATACTTACAGTGCTATTGTAGCACATTCGGAGGGAAAAGTCAATGGATAAGAGCTATTTTGATGTGAAGCCGAAAGGCAGGCACGCGCAGGTGATCGCCAAGCCGACCGCAGATGCGCTCATGGAGTTCTGCCGGCAGGAGCCGGAGTTTGAACAGGCAATCGAGCAGAGCGGCAAAACCTTTGACGACTGCCTGACTGAGATCACAAAGGGCATCGGCGGCGCGATTTCCGATCTGGAAGTTTACAGCCGGGCGGTCAAGTTTTACTTCCCGGTCGCGGCGGTCAGATTTCACATGACGATTGACCTCTGCGGGGATAACGGCGCGGTTGATCCGCCGATCACGCAGCACAAGAACGAACCGATGCAGCTCTCGCTTGATTCGCTGCTGGACTTCTGAGGTGATGCCATGAGACAGGCGAGAAAAGAAGCATTGCTGCACAGCTTCCCGGAAGTCCCGGCAAGGTACATGAGCCGGATGAAGGATGGCAAACGCGCCGGAAACTTCGCTGTGCTGCTGACAAATGGTAATGAACTGTTTGTGCGGTGCTTCCATAGATACAGCGCCGGTAAATATCCGCTTGCAGAGCGTCAGCGCTATGTGTTCGCAGCGGACGGCTCTGTCCGGTACGGCCTGAGCGATACGGGCAAATGGAAGATCCTCAAAGAGTTCCGCGAGCCGGTGTTCTCGCAGCGGGTTTACGGCTATGCTGACAATTCCTACACAGTGCTGAATCCGGGTGCAGTCGAAAAATCCTGTGTGAAATACTGCTGCTATGACAAAGCGCCGGATCTTCTGTTCGAGTATCTGCATCTCTACTGCAAGCATCCGAATGTGGAATACCTGATGAAATCCGGATATGCGCATCTGATTACGGCGCGCTGCACAGGCTGGTACGGCGGCACAAACTACATTGAAACCAGTAAGCTGATTAACTGGAAGTCAAACAATCTGCTGAAAATGCTCGGCCTGAACCGCGACGAATTCAAGCTGCTCACGGGTAAGGAGAAGCATTATGAAGCCTACATCATGTGGCGGGAGGTCTTCCCGAAGGTCAAGCCCGCTGACCTGCTGATGATCGCGGAGGAGTTCGGATATGAACGCGGGACGATGCAGCGCTTCTGCGCAGATACAGGGCTGATGCCGCAGCGCATTTCCCGGTATCTCAAAGAGCATAATGTGCTGAAATATGAATACAGCGATTATCTCGACCAGTGCGAACAGCTGCATTATGACCTGCATGATACGGCGATTTCCATGCCGCATGATTTCAAAGCGGTGTATACGCGGCTGACGGCAATCGTGAAGTATAACGCGACCAAGGAGATGCAGGAGCAGCTCACGCAGCGCATGGAAGAACGCAAGCCGCTGGAATTCGCATCCGGTGCGCTGCTGATCAGGCAGCCGGAAAGCATGCAGGAGATCATCGACGAGGGCAAGGCACTGCATCACTGTGTCGGCGGCTATGCCGAGCGCCACGCCAAAGGTGCGCTGCACATCATGTTCATTCGAAGGGCAGACAAGCCGGATGTCCCATATTACACAATGGAGATCAGCACGGAGGGAAAGATCGTGCAGGTGCGCGGTCTCAGAAACTGCAATCCGACCGCAGCAGTCAAGGCGCTGATTGCGGCATATACCGAATACCTTGCCGGAATCTTCGGCAAACAGAAAGCGAGGAAAACAGCATGAGCGAGGAAATCATGTTGACCGAAAAGCAGCAGGCGGAAGCCTTGCACAAGCAGATCACCGGCTACGGTGAAGTAATCTATCAGTCGCTGTACGGGATGTGTACCGCGATCAAGCAGATGCGCGACAGCAAGCTCTACAAGGCGCTGGGATACGATACCTTTGAGGCGTACACCGAAGAAAAGCTCGGTATGAAGCGGTCTTATGCGTTCAAATACATCCGAATCGCGGAATGCCTTTCGGAGGAATTTGTTTCGATGTCGAAACACGCAGGTATTGAAAAGCTCTATCTGTTGACAACGACCGACGAGGAAACCCGCAAGGAGATTGTGGAGACCACAGACCTCAACGAGACGACTGTCAAGGAATTGCGGGAGCAGATCACCGCCCTGCAATCGGCAAAAGAAACCGCCGAAGCAGATGCGGCACAGGCGCGGGATGCCATCCGTGAAGCCGAAGAAGCCAAGGAGCGCAACCGTCTGACGCTGCGGGGCATCATCGACAAAAAGGTCGAGCTGGTACATCAGCTCGAAGCGAAAGTCAAAGAACTGGAATCGCGCCCGATCGAGACCGCCGTTGTCGATCACACCGAGGAAATCGAACGGCTGAACGCTGAAATCGGATCGCTCCGGCGGCAGCTCAGCGAAAAGCCTGATACGCAGCTTGCGCTTGGCACAGAGCCGATCTGGCAGACCGACAGCAAAGCGCTGTTCAAGCCGTATCTCACCGCCGCTGCCGATGCCGTCAACCGGCTTGCGGAGTTCATTGCACAGCATCAGAGTGATGCCAATTACGATTTCTTCATGGAGAAGATGCACGCGGCATTCGCATTCGCAGAGCAGAAAATTCAGGCGATGAAAGGATGATGAAAATGCCTGTCAAAATTAACTCACTCGAACTGGAAAATGTCAAGCGCATCCGTGCGGTGCAGCTGACACCCGCCGCAAACGGTCTGACGATCATCGGCGGCAACAACAATCAGGGCAAGACCTCGGTGATCGACGCGATCTGCTGGCTTCTGGGCGGCAATAAGTATCAGCCGAGCAATGCGCAGCGCGAGGGCGCTCTCACCGAGCCGATGCTCCGCTGCACGCTCTCAAACGGGCTTGTCGTCGAGCGCAAGGGCAAGAATGCCGCCCTCAAGGTCATTGATCCGCAGGGCAACCGTGCCGGTCAGAAGCTGCTCGACAGCTTTCTCTCGGAGCTGGCGCTCGATCTGCCGAAGTTCATGCAGGCATCTGACCGCGAAAAGGCGGACACGCTCCTGCGCATCATCGGTGTCGGAGAACAGCTCACACAAATGGAAGCGGAGGAAAAGCGGCTGTACGATCAGCGCACAGCGATCGGGCAGATCCAGCAGCAGAAAGCGAAATTTGCTGCCGAGCTGCCGAACTGGGAGAATCTGCCGGACGAGCCCGTTTCTGCGGCTGAGCTGATTGCGCAGCAGCAGGCGATTCTTGCACGGAACGGTCAGCGGCAGCAGTGGCGGCATGAAATGCAGTCGATTGACATTGCCGTGAAGAATATCACCGCTGAGATGATGCGTACCGCACAGCATCTTGAAGATCTGAAAGCCCGGCTCGAAGCCTTGCAGATGCAGCAGGCAGAGGCGGCAAAATCGCCGGAAGAACTCGCGCTCGAATCGACAGCAGAGCTGGAAGCGAATATTGCCGATATTGACCGCCTGAATGCGAAGATCCGTGACAATCAGCGCAAGGCTGCCGCAGAGCAGGAAGCCGCCGATTACAAGGATCAGTATGACGGTCTGACCGATCAGATCGAGAAGATCAGACAAGACCGCCGTGCGCTGCTGAACGGTGCGAATCTCCCGCTGCCGGGACTTTCGGTCGAGGGCGGAAAGCTTCTCTATCAGGGCAAGGCGTGGGACTGCATGAGCGGCTCCGAGCAGCTCCGTGTCGCGGCTGCGATCGTGCGCTGCCTGAATCCGGAATGCGGTTTTGTGTTGCTGGATAAGCTCGAACAGATGGATTTGCAGACGCTTGCAGATTTTGGAAAGTGGCTCGAAGCAGAGGGCTTGCAGGCAATCGCGGCCAGAGTCAGCACCGGCGACGAATGCAGCATCATCATCGAAGACGGTTGGGCGCAGAATGCGTCCGCGTTCAATCAGACACCGCCGCCTGCACCGTATCAGCCGGCGGCAGGGTTCAAACCGTATCAACCGAAAGGAGTGTAAATCATGCCAAATTTTGAGGAGATCAACGGCATCCAGTACGGCAGCGGCATCAAGGCTGTGCTGTACGGTCAGGAGGGGGTCGGCAAGTCCTCGCTTGCCGCCCAAATCCCCGGCATCGTGTTCATCGACTGCGAGGGCAGCACCACGAAGATGGATGTTCGCCGATTGCCCGCGCCGACAAGCTGGGCAATGCTCTGCGACGAGATGGACTACATCCGTGAAAATGCCGCACAGAAGGGCTACAAGGCGGTTGCAATCGACACCTTTGACTGGGCGGAATCGCTTGCCTTGCAGGCGATCTGCACCGAGCATAATATCAAGGGCATCGAGGGGCTGAACTACGGCAAAGGCTGGCAGTATGAATGCGAGCTGATCGCGCGGTTCCTTGAAAACACGGACAAGCTCATCAAAGCCGGCATTCATGTCATCCTGATCTGCCACGCGATTTCGCGCAAGACGAGCTTGCCGGAGGAAATCGACGAATTCGATCACTGGGAGCTGAAGCTCGGCAACAAGACCACGAACAAGATCGCGCCGCTCCTGAAGGAGTGGTCGGACATGACGCTGTTTCTCGCATTCAAGACGCAGGTCATGGCGGCGGATGACAAGGGCAAAATTCACAAGGCAACATCTGTGCAGCGTGTGATGTATGCAACAAAATCCGCATGGTGGGACGCGAAAAACCGCTTCGGTCTGCCGGATATGATGCCGCTCAGCTACGGCGCGGTTGCGCATCTGTTTGCGGCGCCTGCCGATCAGATCATGCAGCGCGCACAGGATGCCGGTATCCCGACAGAAACGATCAATGTACCCGCTCCGCCCCCGCAGTCTGCTGCACCGTCAGCGGAACCGCTCACCCCCGGTGATCTGAATGACTTTGAGCCCATTGAAAGCCTCGGCGCCGACTGGCAGGGCATTCCGGATGCGCTGGCAAATCTCATGAAGGCAAACAATGTCCTGCCCGCGCATATCGAGAAAATCAGCAGCGAAGTGTTCCGGTATTTCCCCGCCGGAATGCCGATGCGGGATTACCCGGCGGATTATCACGAGTGGCTCTGCGCAAGCTGGCAGCAGGTCATGGATGCGGTTCGGGCAAACTGCCCGGATTATGTGCCGTTTTAAGCGAAAGGAGATCAGACTATGGACTATCAGAATGGCGGTTATCAGAACGGCTATGCGCAGGGCAGCGGACAGGCAATGGACTGGGATGCGGATTTTGCAGCGCAGGAAAGCGACCACAATCCGGTTCTGCCGGAGGGCGATTACCGCTTTGAGATTGCAAAGGTCGAGCGCGGACGGCACAACGGGCAGGGTAAAATTCCTGCCTGCAACAAGGCGACTGTGACCTTCCGCGTGTTTTCGCCGCAGGGAGATGTGACAATCAAGGAGAATTACTATCTCCTGAACGAGGACTGGCGCATCAGAATGATGACATCCTTTTTCGCAAGCATCGGGCTTGCGGACAGAGCGACTGTCGAAAGCGGCGGCAGAATCAAGCCGAACTGGTCGAATGAGATCGCAGGGCGGCGCGGTGTGTGTCACATTGCACCGCGCACTTACCAGAAGGACGGGCAGGATTATCAGACGAACAATCTGAAATATCTCTATCCGCTGTGGGATCAGCCGAATGTCGAGCCTGTCCCGCAGGCAGTGCCTGCTTCCAATATGGCAGCTCCTCAGCCGTATCAGCAACCTGCATATCAGCCGTCTGCTCCGCAGGGTTATCAGCAGCCTGCACAGGGCTATGCTGCTCCGCCTGCGCAGGGCTGGCAGCCGCAGGGCGGTTATCAGCCGAATCACGGCGGTTACGGAGGAGGCATTTACTGATGAACCTCAGACCGTATCAGCAGGCAGCAAAGGACGCGGTCTTCGCTGAATGGGAGAATGTCCGAAGCACGCTGCTCGTCCTGCCGACCGGCACGGGAAAGACCGTCGTATTCGCATCGACAGCAGAGGACTGCGTCCGCGCTTGCGGGCGCGTCCTCATCCTCGCGCACCGCGGCGAACTTCTCGATCAGGCACAGGATAAAATCGGCAAAGTGACCGGGCTGGGATGTGCTGTCGAGAAGGCGGAGCAGACCTGCATCGGCTCATGGTTCCGGATTACTGTCGGCTCGGTGCAGTCGATGATGCAGGAAAAGCGACTGGAACGCTTCCCGCCGGATTACTTCACGCACATCATCATTGACGAAGCACACCATGCCGTATCGGACAGCTACCGGCGTGTGATCGGGCATTTTCCGGATTCGCATATTCTCGGTGTGACCGCAACGCCTGACCGCGGCGACATGAAGGAGATCGGCAGCGTATTCGATACACTTGCCTATGAGTACACCCTGCCGCAGGCGATCAAAGACGGCTATCTCTGCCCGATCAAAGCGCTCACAATTCCGCTGAAGCTTGATATTTCAAAGGTCGGTGTTTCGGCGGGAGATTTCAAGCCCGGCGAGATCTGCACGGCGCTCGATCCTTACCTTGAACAGATCGCGCAGGAAATGAAGCGCTATTGTGCAGACCGCAAAACTGTTGTATTCCTGCCGCTGATCGCTACATCACAGAAGTTCTGTGCGATTCTGAACGCAAATGGATTTCATGCAGCGGAGGTCAACGGCAATTCCGAAGACCGCGCCGAAATCCTCAGCGATTTTGAATCCGGCAAATACAATGTACTCTGCAACAGTATGCTTTTAACCGAAGGCTGGGACTGTCCGTCTGTTGATTGCGTGATCGTGCTGCGGCCTACAAAGGTGCGCGCACTGTACTGCCAGATGGTCGGGCGCGGCACGCGGCTTTCACCCGGCAAGGATCATCTGCTCCTGCTGGACTTCCTCTGGCACTCTGAGCGGCACGAGCTTTGCAGACCGGCGCACCTGATCTGCGACAATGCCGATACTGCTGCACAGATGACCGATAACCTGACAGAAAATGCGGGCGCTGCCGTCGATGTGGCAGAAGCGGCGCAGACCGCCGAAGAAGAAACCATTGCAAAACGTGAGGAAGCGCTGAAAAAGCAATTCGAGAAGTTTAAGACGCGCAAGCGTAATCTTGTTGACCCGCTGGAATATGCGATTTCCGTGCAGCAGCGCGATCTGCTCAGCTATCAGCCTGCATTCGGCTGGGAGTGTCAGCCGCCTTCACAGGCACAGATGCAGGCGCTTGAAAACCGCGGCATTGATCCAAACAAGGTGCAGTCTGCCGGCATGGCAGAGCAGGTGCTCCGGAGTGCAGCGCAGCGGCAGCAGAACGGTCTTTCGACTGCAAAACAGATCGCACGGCTTGAACGCTACGGCTTCCGGAATGTCGGCGCATGGAGCTTTGAAGCAGCGAATAATATGATCGCACGGATCGCAGCGCAGGGCTGGAAACGTGTGCCGTCCGGCGTGGATCCGGCAACGTATTTTCCGGAATAAAAAAGCACCCCGCTTCGGTGCGGAGTGCATTCATCGGAACAAATCGCTGTGTGAACCGGTGCGGTGCAGAATCAGCAGCAGTTCATTTTGCTCAGTTTTGTAGATAAGCAGCCAGTCCGGTGTAATGTGACATTCACGGTATCCGGCATAATTCCCGCGCAGCGGATGATCGAGATATTCCTCCGGAAGCGGCTGCTCATCCGCGAGGATTCTGAGCACTGCTTCGAGCCGCCCGATATCCGCGCCCTGTTTTTTCATCCGTTTGAAATCCTGCCTGAAGGACTTGTGATATTTAATCGTCAGCATTCAGATCCTCCATGAGCGCATCGACCGTTTCAAACGGACCGGACAGGTTTCTGCCGTGCTCTGCATCGTCGATTGCGGCGAGCGTTTCGGCATTCGGCATACCGACAAAGGCATGGATCATTCCGAGAATCGCGCTGCACTGTTCATCTGTCATCATGGATATTTCCTGCAATAAGCTGTCTCGTGTACTCATAGGAACACCCCCTTTTCTCTAGTATACACAAAAAGCCTTGAAAAGTCAATAGAAAGGGTGATGATTTGGAATACAGAAATGATAACCTCGAAGAACTGCTGCAATACATTGACCCTGCCGGATGCTCGTATCAGGAATGGTGCGGCATCGGTATGGCGCTCAAAGATGCAGGACTTCCGGTCTCTGTCTGGGATAACTGGTCTGCCCGTGACGGCGCGCGGTATCATGCCGGAGAATGTGCAAAGAAATGGCACAGCTTTGGCGGCTCCGATACGCCCGTCACGGCAGGAACAATCGTACACATGGCGATTGAAAACGGATACCGTCCGCATCGGTCAGACCCGAATGCGCGGTCACTCGGCTGGGATGAGGAGATCAGTGCGGATTATGTCGTCACTTCCGCAGAGCAGACGATTGCACTGCCGATCAAAGAACCGGAAAACTGGAACCCGACCGAACAGATTTCCAGATACCTCGAAACGCTGTTTGAAGCAAATGACAATGTCGGCTATGTCACGGAATGCTGGCAGAACAGTGACGGCAAATATCTCCCGACTGCCGGATGCTGGGACAGAACCGCCGGTCAGCTCCTCGCTGAACTCCAAAAATACAAGGGTGATTTCGGCGCTGTATTCGGTGACACGAATCCCGAATGCGGCGCGTGGATCCGGTTCAATCCGCTGGACGGACGCGGCGCAAAGAATGAGAATGTGACCGAATACCGCTATGCGCTGGTTGAATCCGATGCGATTCCCGTTGAGCAGCAGAACGGCATTATGCATGATTTGCAGCTCCCGATTGCAGCGCTCGTATACTCCGGCGGCAAGTCGCTTCACGCGATCGTCCGCGTCGATGCGGGCAGTTATGAAGAATACCGCAAACGTGTTGAATTTCTGTATTCCGTCTGCGACAAAAACGGGCTGAAAGTAGACCGGCAGAACCGCAATCCGTCCCGCCTTTCCAGAATGCCCGGCGTGATTCGCAAGGGGCAGAAGCAGTTTCTTCTGGAGACCAATACCGGCTTTGCATCGTGGGCAGAGTGGAAGGACTATGTCGAGAGCATCACGGACGATCTGCCGGATTTTGAGAGCATGGCGGATGCGTGGGAGCATCTGCCGGAGCTCAGCCCCCCGCTGATCGAGGGCGTGCTGCGGCAGGGACACAAAATGCTGATTGCAGGCCCCAGCAAAGCCGGCAAGTCATACGCGCTGATCGAGATGAGCATTGCAATCGCGGAGGGCAGAAAGTGGCTCGGCTGGCAGTGCGCAAAGGGGCGCGTCCTCTATGTGAATCTGGAGCTCGATAGGGCTAGCTGCCTGCACCGCTTCCGCGATGTTTACGACAGCATGAAAATCGCTCCGGTCAATATCGGCAGCATAGATATCTGGAATCTGCGCGGCGTGACAGAGCCGATGGACAAATTAGCACCGAAGCTGATCCGCCGGGCGAAAAAGGGCAATTATATCGCCGTTATCATCGACCCGATCTACAAGGTCATCACCGGCGACGAAAATTCCGCCGATCAGATGGCGCATTTCTGCAACCAGTTCGACAAGGTCTGCACCGAGCTCGGCTGTGCCGTGATCTACTGCCACCATCACAGCAAGGGGATGCAGGGCGGCAAGCGGTCTATGGACAGAGCTTCCGGCAGCGGCGTGTTTGCCCGTGATCCGGACGCGCTTCTGGATATGATCGAGCTGGATCTGACAGAAGATATTGTGAAGCAGGAGCAGAACCGCGCCGCGTGCCGGATCTGTGAACAGTATCTTGCCATGTGTGCGCCGAATGCCTTGAACAATGCCCCACAGGATGATTTACTGAACCGCAATGCCGCCGTGCAGCTCTGCCGCGACAATATGAGCAATGAACAGTATCAGGCGCTTGCAGCGGCGCTCCGTGCGTCTGACAGCTATGTCGCGCAAATGTCTGCATGGCGCATCGAGGGAACGCTCAGAGAGTTCCCGAAGTTTCCGCCGGTCAATGTGTGGTTCAAATACCCGCTGCATGAGATCGACATGATCGGTGTGCTGAAAGACCTGCAATCCGATGTAGAGCTGACAACACAGCAGCGTGCATCGAAAAACGGTCACAAGCGGCAGTCGCAGATCGCAAAAGCGAAGGCCGCGGACAAATCCGCAGAGCTGCTGAATACTTTTGATTCGTGTGCGGTAGACGGGAAAATCGGCATTGACGACATGGCGGAGATGCTCGGTGTCAGCCGGGATACGGTAGAGCGGCGAATCAAAAAGTGCAGTGAACTGAAGCTCGAAAACGGACAGATCATCCGGAGCTGAAATCACCGCAAAAATCACCGCAACTGGCTATATAAATATATAGAAATATTTGCGGTGCAAGATTGCAATGTGAATCAGGTAAACCGCAAGCGGCATCAAAGCCTGCCGCATTGCGGTGTACCTTTCAATTCACAAGGCGCGCGAAAGGATGATGAGATTGACACAGTTTTTTATGCCGATGATCCCGCCGACGGTGACAGCACAGGAAAAGGACATCGGCAAAAACAGGAAAACCGGCAAGGCGTTTCTGCATGACACCGATGCGGTCAGGGAGGCAAAGAAAAAGCTGACTGCGCATCTCTGGCAGCACCGTCCCGCCGAGCCTTACAAAAGCGGCGTGCGGCTGATCGTGAAATGGTGCTTCCCGCGCGGAAAGCATCGGGACGGTGAATACCGCACGACAAAGCCCGACACCGACAATCTGGAAAAACTGCTCAAAGACTGCATGACGTGCTGCGGCTTCTGGAAGGATGATGCGCTTGTTGCGTCCGAGATCTGTGAAAAGTTCTGGGCGGAGATTCCGGGGATCTGGATTCACATTGAGGAATTGGAGGTGCAGACATGACCACGAAAGAATACTTGCAGCAGTACGGCACGGCGATGCGGCGCATCAGAGCGATCAGCGACCACCTTGCAGAGCTTCGGGCGATTGCAGAGCGCATTACACCGAATTACAGCGGCAGCGGCGGAAGTCATCAGACTGGTGACAAGCTCGGCTCAGCAGTTGCACAAATCATTGACGCCGAGAATAAGGTGCGCACGGAGATTGAGCAGCTGTTTGCAACAGAGCGGGAGATTGAACAGACGATCAATGCTGTGGAAGATGAGCGGCTGCGCATGATTCTCTATCACAGATACATTCTTGGCGAAAAGTGGGAGCAGATCGCTGTTTCCCTGCATCTTGATTACCGTTGGCTGCTGCGTCTGCACGGCAGAGCATTGATTGCAGTGCAGAATCAAATTGACCATTGAAAGCCATGTTCAAACCGTGCTATACTGTACTTGTGAAAAAGCGACAGGGCAATACAGCTTTTTCCGGACGGCGCGCCGTCTCTTTTTCCGTGCTCTGTCAGATTCATAAGCGTCCGGTCACTTCTCCCGCCGGGCGCTGTTTGTTTGCGGGGTGATCGAGTGAAACTTACAGAAAAGCAGAAAAGGTTCTGTGAGGAGTACCTCATAGACCTGAACGCGGCACAGGCTGCGGTCAGAGCCGGTTATGCAGAGAAAAATGCACGGGTGATCGCAGCGCAGAACTTATCAAAACTTAACATTCAGCAGTATATCGCAGAGCTGCGCGGCGCACAGTCTGAGCGAACCGGTATCACCGCAGCGGATGTTCTCCGTGAGCTGAATGCCGTCGCAATGGCGGAGACCGAGCTCAAAGGCAGCGACAAAATGAAAGCGCTGGAGCTGCTCGGAAGGCATCTGGGAATGTTTGCAGGGCAGCCGGAAACAGTCAATACCGCAGTGTATCACGGCATTCCTGCGGCGCTGATCGCACCGGCGTTTCAGCCGGTTCTGCTGGACATTGCGGAGGGCGGTCACACGGAGTATGATTTCCCCGGCGGGCGCGGCAGTACGAAGTCCTCGTTCGTTGCGCTGGAGATCATCGACATTCTGATGCGGCATGATGATATGCACGCGGTCGCAATCCGCAAGGTCGGAAACACACTGCGCGATTCCTGCTATGCAAAGATCTGCTGGGCAATCTCCGCGCTCTCGCTGGATGCCGACTTTGAATGCACGGTCTCTCCGATGGAGATTACGCGCAAATCGACCGGGCAGAAGATTTACTTCCGCGGCGCGGACAAGCCGGATAAAATGAAGTCGATCACGCCGAAGAGCGGTTATATCGGCATCATGTGGCTGGAGGAAATGGATCAGTTTGCAGGCGAATCAGAGCTGCGCAGCATGAAGCAGTCTGTGATCCGCGGCGGCGAGGAAGCAATCGTCTTCTGCTCGTTCAACCCGCCGAAGTCCGCAGGCAACTGGGCGAATGACTATGTGCTGAATCCGCCGGAGAGCCGCCTTGTCACGCGCTCCGATTATCTGACCGTGCCGAAGAAGTGGCTCGGCAAGCCGTTCCTTGATCTTGCAGAGGAGCTGAAAGCGAAGAATCCGCGCGCCTATGCGAATGAGTATCTCGGCGAGGCAAACGGCAGCGGCGGCAATGTCTTTGACAATCTGGATCTTCGCCCGATCACGGACGGTGAGCTTGCACAGTTTGACAACATTCTCAGCGGTGTGGACTGGGGCTGGTATCCTGACCCGTTTGCGTTTGTGCGCGTGCATTATGATGCAGCAAGAATGACGCTCTATATCTGGCAGGAGTTCACCTGCAATAAGAAATCAAACCGCGAAACGGCAGAGCATCTGATCTCACTCGGCATTACCGCAGCGGATGTCGTCACCTGCGACAGCGCCGAGGAAAAATCCGTCAGCGATTACCGTTCTTACGGCATCAACGCCAGAGCGGCAGAGAAGGGACCTGAATCCCGCCGGTATTCCTACAAGTGGCTGCAATCGCTCGTGAAGATTGTGATTGACCCACAGCGCTGCCCCGTCGCAGCACGGGAATTCACGCATTATGAGTATGAGCGCGACAAGGACGGCAATGTCATCAGCGGCTATCCGGACGGCGGCGATCACTGCATCGACGCGGTGCGTTATGCGACGAACCGCATCTGGAAACGCCGCGGACAGTGAGGTGCAGCATGAAACGATTTCCGTTTTTGAAACAGTTGATCTGGGAGGCGATTCACAAATTGATTCCGTATAAGCAGATTGAGCAGGCGGGCGGTTTTGAGTCGCCTGTCTCCGCAGATATGACCGCCGCACTGGATCTCTGGGCGCAGATGTATCTGGGCAAAGCGCCGTGGCTTGCGGCGGACGGCATGAAGAATCTGAATCTTGCGGCGCTGATCTGTGCAGAGCTTTCGCGGCAGGTGACAATGGAGATGAAGTGGAACATCACCGGCGCACCGCAGAACAAAGCAGGAGAGCCGCAGACAAATCCCCGCGCAGAATTCCTCGCACAGCAGTTCAGGCGCTGCACCGGCAATACGCTGCGCGAGCGGCTTGAATACGGCATGGCTGCGGGCGGAATGGTTGTCAAACCGTATCCGGTGAACGGTCAGATCTATTTTGATTTCTCGCCGGACTGGTGCGTTTACCCTGCCGCATTTGACGGAGACAGCCGCATGACTGACGTGCTCTTCCGCGATCAGGTGCAGAAAGGCAAAACGTTTTTTACGCGGCTTGAACGGCACACGGTCAGCGGAGAAGATGTCATCATCACGCAGCGCTGCTTCCGGTCACAGTCTCCGGATACGCTCGGCACGGAATGCCCGCTCACGGCAGTCGATGCGTGGGCGGCGCTCGCGCCGGAGCAGATCATTCACAATACGGGCGGGCGGCTGCTGCTGGGGTGGTACCGCGTTGCGGCGGCGAATACGGCAGATCCGGATGCGGTGCTCGGCTCCTCGGTGTTTGCGAAGGCGGCGGACTGCATCCGCGATGCCGATGAACAGTATTCGCGTCTGATGTGGGAATACGAGGCAAAGGAGACAGCGATTGACGTTGATCCGTCGGCACTCATCCCGAAAGCAGAGCGTGATACATCCGGCAATGTCTATGAGATGCCGAAGCTGAAAAAGCGGCTGTTCCGTGCGGTTGATCTCGGCACGGAGAAAACCTACAGTGTCTACGATCCGCCGATCCGTGATGTCTCGCTGATAAACGGTCTGAATAACATCCTCTGCCGCATTGAAGATCTCTGCGGCATTGCCCGCGGCACGCTCTCCGACCCGAACACACAGGCGATGACCGCGACACAGATCATGATGCTGCGGCAGCGCACCTATGAGACGATCCGATCCAATCAGGAGAGTCTGGAGCAGTGCCTCCGCGATGTGATCTATGCGGCGGACATTTACACGACCGCGCTGAACCTCGCACCGCAGGGCGAATACGATGTCTCGTTTGAGTGGGACGACAGCGTCATCACGGATACAAACCAGCAGCTCAATGAGCGGCTCTCTCTGGTGAATGCCGGTGCGATGAGCAAAGCGGAGCTGCGGCAGTGGTATCTCGGTGAAACGCAGGCGCAGGCAGAAGCTGCTGTGCAGCAGATCGCAGCGGAGCAGGTGCAGAGCATGATGCCGGCGGATGCACTTCTGATGTGAGGTGAACGCCGATGCCCGAAGGCAATGCACTCGAAAAGGCAATCACGCAGATGATGCAGCAGCTTCAGTCCGTCAATCTGCTGTATATCCGGAAGATCGCAATGCAGATCCGGAAGATCGGCGAGCTCAGTCAGGGCAGCATAAACCGGCTTGTCGCAATGGCGGAGATGAATGCAGATATCGGTGAGATCACAGAACGGCTGCGGCGGATCACGGCAGTCAATAACCGCACGCTGCAAAAGATCTTTCTGCGTGCGATGAATGAGACTTTCACCGATCCCCGCTTCGGGCGGTATCTCGCAAAATATCCGCTGAAAGATGCGCAGCGGCAGCGCATTGAACGGTATGTGCAGGCTGTTTACCGGCAGACTGCCGGATCGCTCGCCAATCTCTCAAACACGACCGCCGTTACGATGCGGCAGACCTACATCGGGGCGATCGACAGCGCGATTCTCGCAGCATCGACCGGCGTTGCTTCATACACCGAAGCGATGCGGGACACACTCCGGCAGCTCGGCAGCGCCGGAATGCAGGTGCATTACGAGAGCGGCTATCACCGCAGACTGGACACGGCAGTCCGGCAGAATATCGTGGACGGCGTGAACCAGATCAACAAGAACGCGAGCATCATGATCGGCGAGGAGCTCGGATACGACGCAATCGAGCTGAGCGCACACGCGATGTCCGCACCGGATCACGAGCCGGTACAGGGTCATGTGTTCCTGCTCGCAGAGTTTCAGCGGATGCAGTCAGGGCTCAGTTTCACCGACACCGACGGCAATCGCTTTGCTGGATTCCGCCGCCCGATCGGGGAATGGAACTGCCGGCATACGCCGATGAGCTTCTCGACAAAGTGGTCGGTACGCAAGTGGACGAAGCGACAGCTTCAGGAGTTCATCGACGAAAACCGGAAGGGCTGCGTCATCAACGGCAAGCACCGCACGCTCTACGAAGCAAGCCAGATGATGCGCGAGATCGAGACCGAGATACGCCGTCAAAAGGACACAGCAGTCGCCGCACAAGCGGCGGGAGACGATGCCCTGCGGCAATCATGCCAGCGGAATATCAACGCGCTGGTGCGGCGCTATGCGGAGATCGCAAAGGCTTCCGGCAATGCGGAAAAGCGCGAGCGGATGACCGTCGAGGGATTCAGACGGGCGAAGGTGCCGGAAGATTCCGAAAAGGTATTGACTTCCGGCGGCGGAAGTGGTACAATATCAAGTAGAAAACAATATTTATCTGACAGATTAGCAGATAAAACCCTCACTACGAAATTAAATCCGGAAAAGCAGAATCCGCATATATTCGGAACTAAAGAATACAATCCAGAAAGCACTAAAAGCTATTTTGTAATTCCGCTTGACGAGATTCAAAAGATTGTTGACTTAAAACATCTCGCAGGCATAATTTACGTTTCTGCAAAGGGCCAAGTCAAAGAAACAATCGAAATACCGGATGGCGTTGCTTTCCATATTGACGAGAACGGGATAAACAGAGGAACAACCAATAGAGCAACGATTCATTATTCCAAAAAGAGAACGCATATCGTACCGTCTGAAAGGGTGGATGATGATGAATAAATTGGATTTATCGCAATTCAGGCACAAGCGAGTTGTTGTAATCGATGCTTATGGAGAAACTTATACCGGAAAAGTCAATTTATTTACCGCCGCAAAAGACAATGACACAAACGAAGATGCGATAGCGCTTGATTGCGGCGTATGGCTAGACGAAAGCGATATCAAAGAAATCAAAGAAGTATAACCGCCCTGAGCAATCAAGGCGGTTTTCTCATGCCTCAAAAAACGAAAGGAGTTTATCACATGGACGACTGGAAAGAACGGCTGAAAGCTGAGTATGCGCAGACCAAAGAGCGCTACGAGAAGCTGAAAGCCTACAATGTGCGGCAGGATGTTTCGCGTCATATTGAACCGCATAAACCGATTTGCAGCGAAGCAGATGCCAAAGAACGCGAAAGCGGGAACTACCGCGATGATCTCATGAAGCGGCAGCAGGGCATTATGTGCGAGTATCTGCACGTTCTGGAGCTGCGTGCTGCTTTGGAGAACATCGAGCTGTAAAAAGGAGGAAAGAGCATGGAAAGCGCATCCAGACTGGAGATCACCTTCAAGAGCGGTGACACGATCACCTACCGCGAAGGCGAATGGGATGACTACGGCTATGACGGCAAGGCGATCAGTGTCAAGCTGAAAGGCGCGTGGATCGGCATCTACAACTTCGACCATGTGTTCAGCGTCGAGTTGAAACCGTAAGTGCAGTTCATCTGCAAATACCACAAAATTACATATGGGAATCAGCATCGAAATACATTTTTCGGTGCTTTTTTCATGTCCGGAATGACGCGAAACTACCAAGCGGAGCGGAAAGAACCGCGATACCAAACTGAAACGCGAAAGGAGTAACCACTATGAAACGCGAAGATGTATCCAGAATCTTCGGGGGAGCGACCGAGGAGCAGATCAGCGCGATCCTCGACATCAACAGCCGGGACATCGGCAGCGCAAAGGCAAAGTCTGACGGTTTGACCGAGCAGATCACCGCCCTGAATGCGCAGATCACGCAGCGCGATGCCGACCTGACCGCAATGCGGGAAAAGCTGACCGCAGCGCAGGCGGATGCAGGCAAGCTTACCGAGGCGCAGACCGCGCTCAGCGATTTGCAGGCGAAATACGCCGCAGACAGTCAGGCGTGGGATGCACAGCGCGCGGCGCAGGCGTATGAGTTTGCTGTGCGCTCGAAGGCGGGCGAGCTGAAATTCACCTCGAATGCCGCGCGGAATGATTTTATCCGCAGCGCGATCGAAACCGGCATGAAAATGGACGGCGACACGATCCTCGGCTTTGATGACTTCATGAAGAAGTACAAGGAGGCGGATCCCGCTGCATTTGCCGCTGATGAACCGAAAGCACCTGCACCGACAATCACGCTCCCGACAAAGAACACACCGCAGACGGGCAGCACTGAGCCCGGCTCGCTGCGGGAAGCACTGGCTCAGAAATTCAGCACACAGAAAGGATGAATCTGAATGGCAATCACACTGGCAGAAGCAAAGGTCGGCATGGCTGACAAGGTCAATCAGCAGGTCATTGATACCTTCCGCCGCAGCTCGCTGCTGCTGGACCGTCTGACCTTTGATGACAGCATTTCTCCCGGCACCGGCGGCTCTACGCTGACCTACGGCTACGTGCAGCTCAGCACGCCGGGCACCGCCGCTGTCCGCACCATCAATTCGGAGTACACGGCGAATGAGGCGAAGCGCGAAAAGAAAACCACAAACGCGATTATCATGGGCGGTGCTTTCGAGATTGACCGCGTGATTCAGAACACCAGCGGTGCGATTGACGAGCTGAGCTTTCAGGCGGAGCAGAAGATCAAGGCAACCGCAAACCAGTTCCACAATCTCGCGATCAACGGCACCTCTGCTGCATCCGGCGCGGGCTATGTGACGGGCACATTTGACGGTCTGCGCAAGCTCCTGAGCGGCACTTCCAGCGTCATCACGAGCGAGGTCAGCCTGACAAGCTCCGCGGAGGTGGCAAGCAACTATCAGGCGTTCCTCGATGAACTCGATGCGTTCCTCACCTGCATTGACGGCAAGCCGGATATGCTGCTCATGAACAGCAAGATGCTCAACCGCATCCGGAGCTGCGCGCGCCGTGCAGGCTACTATGAGCGCAGCAAGGATGACTTCGGCAGAGTGGTCGAGACCTACAACGGCATTGCGCTGCTCGATGCCGGCCAGTATTACAACGGCACGAAATCCGTCGATGTTGTCGGGACATCCGCTGCCACATCCGCGGCAGCAGGCAAGACGGATATCTTTGCGGTCTGTCTCGGTCTGGACGGCTTTCACGGCATTTCGCCGTCCGGCGGCGGTCTGATCAGCAGCTATATGCCGGATCTGACGCAGCCCGGCGCGGTGAAGAAGGGTGAGGTGGAGCTGGTCGCCGGTGTTGCACTCAAGAGCACGCTGAAAGCTGCACAGCTTACCGGCATTTCGATCCTGCCGAAGACAACCTGATGAAAGGAGGCGGCAGGCATGGCATACCTGACATTTGAGGAGTATCTCGCATACGGCGGCACCGTCGCAGAAGCAGCATTCCCGACGGCTGAATTCAAGGCGCGCAAGCGGATTGATTACCTGACAAACAGCCGTGCTGCGGCAATGCAGACCGTCCCTGAAGCGGTCAAGCTGTGCATGACAAGCATCATCAATGCGGATGCCGCTCTGAGCGCAGATGCACTTGCAGCGTCGCCGCTTGTTGCCTCCTTCAATACGGACGGATATTCCGAATCCTACGGCAGCGCGGCAGAGCAGACCGCGGCGCTGGAACGCGCATTGAACCGGCAGATCAGAGAGATGCTCTCCGGCGAATGCGATGACAGCGGAACGCCGCTGCTTTACAGGGGGCTTGACCGATGAAGCAGACGAATGAGACCGTCACCGTTCTGAACCGCAGATACAACCGTGATACCGGAAAGGACGACTGGATCCCGACTGTGATACACGGTGTTTCGTGGTTCTGGACAACCCGGGCGGCGGTCACGCAGGACGGACTGAAAACCGCCGATACAGCCGCCGTCCGCATCCCTGCGGGCGCGGATACCGGCGGGCGGTCATACTTGCAGCCGGAAGCGTACAAAGCCGCAGAGAATGTCTCAGAGGTTTTCACGCTTGCACACGGCGACATCATCGTCCGTGCGGCGGTGACGGCTGCCGGATTCACACCGGCACAGCTTCAGGCGCGGTATGGCGACTGCATCACGATTCTCGGCGTCACGGATAACACCCGCCGGAAGCGCGCGCCGCACTGGAAGGTGACAGGGCAATGAAGGTCATTGAAGCCAAGCTGTTTTCACCCGACTGGGAGAAGGTGCTCGCACGGCAGAACCTCGAAAAAGGCGGGCTGGTGCAGAAGGTTATCGACAAGAGCGTGATCGACTGGTGCCTGCCCTACTGCCCGTTTGACACCGGAATGCTGGCGAACAGCGCATACAGTGCAACGGTGATCGGCAGCGGAACCGTCGTGTACCCCGGACCGTATGCGAGATACCTCTACTACGGCGAGGTCTGGGGACCGAATATCCCCGTATTCGAGGACGACTCGGGCGTACCGACACACTGGTTTTCTCCGCCGGGAAAGAAAAAGCATCCGACGGGGCGGAAACTGCAATTCAGGACCGATCTGAATCCGCTCGCAGGGTCGTTCTGGTTTGAGCGGATGAAGGCAGACCACGCGAAAGACATTCTGGAGGAGGCGAGAAAAGCTGCTGGAATCAAGTAGTATCACAGAAGCGCTGCGCGAATGGCTGCGCACCTGTCCGCTGCTGGCAGCGGGGGCAAAGCTCGGCGTCAATTACCTCAACGGACACCCGACAGAGTACGCGCTGTACGCCGTCCCGTCCGGCATCCGGTACACAGAAAACGTCCTCGGCGAGGAGATCCCCGCCGACGAACAAACCCTTAACTTTGTGTTTGCCTCGCAGGAAAGCTACGGAGCAGACACGCAGCAAAATCTGGACAGCATGGAGTTTTACGAGGCTGTCACCGGCTGGATTCAGGCGCAGAACGCGCTGCGGAGACTGCCGGAGATCCCCGGCGGCACCGTAAAATCCGTCGTGCCTACGCTGACGGCATACCCTGCCGCAGTCGGCACAGACACCGCAAAATACCAGATTCAGCTCAGAATCACATATAGGAGGATAAGCCCATGAAACTGGCAAGAAACCGCTCTATGTTTTTCGGCTCGTGGACCGGCGCAGCAATCACCGAAGCCGCCGCGACCAAGATCACCGGCGACATTACGGCTGCCACGGTCACTGCGGCGACTTTCGGCACGAAGGTCGGCGGTGTGTCCGGTGAGTACGTGTTCACGTACTCGCTGACCGGCACCACTTGGAAATACAACGGCACCGCGATCACACTGGATGACTACGGCATCACCGTGACCGGCACGCCGGACGACGGCGATACAATCGCCGTCACGTATACCGCAGGCTCCGGCGGCTGGGAGGCGATCGGCAAGGACAACGACGACCTCTCCAAGGAGCTGAACCCGGACACCGAGACCACGAAGAACGTCCTCGGCGAGTCCACGTTCAAGCACTCCGGCTATGAGCCGGAGATTGACGTCTCGACCTACTACATGGACCCCGCCCGTCTGATGTACGGGCACCTCAAGGAGGTCGCGATGACCGAGGCGTATGCGGAGACCGATCTGCTCGGTTACTTCGCGGAGGCATTCTTCGAGACGGTTGACAAGGACGCGCAGACCATGACCGGATACGCATACGTCAGACGCGCATGGTTCGTCCCGCAGAGCGTCGGCGGCGACACTTCCGGCTTCGGCGTCCCGTTCACGATCAATCCGACGGGTCCGATGGAAAAGAAAGTCATCGTCTACGACATGGCAACGAATACGGCAACGATCACTGACGAATCCTGAGTCATGAGCGGGAGAGCGGCATGACAGCCCTCTCCCGCTTTTTTCGTATGCGGAAAAGGAGGACAAGGCATGAGCATGAAACTGACAATCGACGACGGCACACGGGCGATTCCGGTTGAAAACCAGTTCGGGCAGCCGATCTGCACCATTCACATCCGGCCTGCGGATCTTTCGATTCTGGATCGCTACACCGCGATGCGGGAGGGTCTCGGGGAGATGCTGAAACCCCTCGAGGACATCAGCGTGAACGCCGACGGCACGGCAGAGTTTGAGCAGGACTGGGCAAAGCTGAAAGCCGTGGAGACAGCACTGATCGAGCGTCTGAATAGCCTGCTCGATACGACAGAGAGCGCGCGGATTTTTGAGAAGCGAAACGCTTTCTCGGCAGTCGGCGGAAAGTTTTTCTGCGAGAATGTGCTGGACGCCATCGGCGACCTGATCGCGAAGGCGATTGAAGATGAAGCGAAGCAGACGCAGAAGCGCATCGCAAAGTATATGCCGGAGGGCAGCACCGATGCTGGGCAGCCTGCCGAAACGGCTTGACGTAAACGGCACAGCGCATCCGATCCGGAGCGATTACCGCGACATCCTGCGCGTGATACAGGCGTTTCACGACGATGAACTGTCTCCGGCAGAGAAAGTGTTTGTGTGTCTGCGCAACGTCTATACAGACTTTGACGCGCTGCCGCAGAGCGACTACGACGCTGCATACGAAGCGGCGGTGCGGTTTATCGACTTCGGCACACACGGGGATAAACCCAGCCCGCGCGTTATGGACTGGGAGAAGGATGAGCATATCATTTTTCCGGCGGTCAACAAGGTCGCGGGCTGCGAAGTGCGGGCACTGGAATACCTGCACTGGTGGACTTTCATGGGATATTTTCAGGGCATTGACCGGGAGGACACATTCGGGTACGTCTTAATGCTGCGGCAGAAAAGAGCGAAGCACAAGAAGCTCGAAAAGTGGGAGCAGGAATTCTACAACGCGAACAGAACGCTGGTCGATCTGAGCATCAGCCCGAACGGGGCGCAGACTGCGGAGGATCAGCTGGCGCAGATATACAAGGAACTACTCGAAGAAGAAGGAGGCGGCGAGGATGGCTGAGCAGGCTGACGGCAAAATTGTAATTAACACCGGGCTCGACCAGACCGGATTCAAAAAAGGATCGCAGGATATGCAGCGGGCAATCCAGAGCCTCTCGAAACAGATCGACGCAATCGGCCACAAGACGGAGAGCGCGATCCAGTCATCGCTCCGGGGATTCGGCAGCCCGTCGCAGGTGCTGGCATTCAACAGCACCTTGCAGGAAACCGGGCAGGCGATCGACGGCGCGAATGCCAAACTGGAGGAGAGCAAGGCGGATCTCGAAGCGCTGAGACTGAAAGCCGAGGAGCTGTCGAAACTCAAGATCCAGACTGATGAATACTCCCGCATCACCCGCGAAGTGCAGGCCGCAAAAGACCAGCTCGCAAAGCTCGAACAGCAGCAGCAGAAAATGGAAAGTAGCGGCGCGGGGGCGCAGGCGGCAGAATGGCAGCACGTTCAGGCGCAGATCAATGACGCGAGGAACGCGGTGCGGGAGTTCGAGGAAGAAAAGGCACGCATCGACGAGGGCAGAGTGGAGATCAGCCCGCAGGAATTCATCGAATTTGAATCGCAGATGAAGGATGCACAGGCGTATCTTGCCAAGGTGCAGGACACTGCTGCCGCCATGAAAAAGCAGGGCGCCGAAAAAGCCGCAAAGGACTGGGATGCAACGAAAGCAAAGGTCGCGGAAACCAGAGCGGAGATCGAACGGCTCGAACAGCAGCAGCAGGCGCTCAAAGACGCCGGGCGCGACGTGATAGGCGGCGACCAGACCGAGCTGTACAAGCAGACTACGGCGGAGATCAAGCGCACAGAGGAAGCCCTGAAAGCCGCAGAGAGCCGTCTCGGAGAGCAGACAGCAACACTGACCCGCAACAAGGATCTCATCAACGCGGAGGCGATCGAGCAGCAGAAGCTGAACATCCTCACCGCGCTGGAACGGGTCGGGGCGGCAAGCACCGCGCAGGAGCGCGCAGAAGCCCTCCGGCAGCTCGAAGCAGAGCGGCTGAAATTGCAGCAGATCGCGCAGCAGAGCGTCACGCCGCAGACAACAGGTACGCAGGAAACAGTATCCGCCTTGCAGCGTATCGCAAATGCGATGAAGAACATCGGCGTCAAGGCATTTCATGCGTCCGTCAGGGGGCTGTGGAACGGTCTGAAGGGGCTGGCTACGCACGCGAAATCGGCGGCAAAGGGGCTGCTTTCCCTCGGCAATCGGATGAAGGACACAATCAGCCGCGGCAAAAAGACGCAGAACGTCGTGCAGGGACTGGTCAAGGGGCTGACCCGCATCAGGACGATGCTCATCAGCAGAATCAAGCGCACGTTCATCTCGTACCTTTTCCAGACGCTCACCAAGGCGGTGCAGGCACTCGCAAAATTTGACAGCGAATTCGACCGCTCCTTCTCGAACCTGCGCAACCGCACGGCAGAGCTGGGTGCCAATGTCACGGTGACCTTCGGCACGATCATCAAGAAGGCCGAGCCGATTCTGAGCCGCATCATCGACGCGGCATCCAAAGCGGCGGCGGGGCTGAACGCGCTGATTGCATCCCTGAGCGGGGCGGAGACGGTCACCGTTGCCAAGACGCAGACGCAGTCCTACGCGGATTCTCTGAGCGACAGCGCCAAGGCGGCAGAGGACGCCCGCAAGGAGCAGGAGAAGCTCAACGCGACTCTGACATCTTACGACCAGATCCACAAGCTCGACGGCGTGACAGACACCAATCCGACGGCGTCAGACAGCGCAGAAGAAGTCAATGACCTGTTCGAGACTGTGCCGGTAGACAAGGTGCTCGGACAGCTCCCGGCATTCGCGCAGACCATGATTGACCGGATCCGGGCAGCAGTCCGGAACGGAAACTGGTACGGCGTCGGCAGCGCGATTGCAGGCGGGCTGAACGACGCACTCAAGCTGGTGGACGATTCGATTCTCGCCCTCCGGGCGAAAGCAGAAGCGTGGGCAACGGGTGTCGCGCAGGCGCTGAACGGGCTCGTCCTGGGGTTTGACGGTCAGCTCCTCGGGCAGACGCTGGCAGACGGCATCAATCTGGCATTTGCTGCACTTGACGCTTTCCTGCGTACTTTCAACTTCGGTGCGCTCGGCACGACGATCAGCAACGCGATCGAAGGGCTGTTCTTTGGCATCGACTGGGAGCTGCTCGGACAGACGGTTGGTGACGGCATCAACGGCATTTTCAGCCTGCTGTACAACATTCTGGCGCAGACCGACTGGCTCGGCATGGCGCAGGAGGTCGCGGCAGGCGCGAACAAGCTGTTCGAGACAATCAACTGGACGCAGGTCGGCGCGACGTTTGCGGCGGGCTTTAACGCAGTTTTGCGGTCAATCTACGGATTCATCACAGAATTTGACTGGGGTGAAGCCGCAGGTGATCTCGCGGAAGCGATCTCCGCATTTCTGCAAGGCGTTGAATGGGACAAGCTTATCGGCATCTTTGTCGGCGGGATCAATGCGATCATCAGCGCAGGCGCGGGATTCGTCGAGCATTTCAGCTGGGGCGATACCGGCACAAAGCTCATGGATGCAATCGGGCAAGGGCTACAGAAGATCGACACCGCGAAACTTGGAAAATTCCTGAGCGATATGCTGCGCGGCGTCATCACGGCAGGCAAGAATCTCCTGATGAACACCAACTGGGCGGATATCGCGCACAATCTTTTTGACAAAATCCTCGACCTGCTCGAAAACATCGACTGGGGCGGGCTTCAGACAGTCCTCGGAGAATTTACGGTCGGGCTTTTCAAAGCGGCTTTTGAAATCCTTGTCGGCGCGATCACCGGCATCGGAGAGCACGCGCAGCAGTGGGGACAGGATCTCTACGACGCGCTGCACGAAAACGGCGAGTTCTCGATTCAGGGCTTTTTTGAAGGTCTGAACGCGGCAATCCGCGCGATCAATCCCCTTACATTCATCTACGATAAACTCATCAAGCCGCTGATCGACACCGTAAAGGATAAGCTCAAAATCGGCAGCCCGTCAAAGGTTTTCGAGGAGCTCGGCGGGTATACGATCGAAGGCTTCCGGAACGGCATCGAGGACAACTGGAAAACCGTGACCGACTTTTTCCCGAAGTCGATCACAGAGCTCACCGGTAAGATCAAAAGCGACTGGGAGAGCCTGCGGCAGACGATCGCAGGCGTCGATTTCAGCCGCGTCGGCAGAAATGCCATGACGACGCTGCGCTCCGGCATCACGGGCGCGTGGGGCACCGTCAGGACGGCGGCGACGTCGCTGTGGTCAGGGCTGACCGGCGACCTCGGCAAGACTGATTTTTCGTCCGTCGGCACGAAAATGACCGCGAGCCTGAGAAGCGGCATCCGGAGTGCGTGGGGCGGACTGCAAACCGCAGCCGTGGGGCTGTGGGGCGGACTGCGCGATGCATTCACCGGCACCGATTTCACACGGGTCGGCGCAGGATTCGTCAGCGGCATCAAAAACGGCATCAGCTCAGGGTGGAGCACCGTCAGCAAAACCGCGCTGAAGCTGTGGGGCGATCTGCGCAATGACATCCAGAAAACAGACTTCTCGGGCGCGGCAGGCAACCTCATCAGCGGACTGGCGAACGGCCTCAACGACGGGTGGGTCAACATCACGAACACCCTGTGGAATAAGTGCCACGATATGTTGAATGTCGTCAACTCGTTTTTCAAAATCGGCAGTCCGTCGCGCGTTTTCTACGACGTCGGCGGGTTCCTGATGCAGGGACTTGATAACGGCATCGCCGCAGAGAGCCGGAGCGTCATGCGCACGGTTTCCGGTCTCGCAGAGGGCATCAGCGACAGCATGACACCAGACACCACGGCAGCGCGGGAATCCGTCAAGAGATTCTTGTCAGGGGTCACGGCGGGAACTGCTACACTGGAAATCTCCGGTGATATTATGGCGCCAGACACAACCCAAGCGCAGGAGGCTGTCAAGAGATTCTTGTCGGGAGTCACGTCGGAAGCGGCTGCGCTGGAAATCTCTGACGATACCATGACCGACGGGCTGGACGCCGCCGCGGAAAAGCTGGCTGGTATCGCGGATGCTTTCCGGGCAGCGGCGCAGGAGGCAGCGCAGACGATGTCGGCAATCACAAAGGACGCGCTGAGAGCCGCAGCAGCGCTTGCAGAGAGCGTCAGATACCGCAAACCGGAAATTACCGCAGAGGCAGACAGGACGCGCACAGCAGCCGCTCCGCAGGCGACAGACGCGCTCACGGGCATGAACGCCCTCTCAGGCAGACTTGCACGGCTTGCACAGGCGATTGAACGGATCACGGGAATGCTCCCCGATTTCGAGCGAATCGGTGTGCCGCAGGTCGCCGCCGGAACCGTGATCCCCGTGAAAACGCGCATCGCAGATACGACGCCCCGACGGGAAAAAACGATACCCGACAACCGGGAGACGAACGCGCTGCTTGCGAAAATCATCGCTCTGCTGGAGGGTCAGACGGACGGCGGCAGCCGCACCGAAACCATCAATCTGGTCTGCGAAGGCCGGAAACTCGCGGAGGTCGTGCGGCGATACAGCACGCAGACCGGACGCATCACGAACGGAGGCGGCACGAGATGAGCTGGTGGATCAAGATAGACGGGCAGCTGCTCCCGACACCGGACACCTGCCCGATCACGGAGTACGACCTGGACAGCGCTGCAACCGGCAGAGCAGAATCGGGGTACCTATTCCGGGAGCGCGTCCGCGCAAACCTTGCGAGCTACGACCTCGCATGGACGTCGCTCACACCAGAGCAGGCGCAGCTGATCCGCGGCGCACTCGCACCGGCGAGCTTCGAGGTAGAGGTGCGGTTCCTGGGCACAACCGTGACGCGGACAATGTATGCGGGTGACCGGAAGTGGGTGCCCAATTTCGACAGGAACGGCACGGAAAAGTGGGACCTCTCCTGCCAGCTTTCCGAATTCTGAGAGGAGGAAACCAAATGTACACAGGCACGGGCACAGCAGAAGATCCGTACATGGTAACAACCCTTGCAGATCTGTATACCTGCGCGGCAATCGAAGGCGCACACGTCTGTATCGCGGATGACATCAGCGCATCCAGTGAGGAGGCGTATGCGGCAGGAACGGACAGCCCGCTCGCGATTGCCTGCGCGCACCTGTACGGCGCGGACGGCGGCAGACGGGTGACGGGTCTGGTTGTCGGCGGCGATGCACAGAATCTCATCGTACACAGCGGCGCGGGGACGACCGAAATGGAGCTGATCGACTTTGTGGACTGCGTTTTTACGCGGCCGGCAGTGAACGCCGCACAGGCAGTTGATCTGCTGCTGCGAGGCATGACGATCAGAGACTGCAATTTCAGCTACGCAGTGCGGCAGGCAGATGTGCTGGGCGCGAGTGTTCTGATCGGGGGCGATCTGACATCATGCACAGTATACGTCAAGGGCACGACGCCGCGCGACAGACTCAGCGGCGGACAGCAGACGCTGCTGTTCTATCCGGACAGCGCGCACGGCTGCAACTTCGAGGCGCACGGGCTGCACGCATACTCGACACCGGGCGCGCTCCCGATGATCGCGAACGCGACAAAATGCCTCTTTCTGATCGAAGATCTGAAGCTCTATCACAGCACAATCGGCGGGCCGTACATCGCGTCAGACTGCGATACCTGCGCATTTGCGATCTCGCAGCAGAAGATGGACAGCATCACGCAGCAGACCGGCGCGGGCTTCGACAACATGACCGGCGTCAACATCATAGACGCAGAGTTCTGGGAATCCATCGAGACGGGCGGCTTCACATTGATTGATTCCGGAAACGTGTACCGGCTCAGCACGCAGCAGATGAAAAGCGCCGCGTACCTGACCGAAATCGGCTTCCTGCCGTAAGGGAGGCGCGTATGGCATGGGTAAGACTGGACGGCATCTCCGGCGGGTATTTCTATCCGGAGGACGCTGCCGTCCGGAAGTGGACAGGCGCGGGAACCGGCAAGGCATGGGAAAACGGCGGCGGAAGCATCTATCCGCACGCACGCCGGAGAGCCAGAGCCAACAGCGCCGGATACGAAATGCGGCCACGCAAGTGGACGGCATCCGGCATCCCGACGATCTGGGCGCTCAGCAGCGCGTACATGGGCTATCCGCACCCCAAGACAAAGTATGAGCGGGAGTTCCCGTCAAGCGCGTACAGAGCCGCTGTGCGCGCCGCAGCACGCGAATCAAGGCTCAGCGGCACGATCACGCTGAACGACGGCGGGGTCGTCCGGTTCACGGACGGAGAGATCGCGCAGGGTTCGCTGGTCGTGACGGCGAACGCGATGCAGTCAGATTACCTGCTCCCCGGGGCAGCCGCCTGCGCCGAGCTGACAGTCACACTGTACACGGAGATCGACGCGGCAAGGCTGGCAGGCGCGGAGATCGCGCCGGTCTTTGAGATCCGTCTCGGGAAGGAGCGCTGGTACCCCGTCCCGCTGGGGGTGTTCACGGCGGTGCTGCCGGAGGACGACAGCGAGACGGGCATCGCGGTCACGGCGCGCGACGATATGCACCGGCTCGAAGCAATCGAGGTCACCGCACTCGGCATCGAGGACGGACGCGGGTACACGCCGCAGGAAGTCATCGAGCTGTGCGGAGCTGCGGCAGGTCTGGTCTGCGCAGATGATGTGACAGACTACGCAAACGGAGATGCGGTTATTACGTTATCGGACGCGCAAAGCAAAATTGAAACCGCGCGCGATCTGCTTGCGTACACAGCGCAGACAGTGTGCGCAGTTGCTTATATTGACCGGTGGCGCAGACTGCGCGTCCGCCCGATCCGGACGGAGCAGCCCGTCGAGACTTACGGCAAGAATATTCGCAAAAGCCTGCGGCACACACTGGCGGACTATCACCTGCGCAAACTGTTCACGACGGAAGAAGTGACAAACCCGGACGGTTCGATCACGGTCACACGGCAGCGATACACGACGCTGTACGCAGACGGCGTGGACGCAGAGCTGCCGGAAAACCCGCTGCTGCCCGCGAGCACTGACTACAAGATGAGCGAAACGATCACGGCACTGGACACGGTCACGCACATCCCGCTCACGGCGGAGACTTTCGGAGACCCGACAGTTGAGCTGCTGGACTGGATCGGGCTGACCGACACCAGGCTCGGTGATTTCAAGTCGCCCGTCACATCGTATGCGTGGCGGTATCACGGCGGAGAAACGCTGACATCCTGCGGCACAGAAGCGGTCACAGGCGCGATGCGGACAGCCGCCGAAAAGGCAGCACTCGCGGCCAGAACGGGTGCGGCACAGTCCACCGAGAACATCGCGCGGGAGACAGCGGTTCTGACTTTCCGGGGCGGACATGGTGCGCTCAGCTTCTATACGCATCAGGAGCTGTCACACTTTACACACAGAGAACTCAGCAGCAAAGAGGAGGTGCAGGCACAGTGACACGCACAGAGTATCTGAGACTGACCAAGGACGACCCGAGCGAGCTGTACAGTGTACAGCGCGTCAATGCCAACAGCGATGCCATAGACGCATTCGCGCGGGCGGTCACCGCACAGCTCGGCGGTATCACACTGCTCAAGCTGACAGAAGCCGAGTACGCAGCGATCACAGACCCCGACGAAAACACGCTGTACCTTGTGACGCCGGAACTCGGGTCGACATTCAAGATCTACCTTGGCGGGCTGATTATCGCTGGCGGCGGGAACCGCGAAGCGTATGCACAGGGCGCAACGGTTCCGCAGCTCTACGGTACGGCAACAGCCCGCAGTGGGGAAACCACAGTACAGGAGGAATCATAATGGCAGTTTATAAATCATTTTCAGCCAGCAATTACGCGCAAGCCGCGCAGACAGCCGCGCAGTATTTGCAGGAAACCGGCATCTTTGATGCGGTCACCCGCAGCGACAACGTGATCTCTTGTACGTATGGCGGAGAAATCGTTGCGACCTTTACCTATAGCAGCGGGCGTATTGACGTGACATTCGGTGTATATTCCGTGTATGCTGCTGACATCGACACTTTCTGGATTGGTAGCGCAAAAAATGGCGTGCTTCTGGATCATCACAACCGGTTTGTCAATCCGACAAATTACCGCCTGTACTCATTTGCAATCTGTAGATCGCAAAGCGGCGTTCCGATGCTGCTTTTCCACGAGCTCGGCGGCAGCGGCGGCAACAGTTACACGCTTACCGCCGATGCCGAATATGCGCCAGCGTCGGAAGCTGACGCGGCGCTCCGGACGAACAACTACTACAGCAATCTCGTCGGTGTGTGTACGATCGCATCCGGCGCAAGCACAGTCGCAGCGGCGGATAAGGTGTTCAGATACGCAGACCGACAGACCAACGTGCCGATCGACGCGCTGAGCATCATCAGCATCGCGGGCACAGATTATCTCACAGACGGCTATCTTGCCGTGCAGGATTGAGGTGAGCGCAATGTTTAACTGGACAGACATTCTCGTCGCGGTCATCGCGGCGGCAGGGGGCTGCATCGGCAGCATCATCAGCAACAGCAAACACCTCGCGGTGCTGGAAACCAAGCTCGAAGGCATCAAAGAGGAGATCACCCGGCAGGGGCAGCGCATCGACCAGCACAATCATCTGAATGAGCGCATCGCAAAGCTGGAAGCGATCATGGATCAGCAGAAAGGAGGTACATCCGCATGAACAAGTGCAAGGTGAAAGACATCGCGGTCAGAGCCGGCAAGACCTTTCTTCAGGCGTTTCTTGCATCCATTACAGTCGATGTCACACTGCTCAATGCAGATGCAAGTATGCTGCGAACCGTGTTTCTTTCTGCCGCAGCGGCAGGCATCTCGGCCGTCATGAACGCCTGCATTGCAGCACTCGACGAAAAGAAGTGGTAAGGAGGCATCTCATGAGCAAAACATTCCGTACAGAAAAGCCCGAAAAGGGCAATCCGTTTTTCAACACGATTGCGAACGGCGGCTACTCCCGCGCGATCAAGGGCAGCCCGACCGATCCGGACTGCGATGTGCTGCATAACTGCGTCGGCGCTGCTGTCGGCTGCTTTCACGAGGCGCTCGGCAGAAAAGAGATGGATCTCATTGATCCTGTCAACGCTGAAAACATCTTCCAGAATGCAATCGACCACGGACTTTCCGTCGGTCAGACTCCGGTTCCGGGCGCGCTGATCGTCTGGCAGAAGGGCGCAACGCTCAGTCCCGGCGACGGTGCGGGTCATGTGGCATTCGTGGCTTCCGCAGAAGATGACGGCACGATCATTACCGCAGAATCCGGCTGGAACGCCAAAAACGCATGGTGGACGACAGTTCGCAAGCCGCCGTATGCCTACGCTGCCGGCTACAAGCTGCTCGGATTTGTGTACCCGCCGAAGTCCAATCCGTATCCGACCCCGACCAGAGTCATCAGAAAAGGCGCTCTCGGTGCAGATGTCAAGTGGCTTCAGTGGGAACTTGCCGAGAGAGGCTATCTCAGAAAATCCGAGCTTGACGGCAGCTTCTGGAGCATCACACTGGGCGCGCTGCTCGCATTCCAGCTCGAAAACGGCCTCGATGTTGACGGTGTATGCGGACCGGAAACGCAGGCAGCGCTTGCGAAATAACGATACAACGAAACCGGCAGAGGACGCACTCCCCTGCCGGTTTTTCTATGTATCAGATTCTTTACCGATAGCATCTTTGTGTATATTCTTCCGTGCCAATGTCTGTCAGCAAACCCTGCACCTCCCGCAGCGGCATGGTATAGCGCTGATTGAGATAACGCATCGAAGCACCGAGTTCGCCGTTCGGTCCGCCGAGCTGCGACATAATCATCTTTGCGAGACGGGCATTGGGCCGTGCAATTTTCACCGGATACTGAAGCTTTTTCTCATACTGAAACATGGCTCAATTCGCCTCCTTTTCCCACGGCCACGGCGTATTGCTCCACGCCGCCCAGCCTTCTTTGGTGTCGATCTGCTGCATATTGAGCGCGCCGAAGCGTTCGGCAAAGTGTTTGGCGGCGCGCTTGCAGTCCTCCTTATGGGCAAGATACGCTGCGAGCGCCTCCTGATCTGCGGGATGGGTATCGAGATAGAGTGCGAGATCGTACATGGCAAAGCTGTGCGCTTGCACGGTGCGCAGGAGATCAGCCTTTTCCATTGAATCCAAAGACGGCTGCCGCATCGGGATCACCTCCTTTTTCCATCATAAACGGCTTGACGAGTGAGGGAAACACCGTACCCGCACAGAGAGCATCACGGGCACACATGGGATCTTCCCACTGCTGATACGGCACATACGCCATTGCAAGGCTGAGCTGCGCCGGAAAAACACCCTGCGGCTGCATGGGAATTGTCTGGTCTGCAAGCATTCTGCAAATCTCCTTTCAGATGGACTGCGGGCGGAACACTGTCCGCTCACAGTGCAGTATATGCGCTGCTTCGACAAATTGTGCAGGTGTATCTTTCCGCTTACATCCGCAATGTTCTGCACGCCGCAGACGCCAAACGCCTCCCCTGAAAAGGAAGGCGTCCCCTGAATCAGAAACTGATTCGGCAAAATAACCGGAGAACCCGTGACAGGTTCTCCGGTTAGCTTGTAGATAAAGTGTCTCCG
>DGVV01000179.1:26449-29562 GCA_002395085.1 Ruminococcus sp. UBA4275 | reverse complement strand
GCCATAGTACTTCTGACCTTACATCAGAAATGCTATGGCGTAAAACTTCTTTATGCGTACCGTACTTATGCGGCACGGGATTGCATTTTCATGAATTCTCTGCTCCGCAGATTGACTTTTCCACCGCAGATATGCTATAATAAACAATGTATGACCGCTTTGCGGTATAAGGGACAAGAGACTGCAAAAGAAAGAACATCAAACGATAAGGGATGATGCTGAATGAAATTTATAGATCAGCTCCGCGCCGAGGTGCAGATTCACGGCGATATGGAGACCGATTTCCGCAGCCGGCAGTACCGGCAGGCACGGGATATTGCCCGCCGCTACATTGACCGCATCGAGGAACAGGCACGGATTGCAGCGCGCAGCGGCAACTATGAGCGCGTAGAGGACAAGGCTGTCATCAGCGGCTTTGTCCCGATTGACGAGCGCGATTTCACACAGCCGATTGTAAATACGGAGCGCATGAGAAAGTTTGTCAGCGGCAGGAAAAGCGTGACTTATTCGCTGGACGGCGCAAACGAGCTGTTCGAGGCGTTTCTTTCGGCATTCCGGCAGCTCTGCGATGAGGAACGCATTGTGTATTTTCCGCTTCAGGCGCAGATTCTCGACCGCGAAGGCAAGACCGTCTACCACACATTCCCCTTCACGCTGAAAAAGCCGAAGAAGGAGAAAGTGCAGGCATACGGCTTCCCGTACCAGATTATTTTCTGACGGGAGGTGCTTTTCATGGAGATGCAGTTTGCAGAGGCGCTGCGGCAGGATGCGGAATCCCATGCCGCCAAGCAGATTGACGTACAGAGCATCTACTTCCGGCAGGGGCGCGAAATTGCGCAGACCTACGTGAATATGATGAAAAGCTATGCGCGGCTGGATGCGCAGTCCGGACGCTATGAACGCAGCGGCGGCAGACGCATTGTCAATGGCTTCTGCCGCATTGAGGAGCGCCATTTTGAAGCGCCGCTGCTCAAACGCACCCGCAAACAGAATTTCTGGAGCGCGCAGTGGCATGAGACGGCTTCTCTGCTGCGCGGTCAGAACGATCTGTTTGCGGCGTTCTGCACGAGCTTTGCGGAATTCTGTGCCGCGGAGCAGATCAAAGTCGGGGAGCTCTGTGCGCTGGTGCGCGGCAAGGACGGCGCTCTGGTGCAGAAGCCGTTTCCCGTGGAGACTGTGCTGCCCGAATATCTCGAAGCAATCGGATTTCCGTATTCAATCGAATTCTGACAAAACCGGCAGCGTACTGCGATGCCGGATGCGATAAAAATTTGCGATACCGCGCCGCAGAAATCCTGCGGTTCAGCCTTCCGGAAAGGGGAAACAATACCAAATGGCAAGATTTACACCGGAAATGAAACAAACCCACACCATCCTTGTGCCGGATATGCTGCCGGTGCATTTTCAGCTTCTCATCAGCGTGCTGAAGCCTTACGGCTATCACTGTGAGCTGCTCCGCACGGCGAGCAGAGCGGTCGTGGATGAGGGACTGAAAAACGTCCACAATGACACCTGCTATCCGGCGCTGCTGGTTATCGGACAGTTCATGGAGGCGCTGAAATCGGGGCGCTACGATCCCGACAAGACCGCGCTGCTCATCACGCAGACCGGCGGCGGCTGCCGTGCCTCGAACTACATCCACCTGCTGCGCAAGGCGCTCAAGGAGACCTTCCCGCAGGTGCCGGTCATCTCGCTGAACTTCTCCGGCCTCGAAAAAGACCCGAAATCCGGCTGGCAGATGACCCCTGCGATCTTCCTGAAATTCCTGTATGCGGTGCTTTACGGCGATCTGCTGATGAATGTTGCGAACCAGTGCCGCCCCTACGAGCTGAACAAGGGGCAGACCGACAAGCTGCTCCGCCGCTGGCAGAAGCGTCTGGAGCGCGCCTTCCAGTCCACGGATTATCTGCGGACAAAGCTGCTCTACGGCCGCATCCTCGATGATTTCGCGGCAATCCCCCGCACCGCGCGCAATAAGATCCGCGTCGGCATCGTCGGGGAGATCTACGTGAAATATTCGCCGCTGGCAAACAATCATCTCGAAGAATATCTGCTCTCGGAGGGCTGCGAACCGGTCATTCCGTCGCTGCTGGAATTCGTGATGTACTGCGCCGTCAGCACGGCGGTGGACGGCAAACTCTATCATTTCTTTGATAAGTCCGTTCTGTTCAACGGCCTGGGCTACAAGCTTATCTACGCGATGCAGAAGCAGCAGATCAACATGATCAGAAAGCACGGCGTATTCGATCCGCCCCACGATTTTGAGCATCTGCGAAAGTGTGCCGACCGGTATATCAGTCAGGGCGTGAGCATGGGCGAGGGCTGGCTCATCACCGCAGAAATGGCGGCGCTGGTTGAATCCGGCACGGAGAATATCATCTGCACACAGCCCTTCGGCTGCCTGCCGAATCACATCGTTGCAAAGGGCATGATGCGCGTCATCAAGAATGCTTACCCCGAAGCCAATATCACCGCAATCGACTATGACCCCGGCGCAACCCGCGTCAATCAGGAGAACCGCGTCAAGCTGATGCTGGCAAACGCCAGACCGCCCAAGGCATAAGAACAATGGCGAAGCGAAAGCGTCCGGGCGATGTGCTGGCGATTCCGCTGGGCGGCGGCGATTTTGCCTATGCACGGCTGCACCGTGAATCTGTCCTGGGCATCTATGCAGGCAGATACCGCAGCATTTCGGAGCTGCCGGCAGATGCCCCCTATTTCCGGATGCTGTGTGTATATGCTTCGGATCTTGCCGCGCTGGAAACCGTCTCGCACCGCCCCTTTGCAGATGAGGCGGAAAGCTGGTATCCCGATTTTGCCGTGGCGGATGCAGTCACCGGCAGAAAGTACGGCAGGTATCACCGCGGAGAAATCCTGCCCTGTGCCGCAGAGGAATGCGAGGGTCTGGAAATCTGCGCTGTCTGGACGGTTTCGCACATCACGGATATGCTCTGCGGCGACACCAAATGGGATGATTCGATCACCCCGCATACCGGAAAGGATGGGTGAATAATAATTTAAGCGGTTTTCAGCACGCCGCAGAGTGCGGACAGAGGTGCTGCCCGCTTCGCGCGTTTTTGAAACGTCCCTTTTAAGGCAATACCGCACAGAGC
>DGVV01000179.1:0-26361 GCA_002395085.1 Ruminococcus sp. UBA4275 | reverse complement strand
GTCAGATTGTATAGAAATGACGCCGCTGGGCTGGCGCCCAGCAAGGAATTTCTGTGCAAGATGACGGAAAAGATGCAAGCAGATGCGCCGCCAAGCCGTCAGGCGGGCTTTGCGCGGTGTTGCCTTAAGAATTGTGCTGCTAAGATAAACCGTAATTCGGAGACGAATAATGGAATCATTTGAAATTACGTTTTTTTGTGATAAACGAATGAATTATGACAGTTCAAACAGTTCTCGTGTTTTGAAGAAACTGTATGATGAAAGTGTTCGCTTAAACAATGAGGCTGTCTTTGAAACATTCGACTATGAAGACAATGATTTTTATGAGGTCAGATGCAGTATTTTTGGCCTTGAATTCACCAAAGAGAATTTCCTGCCATTTATAAATTGCATTGCCGTTCTTGCCGAAAAGATGTTTGATACTTTTGATTCATGTGTCTTTGCGGCAGGTATCTATGAGCTGACCTGGTATTATATAGAAAAGATTCATCGAATATCTGACCTGAAAAATATATTATATAAACTCCCGATCTGTTTTTTACGCGGGAATTCGGAAGCGGATGCAATCGGGGCACGTATCTTATTGCATACGTCTGAAGTGCTGTGTATTTATCATGAAAATGCGCAGCAGATATTAAAATCTGACTGATCACAGGAGCAGTCGAAGTGATATACCGGAAAGGAGTAAAGAAGTGCCTGAGATTCAGGTTTTGCCAAAGGATATTGCCGAACTGATCGCGGCAGGCGAGGTCATTGAGCGCCCTGCTTCAGTGCTGAAAGAGCTGACCGAAAACGCCATCGACTCCGGCGCGACCCGCATCACCGCCGAACTGAAACGCGGCGGTGTCCTCTTTTTGCGCGTCACCGATGACGGGTGCGGCATTGCACCGGAACAGGTGAAAACGGCGTTCCTGCGCCATGCCACCAGCAAAATCCGCGCGAAGGAGGATCTTGAAAGCATCTTCACGCTCGGATTCCGCGGCGAGGCGCTCGCGTCGATCTGTGCAGTCTCGAAAACCGAGGTGCTGACCCGTCAGAAAGATGCGGAGCTGGGCACGCATTATGTCATCGAGGGCGGCGAGGAAGCCGTCTTTGAGCAGAGCGGCTGTCCGGAGGGCACAACCGTCATTGTGCGCGACCTCTTTTACAATGTCCCCGTGCGCGCAGGATTCCTCAAAAAGGATACCGCAGAGGGCAATGCCGCCGCTGCGATTTTCCAGAAAATCGCCATTTCGCATCCGGAGATTTCCTTCCGGCTGATTCGTGAAAACCGCACCGAATTTGTCACGCCCGGCGACGGCAAACTTTTTTCTGCGATTCACGCAATCTACGGCAAGGATTTCACACGCGATCTGCTGCCGGTGCAGTATGCGGAAGCCGCACAGAACGGCATCTCCGTGACCGGCTATATCATGAAGCCGCTCTATGCGCGCCCGAACCGTTCGCATCAGCTCTTTTTTGTCAACGGCAGATCGGTGCGTTCGTTTACACTCATCAACGCGATTGAGGAGGCGTATCAGACGCTTATCATGACCGGCAAATATCCGGTCTGTGTGCTGTGTGTGCAGATTCCGCCGCGCATCGTCGATGTCAATATGCACCCGACGAAGGCTGAGGTGCGCTTCTCCGATGAAAAGCGCGTCTACAATGCGGTGTATTTCGCGGTACTCAGTGCGCTGCGGCAGCATCATCTGGTGTATGAATTTCAGATGCCGCAGCAGGAGATCACGCCGGAGCATATTCTGCCGGAGAAGCCGCAGCGCGACTGGTTTGCGCCGGTTGCCGGCACGGACAGCAATACGCCTTCCGCACCGCTCTTTGCAAAGCCGCAGGAGATGCCGCCGCAGCCTGAATCCCCTGCAATGCCTGCGCAGACAGCGCCCGCATCCGTGCAGACTGTCCCTGCACCGTCGGTCTCGTACCGTGCGGCTGTGAACCCTGCGCCGTTCTCTGCTGAGCCTTCTGCCCTCGCAGTACCGCAGATGCCTGTGCCTGCACCGCCGGCTTCCGATGTGCCGCCTGTTTCTGTGCGCGATGTGCTGCCCCCGCCGCCGCAGTCGGAACTGCTCTCGGCGTTTCCGGAACTGATGCGGCAGCCTGCTGCCCCGCCGCCTTCCGCGCCGCTGCCCGACGAACCTTCTGCCCGCAACGATGCAATCTCGGAAATACAGCGCGCAGAGATCAAGGTGCTGGGCGAACTCTTTGACAATTACGTGCTTGCGGAGGCGGGCGATCAGTTTGTGATGATCGACAAGCACGCCGCGCATGAGCGCATTCTCTTTGAACGCTTCCGCCGCCGCGAGTGCCGTGACCGGCAGGCTTTGCTCAGTCCGGTCAAGGTGCTGCTCACGGAGGATGAGCTGACCGCACTGGAGGAGCATACGGAATTGCTCGGAAACTGCGGATTTACATTTGAATTTGATGAGAAACCCATCGCGAAGCTGACTGGTGTGCCGCTCTCCTGTGCAGACCTCGATCTTGATGCCCTTGCCGCAGAACTTGCAGAGGGCTGCCGGCTCGACCGCGCAGAACCCGACCGGCATCTGCTGGACGACAAATTCCATGACCTCGCCTGCAAGGCTGCGATCCGCGCCGGTACGCACAATACCCGCGAGGAATTGCAGGTGCTTGCAGAGGAGGTCTGGGAGCGCGAGGAGATCCGGCACTGCCCGCACGGGCGTCCGGTGATGTTCCTGCTCTCGAAATACTACATTGAACGCCAGTTCAAGCGCATTCAGGACTGACCTATGAAACAGAAATTATGCATCATCTGTCTGTGCCTGCTGCTGCTCCCCGTGACGGTCATTCTGTGTACGTTCGGCTGGGAGCTGCGCTGCAAAACACGCACCTACAAGGATTTTGAACGGCAGCTCCCCACTGTGCAGGATGCCGTATTCCGCATTGCGGCGGAAACCGAAAACGGCAGCGTACACGGCTATACTGCCGGTGCGTCCGGCGCGGTATTTGAACGGCACGGCGACTGCTATTACGCGCTGACCGCCCTGCACGTTGTTGACCGTGCAGACGCGCTGCATTACTATGCAGTTCCGGCGGATGCACCCGTATACGAAAAACCAGAAGATATGTCGTTTTCTGCGTATGATGCACAGTATTACGGGGCACTTCCGGTTCTGCGTGTCGAATTTGCTGACCCGCAAACCGATCTTGCCATTGTTTCATTCCGGTATGCGGGAGACCTGCCCGCCGCCGGAATCAAGCGGGACGACGTTCTCAACAGCACGGCAATCGCGGTGGTCGGCTGCGACGGCACACCCCATACTCCGCCCGCCGTGACCTGCGGCACCGTCAACGGGAAACGGTACTGGGAATTTCATGTGGATGACGGCAGGCAGGATGTCAGGGTGTTCTCGCACAGTGCATACGTCACCTATGGCAGCAGCGGTGCTGCCGCATTTGACAGTGAAATGCAGCTCGCAGGCATCAACATCGGCGGCGTGACCGGACTGTTTGGCACGTTCCGCAGCGGTGTCATCGTGCCTGCATGGTCTCTGCGCGACATCGTGCGGGACTGGAAAAACGCAGGAGGCGCGCCGGATATGGCAATCACGAGCAACGAAGAACTGATGGAAACCGTCGGGGAAAACTTTCTCTGGGATGTGGTCAGCGCGTATGTGGAGGCTGATCCGGAAGGCATCAGGGCATCGCTCAGACCCATCGGTTATCTCGCCCCTGCGGACATCGAAAAACTTTCCGAAGCCGAGGTGCATCAGTCGGATGAATTCATCACCGCCGGGTACGAAGAAAATGCCGGTACTCTGACGGTCAGTTTTGAGATGCCCGCCATCATCATGGCGCAGAGCGCGGACAATGCCGTCAGCCTGCGTATCACCACATACTGTACGGGAACTGCGGAGATTCCAAATGCGGCTGCCTTCGACTGGAACAAGGTACTCGGTGCCGATCTGCCGTTACAGGAGAAACTGTCGTACAGCCATCTGGTGAAGAATCTCCGCGTGTGCTATGAGGATACCGAAGCGGATGACCTCACGGCGCTGCACTGGGATTGAATCATCATCGTAAGGAGAATAACCAACATGGGCGCTGATCTGACTTTGCCCGTCGGGAACGGCGGCTATCTGAATCTGCGCGTCGGCGCGGTCATCCGCCGGAACGGCCTGCTGCTGATGGCGGGCAATGCCGGTGAGGATTACCTGTATTCAGTCGGCGGCAGGATGCAATTCGGGGAAACTGCCGATGAGGCAATCGTGCGCGAGGTATACGAGGAGACCGGCTGCCGCATGGAGATCGACCGGCTGGGCTTCATCCATGAGACTCTGTTCCGCAGCCCGTTTCACAAGGACGCGGTCGTGCAGGAGATTTCCTTCTACTATTACATGAAAGTGCCGGCGGATTTCGAGCCGGTCTGCAAGAGCTGCGCGGGAACGGGTCTGCCGGAATTCCTGCGCTGGGTATCTCCGGATACGCCGGAGCAGCTCGTTCCCGTTTTTTTCCGTGATCTGAAAGGACCGCTCCCGGCAGGCATTCAGCATATCGTGACCAATGAACTGGAGGAAATGGCATGACAGAACGTGAAAAAGCCGAGGCGGGCTATCTCTACGACGCCAACTACGACAAGGAGCTGGAAAAACTCCGCTTTCACTGTATGGATCTGTGCTGGGAATACAATCAACTCAAACCCTCTGAAACGGAGAAGCAGCGCGCACTTCTGAAGCAGATTCTCGGAAGCATGGAGGATGACTGCATGATTCTGCCGCCCTTCCGCTGCGATTACGGGTACAATGTGCGCGTTGGCAAGGCGTTTTTTGCAAATTACAACGCGATTATGCTGGACGGCGCACCGATTACGTTCGGGGATCATGTCTTTATCGCACCGAACTGCGTGTTTACCACGGCAAATCACGCACTGGATACGCAGCAGCGCAATGCAGGACTCGAAGTGGCACTGCCGATTACGGTCGGGGATAATGTGTGGTTCGGCGCGAATGTGACCGTTCTGCCCGGCGTGACCATCGGCAGCAATACGGTGATCGGCGCGGGAAGCGTTGTTACGCGCGATATTCCTTCCGGCGTGATTGCAGTGGGCAATCCGTGCCGTGTGATGCGGCAGATCACAGAAGCGGACAAGCATCGCTATCCCGCCGCGCCGGAGGACAGGAAGGATGAAACGGTATGACGATCCGACCCTATACGGAAAATGATCTCCCGCAGATGAATGCGGTGTGGAATGAGGTTGTCGCGGCAGGCGATGCCTTCCCGCAGGAGGAAATGCTGACACCGGAAACCGGTGCGGCGTTTTTCGCGGCACAGACCTATACCGCTGTTGCGGAAGAAAACGGCGAGATCTTCGGGCTGTACATTCTGCACCCGAATAATGTCGGGCGGTGCGGGCATATCTGCAATGCAAGCTATGCTGTGCGCGGAGATGCCCGCGGCAGACACATCGGGGCGGCACTCGTGCGGGATTGCCTGACGCAGGGCAAGGCACACGGCTTCCGCGTGCTGCAATTCAATGCAGTTGTGGAAAGCAATGCGCCGGCGCGGCATCTGTATGAGTCGCTTGGATTTGAACAGCTTGGCACGATCAAAGGCGGCTTCCGGATGCCGGACGGCAGCTATGTCAATATCTGCCCCTACTACAAAACACTCTGAACCATCATCCCGCAGCAAAGAGAGGTGTATGCAATGGAAAAGAAACCGCCTGTCATCGCGGTCTGCGGTGCGACAGCATCGGGCAAGACGGCGCTGGGCGTCGAGATCGCGCAGGCTTACGGCGGCGAGGTCATCTCGGCAGACTCCATGCAGATTTATGAGGGGCTGGACATTGCGACTGCAAAGCCGACCGCAGACGAAATGCAGGGCATCCCGCATCACCTGATCTCGGTGCTGCCGCCGGATGAAGCCTGTTCGGTTGCCATGTACGTGGAGATGGCGCGCGCGAAAATCGCGGAGATTCATGCAAAAGGAAAGATTCCGGTGATTGTCGGCGGAACGGGGCTGTATCTCGATTCGCTGCTGGACAACATTCAGTTTCCGGATATTCCCTCTGCGCCGGAGATCCGTGCGCGGCTGGAACGTGAATCGGAGACGCTTGGACGCACCGCTCTGCGTGAACGTCTCGTGCAGTGCGACCCCGAATCTGCGGCGCGGCTGCATGAGAACAATCTGCGGCGCATCATCCGCGCACTGGAGGTCTACGAACTGACCGGCATCCCCCTCAGCGAACACGCAAGACGCAGCAGGGCAGTTCCTGCGCCGTGGGAGATTCTGCGCATCGGCATCGGCTTTGCAGACCGCGAAAAGCAGTATGACCGCATCCGAAAGCGTGTAGACCTGATGCTGGATACGGGTCTGCTGGAGGAAGTGCGCGCAGAATATGACAGCGGCAGACGCCGCACCACCGCCGCAATGGCAATCGGCTACAAGGAACTGCTGCCGTGGCTTGCCGGCGAAGAACCGCTTGCAGACGGCGTGGCGCGCATCAAGCAGGAAACCTGCCGCTACGCCAAACGGCAGGGAACTTGGTTTCGTCGAAATGCTGATATTCGGTGGATCGTCCGTGATAAGATTTGTGGGAATTGTGGAATTTTTGAAAACTGCCAAAAAATCATAGCGAAATGGCAGCAGGATGTGGTATAATATATGATGTGTAGTTGTTCATGGGCGTACTATGCCCCGCCGAACCGCTCCACCGTACTACATAATTTGTAAAACCAAAGAAATGAGGCAAAGTAACCATGACCAATAAGGGACTTAACTTACAGGATGTTTTTCTGAATCAGGCACGCAAGGACCGCCTGCCGCTGACCATCTTCCTGACCAACGGCTTCCAGTTCAAGGGCATCATCCGCGGCTTTGATCAGTTCATCGTCATCCTCGAAACCGACGGCAAGCAGCAGCTTGTTTATAAGCACGCTATTTCGACCATCGTGCCGGTCAGACCGATCTCGATCCTCGATGCGATGGAGCAGCGCGAAAACGCTGACTAATGCCCTATGAACGAGATCACAACGCGGATCCTCAAGATGCTCCTGCTGGTGTTCGCTGTTGTTCTCGCCTCCACGATCTTCTATCACCTGCTGTTTCAGGATTATGAAACAGTCAACGCAACTTACTATGAGGTGACGGATTCCTCGCATTTCCAGGGCGTTTACATCCGGGATGAGTCTGTGCTGCGCTACAGCGGTACGGGTGCTGTCCGCTATTGTGCCGATGACGGCGCAAAACTCGGTGTCGGCAGCGTGATTGCTGAGATCTATGATTCGGAGGATCAGATTGACCTGAGACGGCGCATTGCCGAAAAACAGGACGAGCTGAATATGCTCCGGAAAATCGAGAATCCCGGCACAACGGAACACGCACAGCCTGCCAGCATCTCTGCGCTGATGGAGGAGCAGTATAAGACAATGGTGCGCCTCCGCGAAAGCGGTAATTTCAGCGCGATTGCGGACTGCAAACAGGAAATGACCGTCCTGCTCAGCACCTATGAGAAGATTACAAATCCGGATGTCAACTACAGCAGCCGGATTACTGCGCTGGAATCCGAAATCAGTGCGCTGAATGCGCAGAAAACTGCGCCGCTGGAAACCAGACTCGCTGACCGGAGTGCCTATTTTATCAGCTATGCGGACGGCTATGAGAATATCCTCAGCTCCGATTCCGCCAGACTGCTGACGCCTGAACAGATCGAAGCTGTCTCCGATGAGGGCGCCCCCGATGTCGATACCTCGGATGCAATCGGAAAACTCGTGGACGGCTATTCGTGGTATATTGCGGGCGTTTTTGATAATACCAAGCTCAGACTTTCCGTCGATGATACGGTTACGGTCCGGCTGGAATCGCTCTCCCGCCCGCTTCGGGTGAAGGTCGTTTCTCTGCTTTCGACAGGCGACATCTCCCGCACGCAGGCGCTGCTGCGCTGTGATCAGATCACGCATGACATCGTGCAGCACCGTGCGGAGCGGGTTGAGATTCTGCGCGATTCCGTCGAGGGCATCCGCATCCCGAAATCTGCAATCCGCTTCAAGGATATGGAAGTCACCGAAAAGGACGAGGACGGCAATGTCACTGTCCGGACGGAGAAGGATGTGCTGGGTGTGTACGTGCTGGTCGGTGAAACACCGGAGTTCCGCAGAGTTCAGGAGATCTATAAGGACGAAAATTACTACCTGTCTGCACTCGATGCAGGCAGCGGATATGTCGCCCTCTATGACGAGATCATCGTGAAAGGGGTGATGGCGGATGGCGGCTGAAACCGTTACCGCTGCACAGAAGGACGCCGTTCTGGAACGCCTCGCCGTGATCCGGCAGAATATCACAGATGCCTGCGCAGATGCGGGCAGAGATCCTGCTGATGTCACGCTGATGGCTGTTACCAAAACCGTTGATCCGCAGCTCATCAATACCGCCGTTGACGCGGGCATTACCGTGCTGGGCGAAAACCGCGTGCAGGAGTTTCTCTCCAAGCGCGCATTTTACCGTGAATCTGCACAGGTGCAGTTCATCGGGCATCTGCAAACCAATAAGGTGAAGCAGATTATAGATAAGGTCACGCTGATCCATTCTGTGGACAGCCTGCATCTCGCCGGAGCGATCGACAAAGCTGCCGCACAGCAGGGAATCTGTATGCCGGTGCTGCTGGAGGTCAATATCGGCGGCGAAGCGTCTAAATCCGGTGTCTCGCCGGATCAGCTTCCGCAGCTCCTCAAAGAGGTGCTGAAGCTGCCGCATCTGCGTGCCGAAGGGCTGATGACCATTCCGCCCCCGACGGCAGATCCCGCAGAGCAGGACGCTGTCTTTGCAAAAATGGAAGCACTCTATGCGCAGCTCTCGCAGGAAGCACCGCTGCATATCCTCTCAATGGGAATGTCCGGTGACTACGCTGCTGCCATTCGGCACGGCTCTACGCTCGTCCGCATCGGCAGCGCATTGTTCGGACCGCGCATTTATCCGGCGCAGCAGTAATTACCGCTTTTCGCCGCTCATCATGTAAATCATGCAGACGCCGCCAGACTGCCGTGCCTGCGTCCAGAAAGAAAAGGAGAGTCCCAGATGAAAATGTTTGACAGCATCAAAGATTTCTTTGCGCCGCCGGAAGATGATTCCTACGAGACCGAACCGGTGCGCGAAACCAGAGAATACCGGGCGCCTGAGCGCAGATCCGAGCCCGCTGTGCGCGAGCGTGAGCGTGAGCCGGAGGAGAGACCGCGCGAGATCCAGCGTGAGCCGGTTCAGCGCGAGCGCAGAGAGCCTGCCTATAAGCCGGAGGCGGAGTATCCGCCCAAGCAGCAGCAGCCGGAGCGCGATAACAAGGTCGTGAATATTCAGGCTACGGCACAGCTTCAGGTCGTGCTGGTCAAGCCGGAGGTCTTTACCGATGCAAAGCAGATTGCAGATCACCTGATCTCCAAGAAGACCGTTGTGCTGAATCTCGAAACTGCATCTGCTGAGAATAAGCGCCGTATCATCGACTTCCTCGTCGGCGTGGCGTATGCAAACGGCGGCAGCCTCAAGCCTGTTGCAAATCTCACCTATATTATTACGCCGTATAATGTCGGCTTCATCGGTGAGGATCTGGTCAACGAGCTGGAGACCAACGGCGTCATCATGTAATCCCGAACAGACAAATATTCTGATTTCTAAGAAAGGGGAACAAGTGCCATGATCACTGCGAAGGACATTCATAAGAAAAAGTTTGAGAAGGTCAAATTCGGCTACAGCCCGGAGGAAGTGGACTCCTTCCTCGCGCAGCTCGAAAATGATCTGCGTCTGATGCAGCAGAATCTTGATGAATCCAATGACAAGGTTCAGTTGCTCGCTGATAAGGTACGCGAATATAAGGAAACAGAGGACGACCTCAAAAATGCGCTGCTGGGTGCGCAGAAGCAGGCGCGTGAGGTCATCGCGGATGCGGAAGCGAAAGCAGCACAGATCACCGCTGAAGCGCAGGCATCTGTGGACAGCGTGAAATCGGAGGCGCTGCTGAATTCCGAGGAACAGCTTCAGGCTGTCACGGAGCGCGTGGAGGCGCAGAAGGCTGCCCTCGCAGAGACCAAGCAGCAGGTCGCTTCCTTTAAGCAGGCACTGTTCGATCTCTACAAGCAGCATCTGGAGATGATCGCCAGCATTCCGGAGGATGACGGCGCATTTGATCCCGTACCTGCTGCGGAGGCGGAGACCCCTGCCGCAGATGCCCCCGCTGAGACAGCAGCGGAGACGGTGGAAGCGGAGATCGTCGGGGAACAGCCGGCTGCCGATCCGTTCGGTGAAGTCGCAGCAGCGACCTTTGAAAGCCGCCGCGACCAGTTCAACTAATACACAATCACAGGGGATCTGCGGGGGCGCTTGCCGCGCAGATCCCCTTTCTTATGATACGGAGGTTTCCTGTGACTGCATTATTCATCGTACTCGTTGTGATCGCCCTGCTGACAGGTGCAGATCAGGCAATCAAGCTGTGGGCGATTGCGAATCTCAAAGATCAGCCTGCACGCAGCTTTCTGCCCATCGGCAGCCTCGATTGGATGCATCTGCGCTATCTCGAAAACCGCGGCGCAGCATTCAGTATGCTGAGCGGTTCGCGGCTGTTCCTCATCGTGTTTCCCATCGTGATGATCACATTCTGCCTGTATTTCCTGCACCGTCACGGCAGGCAGCATCGCTGGCTGTATGCCGCACTCCCGTTGATTGCGGCGGGCGGTCTGGGCAATCTGATTGACCGGATCTGGCGCGGCGGCGCGGTCGTGGATTATTTAGACTTGCAGCTTTTCCGTTTTGCGGTCTTCAATTTTGCGGATGTCTGCGTCAGCATCGGCGTGGTGCTGATGTTCATTGGCGTGATCTTTCTGGAGAAGGAACTGCCGGAGGCGAAGAAGCTGAAGACGGCAGAGCGTGTACCGTATGCGCGGCGTGCGCCCGAACTTGCAGAGGCAGATACGCTGCCGGATGCCGGTATGCGCGCAGAGGCAGGTACGCTGCCCGATGCCGAGCCCGCGGAAATGCTGGAGGAGCATCCCGATGCCGGCGCGTGAGATTCGGCTGACGGCTGCACCGGAGGATGCCGGAAAGCGTCTGGATGCGTGGCTTGCCGCAAATGCGCCGGAGCTGACCCGTTCTGCGGTTCAGCAGCTTGCGGAGCAGGGCGCTGTCCTGCGAAACGGCGTACCTGCGAAGAAAAATGAGAAGCTCAAAGCCGGCGATGCGGTCATGGTGCTGGTGCCGGAGCCGCAGGAGCTGGAGGTTCTGCCGCAGAATTTGCCGCTGGAGATTGTCTATGAGGATGCAGAGCTGATGGTGGTCAATAAACCGAAAGGGATGGTGGTGCATCCGGCACCGGGGCATCCCGACGGCACGCTGGTCAATGCGCTGCTTTACCACTGTGCCGGGCGTCTCTCCGCAATCAACGGCGTGATCCGCCCCGGTATTGTGCATCGCATCGACCGTGATACAAGCGGCCTGCTGATTGTCGCGAAAACCGACCGTGCGCATCTGGGACTTGCGGAACAGATCGCCGTGCATTCGTTTGAACGCGAATACGAGGCGGTCATCTGCGGCAGACTCAAAGAGCCGGAAGGCACGGTTCATGCGCCGATTGGCAGAGACCCCCGTGACCGGCAGAGAATGTGCGTCACGGAGCGCAATTCCAAAGATGCCGTGACGCATTACGCAGAGATTGCGCAGTTTGAGCGGCATACGCACATCCGCTGCCGACTGGAGACCGGCAGGACGCATCAGATCCGCGTTCACATGAAGTACATCGGGCATCCGATCTACGGCGATCCGGTATACGGAAAGCCGGAGAAGGGGATTGAGGGGCAATGCCTGCACGCGCGGAAAATCGGCTTTGTGCATCCCGTGACGGGAGAGTGGCTGTCGTTTGACAGCCCGCTGCCGGAATACTTTGAAGCGGTGCTGCGGCGCGTCGGGCGATAAAACATGAGGTGAAATATGAAAGACAAGGGGATCCGCGCGGTGTACACGGACGAGACGATCCGCGTGTATCAGGCGTATAACAGCGTCATCGCGGAGGAGGCGGTGCAGCTGGGGACATTCGGGGAGCATTTCAGCATGACCCGCATGACGTGGATCAAGCCGTCGTTTCTGTGGATGATGTACCGCTGCGGCTGGGCGGAGAAGGAGGGTCAGGAGCGTGTTCTGGCGATTGACCTGCTGCGCAGCGGCTTTGACAGTGCCGTCAGGCGGGCGGTAATCTCCTCGTACCGCGAAGGCTGCGGCATGACGCGCACGGAATGGCAGACGGCTGTGCAGCATTCGGATGTGCGGGTTCAGTGGGATCCGGAAAAGGACATTGCGGGGCAGAATCTGCCGTACCGTTCGATTCAGCTCGGCTTGCGCGGGCAGGCTGTGCAGGATTACGTACATACGTGGATTACAGGTATCACGGACATCACAGCGCAGGTGCATGACCTGAACCGCCGCCGGCTGGCTGGCGGAGACATCGCCGGAATGCTGCCGCCGGAGCGCCCTTATCCGCTGACAATCTGATCAAAAAACCCCGCTGACTGCGAACGGTCAGCGGGGTTTTTGTTTTGCTTGCGGGAGTTTACTTAACGTGCTTGGAGAGGTCGATGTTCAGCCCCTTGATGCCGTTGCAGATGATCTCTGCGACGACCTTTGCGCCGGTCTCGGTGAAGTGTGTGAAGTCCGTACCGCCGGTTGCACCGCCCATGTAGTAGTTCTTGACGGTGTTGTAATCGAGCTTGTTGAAGTTATCGGTCATCGCCTGACCAAGATCGAAATACGGGATTTTGTACTTGTTCGCGAGCATTTTGCAGGCGGAGTCAATGTTGCGATAGCCGACCTGGAACGGCTGCGTCTGGTTGCGGATCGAGAGCGTCGGGCTCATGAGGATCGGGGTTGCACCCTTATCGAGTGCGCCCTTGATGTAGAAGGTCATGTAATACTCGAAGCTGCCGGTGGTGGGGTTATCGACATTGCCGCAGACCGGAGCATAGCGCTCGGATTTCGTGCTGTCGCCGTCATTGATGCCGAAGTCGATGAGGAGATAGTCGCCCGCCTTGATCTGGTCGAGGATGGTGGTGAGTCTGCCGTTGTCATAGAAGCTCTTGGAGGAGCGGCCTGCGATGGCGTGGTTTGCAACGGCGACATCTGCGGAGAAGTAATCTGCGAGATAGTAGCCCCAGCCCTGCTGCGGTGCCTGGCTCGCCTTGTAGGACTGCGCCGTGGAATCGGCTGCGACGAAGACTGTGGGCTTGTCGCTGACGACAATGTCGCCCTGCTGATTGCCGCTGTAGGGCTCCGGAACAGGCTCATCGGTGAAGGAGAGCATGAGGTAGTCGATGTTCGGGCCGCCCTCAGAGGTGTGCGATTTCAGGGTGATATAGTTGATGCCGGCAGTAAGCGGCAGAACGATGCCGCGCTCCTCCCATGTTGTCCATGCGCCGGTGGTGAGGAAGCTCTGGAGCCATGTATCGGTCTGACCGCTGACGGAGATCATCATGGCGCGGTCATTCGCGGAGGCATTTGCGATGTTGAAGGTGCAGAGGTAATTGCCGGTGAACGGCGCATTGACCGTAAAGATCACGTTGCTGGAGCTGTTGTTGTCGAGGTTGAGGTAATTCTTGTAGGAGTAGCCTGCATTGGTCTCCTCCGGCCAGCCTTCCGAAATGGTCTGCTCGGTGGCGGCGTATTTCGGATCTGCAAACTCGGATACATCACCCATGAGGAAACCGTGAATGAGCGCGATGTCAGCGGCATCCGCCTTGAGGTCGCCGTTGACGTCGATTGCCTGCGTGACATTGTAGGGCGCATCGCCCGCGAGAACTGCCTGCTTTGCGAGGGTCAGGTCAACTGCGGTAAGCTTGCCGTCGCGGTTGAGATCTGCCTGTGCAAACGGCATATCTTCCGCTGCCTTCGTGAACTGAATCGTCCACTTCTGATTGTTCGTGCCGTCATTTTCCCACTCGATGGCGTTTGCGTCCTCATCGTGTGAGCCGCCCCAGATGCCGACATAGCTCTTGTAATCGGAGACCTTGGTGGCGATGTGGTAATAATTGCCGTCCTTGAAGAATTTGAAGATCTGCGCATCAGAGGAGGTATTGCTCCAGATGCCGACATTCGTGCCGTTTGCGGTTTTGCCGTCCGCAATATCGAGCAGATAGGTCTTGCCGTCTGCGAGGCCGGAGCAGACGTAGTATTCGCCTTCCTCGCCGGCAGATCTGAGATACCATGTATTCTTTCCGGAGGGCGTGGAATCGCTGCTCTGGGAGACATTTGTGCCGTCCGCTTCAACGCCGCCCTCAGCGGTGAGGTAGAAGCCGGATTCGAGATTGCGGAACATGACCGCTGCACCGTCCTCGAAGGTTTCGCCGCTGGGAGCGCTGCCGCCCGCGTTGATTGCATCCGCCATAAACTGTGCAAGGACAGTTGCGCCGGCTCTGTTCGGGTGCAGACCGTCATCCAGATACATAGCGGAGACCTGATCGACGGTCTTGGTGAGACAGTAATCCTGCCACATCTTAAAGAGATCGACGACCTCGATATTCAGTGCCGCACCGACTCTGTCGAGTGCTGCGCCGTACCATCTGCCCTCCAGCAGCGGATTGCGCTGGCAGTCGCCGTTTCTGCCCTGCTGCTTGACGAGGATCACGCGCATTCCCTTTGCCATTGCGCGCTGTGCCATATCGGTGATGATTTCCGCGTACTGCTCCTCCGTGGTGTTGTTTTTGGAGTTGGTGTCATTGATGCCGATGGAGATGACGTAAATATCGCCGGGCTGACCGTTTTTCTCGATGACATCGAACTGACCGCCCTGCACGAAGCCGCGCGCATACTGTCCGGAAGCCGCCTGATTCATGACCTGCCATTTGGTCGTGTCGATGAACTGCGGAAGCATCTGTGCCCAGCCTGCCTGCGCGGAGGAATCCAGCGGATAGTAATTGCAGACGGTGGAGTCGCCGCAGACCCAGATTGTGGGGTTGGTATGCGTCTGCGTGGAAATCTGCTTGATTTCCAGTGCAGAGATGGAGAAGGCATAGCCTTCCTTGCCGGCGCACGCGCAGATATTGAGCTGACCGTCCGTGACGGGGACTTGCAGCGTATGGTAAGCGCCATTGCCGGTCATATTGACAATCTGGAGCATTTTCTCGATGCCGACGCTGGTGCGGTTGGTATTGCCCAGCCAGACCGAGACCTGATAGAGACCGTTCGGGACGTCTGCGCAGAAGGTATAATTGCCGTTTGCGGTGGAATTCTTGAACTGCACTGCATCGCTGAGTGCGCCCGAACCGGATGCACCGACATTCGCGACGTCACAGCCGGACGAGAAGCCGTAGCCGCGGGAGGCATTGTAGCCGTCTGCGGCACTGACACCGGTATAGCCGGAGGCAACGCCGCCGCTGCCGAAATCGAACTTCCAGTAGGTATTGGCAGCAGACGCCGGTGATGCGGGAAGCATCGCAGCGAAGGAAGCTGTCATGGCGAGTGAAACTGCGGCAGCACGCAGTTTCCGAAAGAATGTTTGCATGGAAAATTTCCCCCTTCATATATTTGTGAAACGGATTCTTTGGAAAGAAATGATAGTCTCATTCCCTGTATTCCATCATAACATATTTATAAAATAGTGTCAAGTCTAATATCTTGGGATGATTGAAAATGACAGGAAAAAAAGACAAAAACACATTTTCGGCTGATCTTTCGCGCAGATATGTGCAGAACGCCGGAAGTTCATAAAAAACTTGCGAAGCGTTCACAAATTGTTCATTTCATATTCAACTTTATTTCAGTTTTATCGGATATAATATACTCAAGGTTAAGGAAACCTTGTTTCAAATCCCCCAATTCCCCCTAATGTTTCGTTGATTTTATCTCTCATTTCTGCTATGTGATGTTTTGCGTCACATAGCTTTCTTACTTTTTACATGATTTTACGTGATTTTATGATCTGCCTGCAATAAAATTGTAATAGCAATGTAACAATATACAGTCTGTATAGTGAAATTCTGAACATTGGCGGTAAAAGTTGTCTGTTTACTTAATTAAATCGGCATGAGATACCGCGGCGGATGAGGATGAACCTTAATTTTTGAAGCACGGGAAATTAAATTTCAGTTTTCAGATTCTTTCAGGTTATTTTAATGTTGGTGTGATATACTACAGACAATGAAGCTGAGACCTGCATCAGCAGGCGTTCAGTTTTGAATTCAACCCCCATTTTCCCATTTTCCCTATTTCCCATTTCAATCTTTTTCATTTAGCCTCCGAACCGCAGTAACGTGTCAAGCTGCGGTTCTTTTCTTTTATGTGAAAACAGGACTTGCCGTCGGAGGAGAAATCTATGATCAAGACCGTTTATGCAGATACCTTTGCGCTGAAAGCCGGCGCGTGCTATGTCCGCATACAGGCAATGGCGCGCAAGCATCATATCACGCTGGAACAGGAATTTGATGCGCGTGACAGTGATCCGCAGACGCGGCATCTGCTGCTGCTGGATGACGATTTCCCGATTGCCTGTGCGCGGTTCTATCCTTTGGGCGGAGATGCCGTGATGCTGGGACGCATTGTGGTGCTGCCGGAATACCGCGGCAAGGGACTTGGCAGCCGCATTGTGCGCGCAGCGGAAGCCCGTGCCGCCGCAGAAGGCTTCCGGTTTGCTGTGCTGGAGGCGCGCATCGGGAAGGTGGGCTTCTACGAACGGCTTGGATATGCCGCTGCTGCCGGTGCGCCGGTCATCCGCGGCGAAACCTTCGATTGCATCCGCATGGAGAAAACGTTGAATCAGGAAACAACCTCCTGAAATTTGCATGAAAACTGCGGAACTGCACTTGATTTTTCAGCTAATCCGTGATATAATGAGAGCGTAGATACCTGCGCTGCCGGCGTGCAGCGACTAGATCGGAGGCATCGGATTATGACACCTACACCCATCAAACAAATCGCTGTTGTACTTGCCGGTCCGAATGAGGAATATCAGGGCAGTCTGCTGCGCGGCATGATCGCGGCGGCAAAAGCGGCAAATGCCAATCTCGCTGTGTTTGCGACCTTTGGCGGTGTACTGAAGAACAGCCAGGATGACATCGGGGAGTATAACATCTACAGCCTGATGAACCTCAAAAAATTTGATGGCATCATCATGCTGAATAATACCATCGGTTCGGATGCAGTCTGTGCTGAGATTCTGAAGAAAGTGCAGGCAGCAGGCATTCCGGCTGCCGTGTTTGACAGCAATGTCGATCCCGCTTTTTACAATATCTGCATTGACAACCGCTCTGCCATGTATGAAATTGTGCAGCACGTTGTCAGGGAACACGGCGCAAAGAACATCAATTATATCTCCGGCCCGCTGACAAATCCGGAGGCGGTCACGCGGTATGAAACCTTCCTCTCCGTGCTGGCGGAGAACGGTCTTACGGCAGATGCAAGACGCATCTTTTTCGGTGAATTCCGTCCGGAAGACGGCATTCGCGCAGCAGAGGAGATGCTTGCAAGCGGTCTGCCGCTGCCGGATGCGCTGATTTCTGCGAACGATGCGATGGCGCTGGAAGCCATTGAGACGCTGGAAGCGCACGGCATCCGTGTGCCGGAAGATATGATCGTCACGGGCTTTGATGACATCTATTACGCGCGGTATCATGCGCCTGCCCTCACGACTGTCACACGGCCGCTGTTTGAGGCGGGGCGGATTGCCTGTGAGACGATCCTGCGTGTGCTGGAAGGAGAAGAATGCAGGAAGACCATCACCCTGAATGCTGAGCCGGTCTATCGCGGGAGCTGCGGCTGCAAGAGCGCGCAGGCAGCAGATTATATGAGCTACCAGAAAAGCACCTATACCATGCTCAAGCGCAATCGCTCGGATGTGTTCATGCTGAACCGCATCACCTCTGCACTGGCAGAGGCGGAGAGCAAGGAGGAACATTTCCGGATGCTCAGTCAGTTTATACGGGAGCTGGAGTGTGACCGCTGCTGTGTCTGTCTTTGCGAAGACTGGCAGAATACCTTCCGTGAACCGAAAGCGGAGAAAGGCAAGTGCTATCAGATTCACGGCTACACCACGAAGATGAGTGCGCCGCTGATCTGGGATCACGGCAAAGTTTCCGATCTGGATTCCTTCTACAGCATGAATATGTACCCCGTTCCCCCGCAGGACGGCGGCAATGTCAGCTATTTCCTGCCGCTGCATTTCCGCGAGCGCTGTCTGGGCTACTATATCATCACGAACAGCGATTTCCCCTACCGGAGTCTGCTTTGCCATTCTGTGATGATGAATCTTGGACATTCTCTGGAGAATATCCGCAAGCTGCTGAATCTCAATAATGCCATTCGGGAACTGGATCGCCTGTATGTCATCGACCCGATGTGCAATATCTATAACCGCAATGGCTTTATCCGGCTGGCAGACCAGATGTTCCGGCACTGCGAACAGACCGGCGAAACGCTGATGATCACGTTTATTGATATGGACGGTCTGAAGCTCATCAACGACAATTTCGGCCACGATGAGGGCGATTTTGCCTTGCAGCGGCTCGCAGCCGTCATCGGGGACATCTGCTTCCGCAATATGGTCTGTGCGCGGTTCGGCGGCGATGAGTTCATTGCCATCGGCACAGATCTGACAGAGGCGGATGCCGAAATCTTTGAGCAGAATTTCCGCACACACCTTGCGGAGATGAACCGCATCATCCACAAGCCTTATGAGCTTTCTGCGAGTGTCGGCACGTTTGTGTCGAAGGTTACAAGCGATATGAAACTGTTTTCGCTGATTTCGCAGGCAGATCAGATTATGTATGAGCAGAAGAAGAAAAAACGGACATCGCGCTATCTCCGGAAAGACTGAACAGAAAAGCTGCAATCGTTTTCAGAGGGGAGAAAAATGACAGATACGCTGCTGGAGCAATTAGAAAGCCTGATCGGTTCAGACGATTTTGAATACGAATCGGCGGCGATCATCGGGAAACTGAAAGAAGAAGGGGCAGGCCTTGAAACGGTCGGAAAGCTGTTCGGGATTATAGAGCGGCATCCGCTTGATGATTTTGGCAATCCGGGTGAAATCGCATATTTCATTGAAGATTTTTATCCGGATTATCTGCCTGCTTTGATAGACTCTGTAAACCGTACTCCGGCATTGCATACGCTCTGGATGCTGAATCGCTGTGTGAACGCAGCGGAGCATAAGGAAGAACTGTTGTCCATTCTGAAAAAGATCGCGGATGATGCCGCACTTGAAAGAGAAATCAGGGATTCTGCGGCAAGTTTTTATGATTACCAGACCGGCAAGAGAGGCGTATTCTGAATGACCGCAGCAGCCGGCCAAACACAATGCCCCCTGCGTGCTTTTGCAGCGCGCAGGGGGCAGATTTTCTATATACGAATCTGTCGGTTGCCGCAGGAGAATTTCAGACTGCGGAATCAGTGTACGGAGACGGTTTCTTTCTTGGCGTGCTTCGGCTGATAGGAAGCGCCCTTGCAGCCGTCCCACGGCTTATTCTTGAAGAGCTTGTTGCAGATTGCCAGTGCGATAAAGGCGTAGACAAGTCCGCTGATGATACCGCCGAGGATGTCGGTGGGGTAGTGAACGTAGAGGTACATTCTGGAGAATGCGACCAGCGCAGCGAGAATCAGCGCAGGGATGCCCCATTTTCTGCTCCACATACAAATGGAGGTTGCAGCAGCAAACGATGCCTGCGTGTGACCCGAAGGGAAGCAGTAATCGCCGGGGGCTTTCACGAGAAGCTCCATGCAGGTTCTGCCGACGGGAACGATGTCCGTTGTGGCTTTGTGTCCCAGCCAGTACTGCGTCACGCCGTCTACGGTGGTGTAGGCAATGCGGGCAAGCGAGTTGCCGTTGTCAAGCCAGAAGGGGCGGGAGCGGTGCAGGAGATTTTTCAGCACCACATTGCCGCACAGCACGCAGAGAATCAGCGCGAAAGCGGATACGTGTGCGTATTTGCGGGTGCGCTTCGGAATGAAAAGCAGCAGTGTAATGACGATCCAGAAAATGCCGCCGTCACCGAATTTTGTGATGATCGGCATGAAGGTATCCATAAACGGATTGCGCAGATTATCCTGGATCCAGTTCAGAAATTGAAATTCCCAATCCCAGTACATAGTTGAACGTCCTTTCTATTGGTGTTACCGTACTATTATAACATATTCCGACACAGCTTGTCAAGTATGCGGCGCTACAGCAGGATGTAGGCGAGGGCAAGCAGCAGGCTGCGGTCTGCCTGTTCCTTTCGCAGAAGCAGAATCAGCAGCAGAATCAGCACGGTATCGCCGTCCAGTCCGTGCAGCAGCGCACGGATCTGCTGCGGAATATGCAGCCCTTCTGTCTTGTCCTGCGGGATTTCCGGTGCAGGCGGCGGCTGTTCGGGCGGCAGGCACGGCGGCTGAACAGCGGGTCTGCGGCAGGGCGGACGCTGCGTCACCCACCACATGGGAAAGCGGTTTGGCATGATGCAGCCTCCTTTCACAATGTTCCGCCGAGAAAATCAGCAAGTACGCCGTTTTCGCGCAGGATCTCCGCCGCATGATACATCCGCAGCATTCTTGCGGCACGGTCTGCCCGCGCTGCACGGGCAGGCGTGAGATGCGGTTTCAGCGCAAGAATCAGCGCTGCTGAACCGTCCTGCTGTGCCTGCGCAAATGCCTGTGCCGCGCCCAGCAGTTTTGCGGCATCGAACGGCGGCGGTGCATCCGCATCAGCGGGGGCGGCAGCGCCGTCTGTTTCCGCAGCCGTTTCAGGTGTATCCTCCGGCGAACGCAGCATCGCGGCAAGTTCCGCCAGATTCTGCATACTCTCCGGGTCTGAGAGCAGCGATTCAATCTTCTGTGACAGATCCTCCATGCCGCGATTCCTCCTTTTCCAGGCTGTGCTGCGCGATGAAAATAAACGGATTATCTGTATTTTCAGCGCTTGAGCTTTTCATATAATGCGCGTGCCTGCCGGCTGTTCATCATCTGATTGAGCTTCTGCGGATTTGCAAGCACCTGCTGAAATTTCGCGCTGTCCTGCGGTGACATCCCCCTGAGGGCGCTGTCAAATTTTCCTGCTTCCAGCTCCTGACGCAGTGTTTCGGGGGACATTCCCAGTTTCCCGCCGACAACTTGCAGCAATGCCTGAAGCTGCGGGGAATTTTTCGGCTGTTCCATGATGATCGGCTCCTCTCTGCCTGTACGGACTTCCTGGTTTAGGCAAGTGTACAGATTTGTCTAAATAACTAAAAATACATTTGACATCACTTGCATTTTATGCTATAATAAAAACAATTAGAACGAAAAGGAGGTTCAGCTTATGCAGATACTTGTTGTGTCCGATTCTCACGGCTACTATCCGTGTCTGCGGGACGCATATCTGCTGCACCGTGACGCCGATCTCATCATCCACTGCGGAGACGGCGAAAATGATGCTGCCGAATTGCTCCGCGAATTTCCGGAAGCAGCCCCGCGTTTTCATATTGTGCGCGGAAACTGTGACCATGATTCCAATATTCCCAAGCAGATTACACTGGATCTGCCTTACACGCACCGGATTACGGTGGTGCATGGACATGAGCATATGTTCGGTGATTTCATGCAGAATTTCGTCTGGCTGGCGCGTTCGACCGGCGCAGACATCATTGCATTCGGGCATCTCCATGTGAAAATGGACCGCCGTGCCGACGGCATCAAGATTTTCAATCCCGGCAGCGTTGCCAAGCCGCGCGATACCATGTCGCCCAGCTACGGTCTGATTGACGTGATGCCGCTTGGGGTTCTCACCTCGCACGGTTATCTGCACAGTATCGGCGTTCCGGCAGATCAGTAAGCTTTTCGTTCCGGTATATTCTATGCAGCGCCGCTGCCGGATGTGCAGAACATGAAGATTTTGTGAAATTACTTGTCTTTTGCTTATAAATATGGTAAGATAGGAAAGGCGGCTTTGGAATGTTGCCGTGCATGATCTTTGTGTTTTGAGGCGTATGTAGGCGTATGTATATGAAGCGATCTGCTGTGCGGTTTGCCGTTCCGGCTATGACCGCTGTGTTGACACTGATTGTTTTTTTGATCTTGTTTGCGGTGTTCCGTATTTTCCCGCTGGGCAGCAGATCCATTGTCTGGTGTGATATGGAACAGCAGGCAGTTCCGCTGCTGATGCAGATGCGGGAGATGCTGCACCGCGGTGAGGGCATCAGCTACACGGCGCTGGATGCAGGCGGAATGCAGTTTTACGGCATATTCTTTTTCTTTTTGAGCAATCCGTTTTCGCTGCTGATTCTTCTGACGGATACCCCCGCAGATCAACTGGTCGGGCTGCTTGTGATTCTCAAGCTGGCGCTGGCATCGGGAACGGCGGCACTCTGGCTGCGCAGCCGTGTTCCGGATCTGGCACCGGAATTTCAGGTGCTGCTTGGCATGATGTACGGCTGTTCCGGTTACGGGCTGTTCTATTATCAGAATCTCATGTGGCTGGATATTCTGGTGATGGTTCCCCTGTTGATGCTGGCGCTTCGGAAACTGCTGCAAGGCGGCAGTCCTGTGCCGTATCTGCTGGTGCTATGCACGATGATGCTGCTTTGTTTCTATCTCTGCTTCATGGTCGTGCTGTTCACGCTGATTTATACGGCGCTCACCCTGCGGTATACCGTGCCGGAGAAACAGCGCGGCAGGATTGCGCTGCGGTTCTGGACATCAAGTCTGCTGGCGGCGGTGCTGACGGCTGCGGTATGGCTGCCGTGCTTTTTGCAGGTGATGCACTCTGCGCGCAGCGGCGGTCTGATCGAGCGGCTGATGCGTGCGTATCTGTTCAATAATTTCGGAGATAAGCTTGCTGTCATCGGCTGCACGGCACTTCCGCTGGCTGCGCTGGCGGTTCTCTGGATGCGCGGCAGAAGCCGCACACCTGCGCTGCGCCGTGACCGCATTCTCTGTCTGCTGCTGCTGTGCGCCGCTTTGATTGACCCTGTCAATATGATGTGGCATACGGGCAGCTATCAGGCATTTCCGTTCCGCTGGGCGATGTTTCCGATTCTGCTGCTGCTGACGGCGGCGGCGCAGGCACTTTCTGCGCACAGCCGCATTCCGGAAGCACCGGCTGCACAGTGCAAACCGGCGATGCTGGTGCTGGGCGGTTTTCTCCTGTTGACAGCAGGGTATCTGGCTGTATTGTGGATCTTTTTCCGCGATGCACTCTGTTCCTACACAGAAACACTCTGGCTCAGCACAAAAAATGTGCTGCTGATTCTGCCGCTGATCTGGCTGCTGACAACGCTGTATTTCGCGATCATGCTGTTTTATCATCATCGCGAGATTTCCCGCCGGACGGCATTCCTGCTGACAGCTGTGCTGTTTGCGTCGGAATTCACGCTGCATTTCCGCTGCTATGTGGGTGCGGCTGCGAATGACGACCGCCTTTATACGCAGACGGTCTCTGCCGCAGATGCCTTCTCCGATGACGGCAGCCTCAGCCGCGTTCGCATGACGAAAAAATATGCGCACGTCAATATGCTGGGCGCAATCGGCTTTCCGACGCTGGCGCACTATACCTCCATGACGCGCGCCGATTTTCTCTACGGCGTGAAGCGTCTGGGCTATTCCTCATATTGGATGGAGGTCTCCTCCATCGGCGGCACGCTGCTTTCAGATGCCCTCTGGAATGTACGCTATCAGCTGGGCACATTCGGAGATTTCCCCTCGTGGACAGAGAAATTCTGGTCAGATGACAGACTCGATGCTGTTGAAAACCGCATCCTTTTCCCGACGGCGATGCTGACGGATGCATCCCCCGAAGAAATTGCGGATCTTCCCGCAGGCAGCCGCGTTGCCGTGCAGAAGCAGATTGCAGCACAGTATTGCGGGCGGGATGATCTCATCACGGAATATGCCCCGACGGCACTGAACGGCGTCTCCCTGACGCAGACACCGGAGGGCGGCGCAGTCTGTACGCTGGATGATCCTGAGACAGAAGGCGAAATCCGCTTTTCGCTGTTTATTCCGGAGAGACAGGCACTTTATTTTGACCTCTATTCACAGACCGGCACAGAACTGCGAACGCCGCTGGACGGTGCAGTTCAGGTGCAGGTGAACGGTAAGACTGTCTGCACGGAATATCCCATGCAGAATGACAACGGTTTTGCGTTTCTGGGAGAGGCAGATGCTTCGTATGTGGTCGTGCGGCTTGCTGTGAAGAAAGATTTTACGTGCGAAAGCTTCGGTCTGTTCGGCATTTCCGCAGACCGTACCGCAGAAGCCGTACAGCAGGCGGAGGGCGCTGCGCTGCAATATCAGGGCGGCACGTATACCTGCGATGTGACTGCGGCACAGGAAAGTACGCTCATCCTTTCGGCAGCCTATGACGAGGGTCTTGCGGCACAGATTGACGGCGCAGATACACCGGTTTACCGCGTGAATTCGTGTCAGGCGGCGGTGCGGCTGCCAGCCGGTACGCATCATGTGACGGTGCGGCATCATGTGCAGGGGCTGAAAACGGCGCTGCTGCTGACGCTGACCGGTATCGCTGCGGCACTGATTCTCCTGCTGTTCCGGAAGCGTCTGCCGCTGCATCATGCGGAATGGGCTGCGCGGAAACTCTCAGATGCTGCGATGGGCAGCATCCTGCTGCTGATATATGTGATGCCGACCGTTTTATGCATTCTCGGATCGCTGAAAAGCATCCTCTGAATGTGACGCTTCGCGGCAGCGGAAAGACAATGGAAAGGAGAATGACACATCAATCGACCGGCTATAATTAAAACATAAAATAAAGTCGATAAAATCCCCCAGTTTCAGGAAAATTTCATGTTTCATTTCCGAATGTTTTACAATCCGATCATACATCATTCACAGAATTTTCATATTTAACCTTTATACTAATATTGTACGATGATATATAGGGGGATATGAATATTTATATACCCCGATATTCATACAGCCGTAATACAACATCTCAGATAGGAGCGAATCTTATGGATACGAAAGGTATCAGCAAACTTGACCTGAAGCGCCGCAACAGACGGCAAATTCTGCTTGCAATCCGGGAAGCCGGTACGCTTGCCCGTGTGGATATTGCGGCACGTCTTTCTCTGACCCGTGCAGCGGTAACGATTATTACCAACCAGATGATCTCCCAGAATATTCTGGAGGATCTCAACGGCCCGATTCCGGAGGCGCAGGAAGGCCCGAAGAAAAAAGGCAGAAAGAAGACCATGATCCGCATTAACCCCAGCTATAAGTATGTGCTGGGTGCGGTCATCAATGACAATGATGTCTGCGTGGGCCTCTCGAATCTGGCGGGTGAGTCGCTGGGCAGCGCTGTGCTGGAACTGAACGACAAAACCGAACAGCAGGAGGTCATCTCCTTCATCGTCAACACCTGCGTTGAACTGATGCAGAAGCAGAATATCACCAATAAGCAGGTGCTGGGACTCGGCATCGGCATTGTGCCGCCGCGCTTTGCGCAGTTCCGCGCAGAGAATAAGAACGGCATCGTCACCTTCACGAAGCTTTGCTATCTGCTGGAGATGGAGCTGAGTGTGCCGGTCTGTGCCGCAGGTGCGATTGCGCTTTATACGCTTGCAAATATCGACTACAAGGCAGCCCCGAATACCAATCAGCTTCTCATTTATTCCGGTGCGGCATATCATTCTGCTGCAATCAGCGATAAGGAACTGCTGGGCGGCATCGCTGCGGATACCGCTGCCATCGACCGTATGATTCTCGATCCGGCAGGTGCAGAATGGGAAGGCTATCCGCGCGGGTCTGTCCATGCAGAGATTACCCGTGCTGCACTGTTGAAGCTGCTGAAGCAGGCAACCGGCAAGGATCTGACCATTGACGAGGCAAATGCACTTTACGAAAAGGGCGACAAGGCAGTCTCGTCGGTGCTGGACCGCGCGCTGGACCGTCTGGCGCTGCTGGTTTACAATCTCGCAGTTTCCAACCACGCAAATGCCGTAACGCTTCAGGATTTCTGCTTTGCACCGAAGTCGCTGGGCATTTTGCAGGAGAAACTCAATATGCTGGCAGGCAATGACGAACTGACCGTGAAGATCAGTCCCATTACCGGTGAAAAGTCGTTCCTCGCGGGATGTGCGCTCGCAATGGAAAAGCAGTTCTTTGATCTCGGCGGTATGCAGCCGGGCGAGACAATGGCATAAAATAAAGCTCCGGTTTCTGGAAAGAGACCGGAGCTTCAGTCTGTAGATAAAGTGTCTCCGACGGATTTATATTGAGGGTGCCGCTCGCTTCGCATGAATTTGCAGGCAAATTCACCTCAAACTCCCGCTTAAGGGCTACTAGCCCTTAAGAATCCCTTTTTTGGAACAATATGAAAAAGAACGTATTTGCTATATTTCACATAAATGGGATTCCAAAGGGATAGTATCCCTTTGGCGGGGTATGGGTGAGTTTGCTTGCAAACTCACCGCGGAGTGT